>DASWCJ010000056.1:0-13481 GCA_036390155.1 Anaeromyxobacter sp.
CTCGTGAGACTGCGGACCGACGCGGCCAGCGCCTCGAGCTCGGCCAGGCGGCCGCCACAGCCCTCGCACGCGAACACGTGCTCCTCGACCTCGTCGGCGCGCGCCGAGGGGAGCTCGCCGGTCCAGTAGTCGAGCAGCACGTCCATCGCGAGCGGCGCGGCGCAGGTCACGGCGTCACCTCCTCGGCGCCCATGCACGCGCGCAAGTGGGCGAGGGCGCGGTGCCGGACGACGCGGACATTCCCGGGAGTGAGCTCGAGCTCGGCGGCGATCTCGGCGCCCAGGCGATCCGCATAGAACGTGAGCTGCAGCACGGCGCGCTCCCGCGGCGGAAGGCCATCGAGGCACCGATCGAGCCGCTCGACGTCCAGCCGCGGCCGCTCCGGCTCGCCCGCGACGAGGTCGGGGCCGAACCGCGCGAACAGCGCCTCCCGCCGCGCCGTCCCGCGGCGGCGCTGCGAGGCCGTGAGGCGGCAGGCTCCGAGCACGAACGACGCGAGCCGGTCCGGCTCGCGGAGCGCGTCCGCGCGGAGCCGCTCGAGCACGGTGAGGAGCACGTCCTGCACGAGGTCCGCCGCGGCCGATTCCTCGCGCAGATGCCGGAGCCCGTAAAGGCGGATGCGGGGGGCGAACCGCCGGCAGATCTCGCGCTCCGCGTCGCGATCGGCGCCGGCACCCGCGGCGACCCGGGCGGCGAGCCGCCCGTCGGGGAGGTTCCGGGCGGGCGGCGAAGGGGGCTCGGCCACGTGGAGCGAATAGGGCGCGTCGAACATCCTCGCCAGGGAAGCGTAACGAGGCGCCCCGTCGTTACGCTTCCGTGGCGTGACCGCCGCACCGGCGGCGAAGAGGAGGACGAGATGGACCCGAGCAGCGCCCCGACAGGAACCACCATCGACGAGATTGCCGACGGCATCTATCGGATCGGCACGCCCCTTCCGGTGATCCCGGGCGGGTTCACCTTCAACCAGTTCCTCGTGGTGGACGACGAGCCGCTCCTCTTCCACACGGGACTTCGCCGGCTCTTCCCCGCGGTTCGCGACGCGATCGCCCGGGTCATGCCCGTCGAGCGGCTGCGCTGGGTTGCCTTCTCGCACTTCGAGCAGGACGAGTGCGGCTCGCTGAACGAGTTCCTCGCCGCCGCCCCACGCGCGCAGGCGGCGTGCAGCGCGGTCGGCGCGATGACGTCCGTGGGCGACCTCGCCGTCCGCCCCCCGCGCGCGCTCGCCGACGGCGAGCGGCTCGGGCTCGGACGCCACGAGGTCACGTGGTGGGACGCGCCGCACGTGCCGCATGGCTGGGACTGCGGCTTCCTGTCCGAGTCGACCACGCGGACCCTCTTCTGCGGCGACCTGTTCACGCAGCCGGGGGCGAGCGAAATCGCCATCACCGAGTCCGACATCCTGGGGCCATCCGAGATGATGCGTGCGGCGATGGACTACTACGCCCACGCGCCGGCGACCCGCGCCACGATCGAGAAGCTGGCGCACACCCAGCCGCGGACGCTCGCGTGCATGCACGGTTCTGCCTGGCGCGGGGACGGCGCGGCGCTGCTCCGAGCGCTGGCGGACGCGCTCGGGTAGACGGCGTTCCGCGACCGGCCGGCCGTCAGCCCGCCGTGCTACCGCTCCTGCCGCGTGGAGGGCGGCGGACCGAGGCGGCGATGGGTGGAGGCGGAGGCGGACGCCGCGGGTGCGGCGCGCCTCGCGACCGCGCTCGGGCTCCACCCGCTCGCGGCCCGGGTCCTCGCCGCCCGCGGCCTCGCCGCGCCGGCCGACGCGGAGCGGTTCCTCGCGGCCGCGCTCGCCGACCTCCCCGACCCGCGCACGATGAAGGGGATGGACGCCGCCGTCGCGCGGCTCCTCCGCGCGCTCGACGCCGGGGAGCGGATCGCGCTCTACGGGGACTACGACGTGGACGGGGTCACCTCCACCGCGCTCCTCGCCGGCTTCCTGCGCGCGTGCGGCGGGGACGTCGTGACCTACGTCCCCCACCGGCTCGTCGAGGGCTACGGCCTCAACGTCGCGGCCGTCGAGAAGCTCGTCGCGCAAGGCGCGCGCCTCCTCGTCTCCCTCGACTGCGGCATCACCGCTGCGGCCGAGGTCCGCGCCGCCGCGGCGCTCGGCGTCGACACCGTGGTCGTGGACCACCACACCGTGCCGGTGGAGCTCCCGGCGGCCCAGGCGATCCTGAACCCGCACCAGCCGGGCTGCGCCTACCCCTCGAAGGACCTCGCCGCGGTCGGGGTCACCTTCGCGCTCGCGATGGCGCTCCGCCGGGCGCTGCGCGAGCGCGGATCCTTCGGCGCGGCGCGGCCGGAGCCGAACCTCCGCGACGCGCTCGACCTCGTCGCGCTCGGCACCATCGCCGACGTGGTCCCGCTCGTCGGCGCGAACCGGATCCTCGTCCGCCGCGGGCTCGACGTGATCGCGGAGGGGCGGCGGCCCGGCGTCCGCGCGCTGAAGCGCGTCGCCGGGATCCCCGAGGGCACCGAGATCGGCGCCGGCCAGGTCGGGTTCCGGCTCGCGCCGCGCATCAACGCGGCCGGGCGGCTCGACGACGCCGGGCGCGGCGTCCGGCTGATGCTCGAGGACGACGCGGAGCGGGCCGACGCGCTCGCGCGCGAGCTCGATCGCGAGAACCAGGCGCGGCAGGAGCTCGAGCGGACCATCCTCGAGGAGGCGCTCCACGACGCCGCCGCGCGCGTCGCGGGAGGTGCGCGCGGCCTCGTGCTCGCCCGCGACGGCTGGCACGCGGGGGTGGTCGGGATCGTCGCGTCGCGGATCGTCGAGCGGTTCCACCGCCCCGCGGTCCTCGTCGCGCTCGGCGAGGGCGAGGGGAAGGGGAGCGGACGCTCCATCGAGGGCTTCCACCTCCACGACGCGCTCCAGGCGTGCGCGGACCACCTCGTCCGCTTCGGCGGGCACCGCCACGCGGCGGGGGTGACCATCTCGCGCGGCAGCCTCGACGCGTTCCGGGTCGCCTTCGAGGCGCACGCCGCGGCCCACGTGCGCGACGAGGACCTCGTCCCGCGCTGCCGGATCGAGGGCTGGCTCGCCGAGGGAGAGATCTCGGAGCGCGCCGCGCTCGACCTCGCGAAGCTCGGCCCCTACGGGGCGGGCCATCCCGAGCCGGTGTTCGCGCTCCGCGGCGCGGCGTCCCGCGCGCGCACCGTCGGCGCGGGCGGCGCCCACCTCAAGCTGGCCCTCGGCGGGCTGGACGCGATCGGGTTCGGGATGGGCGACCGGCTCGGGCTGTGCGACGGCTCGCTCGAGGCGGCCTTCACGGTGGGCCTGGACGAGTGGGACGGCCGGCGGCGGGTGCAGCTCCGGCTCCGGGACGTGCGCCCGGCGGCCTGAGCGGCGAAGCTACGCCACCCCCCAGCTCGCCCGGGAGCCTGCGAAGAGCGCGCCCATCCGCGCGAGCTCGGAGACGTGGATCCGCACCGCCTGCCGCTGGAACCGCGCGCGGCAGCCCGCGGAGCAGAAGTGGTAGGTCCGCCGCTTGTACTCGAGGGCCTCCGCGTCGTCGTCGACGACGGGCTTCCCGCACACCGGATCGATCGACACGCCCGCGTCGTCCATGGCGACCTCCGCTCGCAGGAAGATCGCCACGCAGGGCCAGCCGCGCCGGGCCCCGGGCGTGGCCGGCGCGCTGGCATCGGCGAGCCGCCGCCGTCCTTGACGCCCCGGGATCCGCGGTGTTAGCTCCCCTGTTTTCCCGCTCCCCGGAGGAAGCCCGTGGCCCGCTTCATCAGCGAGATCAAGCGCACGCACAGCTGTGGCGCGCTCACCCAGGCCGACATCGGCAAGGAGGTCGTCCTCTTCGGCTGGGTGAACAACCGGCGCGACCACGGCGGCGCGGTCTTCATCGACCTGCGCGACCGCGAGGGGGTCACCCAGGTGGTCTTCGAGGAGGACGTCCGCCCCGAGGTCCACGAGCTCGCCGGCCAGCTCCGGCTCGAGTACTGCGTCGGGATCCGCGGCAAGGTCGTGTCGCGCGGCGGGAACGTGAACCCGCGGCTCAAGACCGGCGAGATCGAGGTGCACGCCAGCGAGCTCGAGATCTTCAACCGCTCCGAGCCGGTGCCGTTCCCCATCGAGGACAAGACCGAGACGAGCGAGGAGAAGCGGCTCCAGTACCGCTTCCTCGACCTGCGCCGCGCCCCGCTCCAGAAGGCCCTGATGACCCGGGCGAGGGTGAACCACCTCACCCGGAACCACTTCACCGAGCAGAAGTTCCTCGAGCTCGAGACGCCGTTCATGGGGAAGTACACCCCGGGCGGCGCCCGGAACTTCCTCGTCCCGTCGCGGCTCAACCCCGGCAAGTTCTACGCGCTCGCCGAGAGCCCGCAGCTCTACAAGCAGCTCTACATGGTCGCGGGCTTCGAGCGGTACTTCCAGATCGTCCGCTGCTTCCGCGACGAGGACCTCCGCCTCGACCGCCAGCCCGAGTTCACCCAGATCGACGTCGAGATGTCGTTCGTCGAGCAGAACGACGTGTTCGACGTGATCGAGGGGCTCATCGTGAAGCTCTGGAAGGAGGTGCTCGGGGTGGAGATCCCGCGGCCCTTCTTCCGGATGCCGTTCGACGAGTCGATGGCGAAGTACGGCAACGACAAGCCGGATCTCCGCTTCGACATGCCGCACGTCGTCCTCACCGACCTCGTGAAGAAGCATGATGGCGGCGGCATCCCGCTCATGAAGGACGCGGTCGCGGCGAAGGGCATCGTGAAGGCGATGGTGGTCCCGGCGTCCGCGAACTTCTCCCGGACCGACCTCGAGAAGCTCGAGGAGTACGTGAAGGGGATGGGCTCGAAGGGGCTCGCCCGCGCGAAGGTCGGCGAGACCGGCGAGTGGACCCAGTCGCCGCTCGCGAAGAACGTCACGCCGGAGTTCCGGGCCGCCGTGAACGCGGCCACCGGCGCGAAGCCGGGCGATCTGCTCCTCTTCCAGTTCGGGAAGGAGTCCCAGGTCCAGACCGTGATGGCGAACCTCCGGGTCCACATCGCGAAGAAGATGGGGCTCATCCCCGAGTACGGCTCGGGCGGCCAGTGGCGGTTCCTCTGGGTCGTCGATCCGCCGCTCTTCGAGTACGACGAGGAGAGCAAGCAGTGGGCGGCGGCGCACCACGCCTTCACCCGCCCGCGCGACCAGGACCTTCCGTACCTCGAGAGCGATCCGGGGCGCGTCTACTGCTGGCGCTACGACGTCGTGCTGAACGGGGTCGAGATCGGCGGTGGGTCGATCCGGCTCCACGACCCCGAGGTCCAGGCCCGCGTCTTCAAGGCGATGGGGATCTCGGACGAGGACGCGAAGGCGAAGTTCGGGTTCCTCCTCGACGCGCTCAAGATGGGCGCGCCGCCGCACGGCGGGATCGCGCTCGGCATGGACCGGCTCGTGATGCTCCTCACCGGCGCCGAGTCGCTCCGCGACGTCGTCGCCTGGCCGAAGACGCAGAAGGGCACGGACCTCATGACCGGCGCGCCCGGCGACGTGGACGCGAAGCAGCTGCGCGAGCTGCACGTGAAGTCGAGCTACGAACCCGGCAAGTGACCGCGCCTCCGGGAGCTCCTCTGGCTCCCTCGCCGGGCGCTACGGCGGGAGCTCCCCGAACGCCGGCACCGCGTGCTTCAGCACGCCGACGATCGATCCGCCGGTGATCTGGTACCGCGCCCAGCCGTCGATCGGCGGGGGCCGGTCGCACCAGGTCCGCACCACGTCGAGGACGAGCCGGGTCTCCTCGGCGTAGGCGCGCTCGGTCGCCTCGATTCGCGCCCGCGGGCAGGCGGCGAGGAAGCGCGCGTGGGCCTCCCGGATCTGGTCCCTGCCCCGGAGCACGATCTGGCCCGAGTCGGCGTCCACGACGAGGGCGTCGACCGCGTAGACGCGCGCCGCCGCGTCCGCGTCGTGCGCGTTGAGCGCCGCATCCCGGAGCGACAGCGCCTGGTACGAGAAGGTCCGGGCCGCTCCCGGCGGCTCCGCCTTGGGCGCGGTCGCGCACGCCGCGCCGAGCGCCGCGGCGATCGCGGCGGCGACGGGGAGGAGCGGGCGGCGATGCGTCCGTGGAGGCACGCGCCCATCCTAGCGCCAATGCCGGTCACTTAGCGGCCGGCCGCTTCGGTAGCAGCGCATCTTCAGCTTCGGCGAACGCTCCCGTAGGGCCTCGGGCATGCCCCCGGTCCTCCTGCGCCGCCGCCCGGGTCGCAACCGGCAACGGACGGTCGAACGGGTCCAGAAACGTAGACGCCGGCGCACGCCCGGGCGCGCCAGCTCCGCGCGAGAGCGTCCCCGTACGGTGGCGGGCACGGCGAGCGCCATGGGCGTGGCCCCGAACGGTCACCGGACCTGACGCGCGAAGCTGTCACGCCGCGTGCACGCCGGCTCCGTAAGGACCCCGTATCCGAACGCAGCGACGGCGGCGTGCTCGTCGGAGGGGGCCAGCCCGGGCCCGCGCGCGCCGCCGATGGGGCTACGGCCGAACCACGGGCGGCATGGTGTGGATGCTCCGCGGTGATCGGGGTCCGCCGCAGCCACTTCGGCAGCCGCCACCAAGGGCTGGGGAGGCGTCTCCGACGAGCACGCCGCCGTCGCTGCGTTCGGACCGCTCCGATCGACGGAGCCGGCGTGCACGCGGCGTGACAGCGGCACACGCCTGACCCGCTCGTCCTCGGTGGCGCCCTCACTGGTTGCGCCGTGCCGGCCGCAGTCCGGTGCCGGTGCCGTGTGCCGCTGGCGCGCTCGGGCGTGCGCCGGCATCTGCGCTTCCGGGCCCGCTCGTCAGTCCCGCGCCGGTCGCGACTCTGGCGGCGGCGCAGGAGGACGGCGCCTTCCCCGGCCCGCCTCGGCGGCGTTCGGTCCGGGCGACCTCGAGAGGCCGGCACCGCGAAGTGACCGGCATTGATCCTAGACCGATCTACGAACTCGGCGGCGCCGGGCACGCCACGCCGGTCCCGGCGAGCCCGCAGTAGCCGTCCGGGTTCTTCGCCAGGTACTGCTGGTGGTGCTCCTCGGCGTAGTAGAACTCCGGCGCGTCGCGGAGCTCGGTGGTGATCGCCGGGAGGCCCTGCGCCGCGAGCGCCCGCGCGTAGGCGTCGCGCGACGCCTCGGCGGCGCGCCGCTGCGCGGCCGAGTGGACGTAGATCGCCGAGCGGTACTGCGTCCCGACGTCGTTCCCCTGCCTCATGCCCTGGGTCGGATCGTGCGCCTCCCAGAACGTGCGCAGGAGGTCCTCGTAGCGAACCTTCGCCGGATCGAAGACCACCCGGACCACCTCGGCGTGGCCGGTCCGACCGGTGCAGACCTCGCGATAGGTCGGGTTCGGCGTCGAGCCACCCTGGTAGCCGACCGCGGTCACCCACACGCCCGGCACCTCCCAGAACGCCTTCTCCGCGCCCCAGAAGCAGCCGAGGCCGAAGTCGGCGACCTCGAGCCCCGCGGGGAAGGGCGGGACGAGGCGGTTCCCGTTCACGAAGTGGCGCTCCGGGGTGGCCTCGACCGGCGCCGGCCGGCCGGGCAGCGCCTCCTCGGGCGTGGGGAGCCGGGGGGATCTTCCGAGCATGGCGCGACCTCCGGGGACGGGATCTAACGACGGTATGGGAACGTCGCCGCCCCTCCTTTCTCGCCTGCCGCCGCCGACCCGCGCTACGCTCGCGACGTGGCGGACGTCTATGACGTGGTCGTCCTCGGCGGCGGCGTGAACGGGACCGGCGTCGCGCGCGACTGCGCGCTGCGCGGGCTCCGCGTCCTGCTCCTCGAGAAGTCGGACTTCGGGGTGGGCGCCTCGGGCAACAGCTCCGGGATGATCCACGGCGGCATCCGCTACATGCTCTCCGACCGGAAGGTCACCGCGCTCGCCTGCCGCGACTCGGGCTACATCCAGCGGATCGCGCCCCACCTGCTCTTCCGGATCCCCTTCCTCATGCCGTTCGCCTCGCGGCGCGAGGGCGCCACCCTCCGCGAGCGGGCGGCCTGGTACGCGACCGAGGTCTACGTCGGCACCTACGACCTCTACCAGCCGCTCAAGCGCGGGAAGCCCTCCACCCGGCTCACCGCCGAGGAGCTCTACGCGGTCGAGCCGGGGCTCCGGCCCGGGCTCGCCGGCGCGGTGACCCTCGACGAGTGGGGCATCGACGCCTTCCGCCTCTGCGTGCTGAACGCGCTCGACGCCGAGGCGCACGGCGCGGAGGTGCGGACCTGGACGGAGGGGCGCGAGCTCCTGCGCGGCGCGGGCCGGGTGGAGGGCGTGCGGTGGCGCGACGTGCTCACCGGCGAGGAGGGGGAGGCGCGCGCGCCGGTGGTGCTCAACGCCACCGGGGCCTGGTCGCCCGCGCTGGCGAGGCGGAACGGCGCCCGGGTCCCGATGCGCCCGGGGAAGGGCGTCCACCTCACCCTCGACCGGCGCTGGTCCAACTACGGCGTCATCTGCTCCGCGGTGGACGGCCGGCAGATCTTCCTCATGCCGCACGAGGCCGAGTCGATCGTGGGGACGACCGACGACGACTTCTACGGCGATCCCGACGATCTCGAGGCGACGAGCGACGAGGTCGAGTACCTCCTCGAGGGCGCCGCCTCGCTCGTGCCCGCCGTAAGGAGCGCGCGGGTCACCCGCGCCTGGTGCGGGCTCCGCACCACGATCTTCGACTACGGGCCGAACGAGGACGCGCTCTCGCGCGAGCACCAGCTCCTGGACGGGGCGGCGGAGGGGCTCGCCGGGCTCGTCTCGTTCGTCGGCGGCAAGCTCGCCTCGTACCGTGCGCAGGCGGAGGAGGCGACCGACCGGATCTTCGCGCTCCTCGGGCGCCCGCCGGTCCCGTGCCGGACGCACGAGCTGCCGCTCCCGGGCGGCGACGAGCTCCCGGACCCGGCCCGCCTCGCCGCGGGCGGGCTCGTCGCGGCACCCGTCGCGGCGCGCCTCGCCTACCGGCACGGCAGCCGCGCGCGCGAGGTGCTCCGCCTCGTCGAGGAGGATCCGCGCCTCGGGATGGTCCTCTGCCGCGACGAGGGGATCCTCGCCGCGGAGGTGGTCTTCTGCGTGCGGCACGAGAAGGTGCGGCGCCTCCAGGATCTGCGCCGGCGCTGCCGCGTCGCGGTCGGCGCCTGCGCGGGCGTCGACTGCGCCCGCGTGGCCGCGCAGCTCGCCGGGCGCGAGCTCGGCTGGGACTCGGAGCGGATCCGCGCGGAGCTCGCCGACCTCCTCGACGCCGGCTGGCGGGAGCGCCGGGCGATCCTCGACGGCGCCCAGCTCGCGCAGGAGGAGCTGCTCCGGGGCGCGACCGGTCCCCTCGAGGTGCCCTGGTGAGCGGCCTGCTCGAGGCGGACGTCCTCGTCGCCGGCGGGGGCATGGCGGGGGCGATCGCCGCGCTCGCCGCCCGGCGCGCCGGCCGGGCGGTGGCGCTCGTCCGCCGGTCCCCCGGCGCGACGGCGCTCTCCTCCGGCGCCGTGTCGGTGGCGCCCGACCTCGGCGCGCTCGCGGGCGAGCCGCTCGCCTCGCGCCGGCCGCCGCTCGAGGCGGCGGCCCGGCTCGCGGCCGCCCGCCCGGATCACCCGTACGCGGTCGTCGGGACCGCGCGGCTCGGCGAGGCGCTCGCGTTCGCGTGCGAGGAGCTCGCGGCGGCGCTCGCGCCGTTCGACGATCGCCGCCGCTTCCTCGCGACGCTCTACGGCAGCGCGGTGGGCGCGGGGCTCTGCCAGCGCGCGAACGTCGCGGGCGACCTCCTCTCGGTGCGCGGGCTCCTCGCGGTGGCGGGCTTCGCCGGCCACGCCGGCTTCGACGCGCGCCTCGTCGCGGGCGGGCTCGGGCGCTACGTGGCGCGAGGCGGGCCGGAGCCGCGCGCGGTCGAGGTCGCGCTCCCCGCCGGGCTCGGCGCCCTCGCGCGGCCGCACGAGCTCGCGGGCGCGCTCGACGCGCCGGGCGCGGCCGAGGCGCTCGGCGACGCGCTCCGCGCGGCCTTGCCCGCGGGGGCCCGGGCGGCGCTCCTGCCCCCCGTGCTCGGGCTCGACCCGGGCGCGCGCGCCGTGGAGCGGGTCGCCGCCCGCGCCGGTGTGCCGGTCGCGGAGACGCTCTCCGACGTCCCGAGCGTCCCGGGGCTGCGCCTGTGGCGCGCGCTCGAGGCCCGCCTCGCGGCGGCGGGCGTGCGGGTGGTGCAGGGCGAGCTCGCGGCGGCGCCCGCTCCGGGCGAGCCGGTCCGCGCGGGCGACGCGATGATCCAGGCGCCGGTGTGGATCCTCGCGACCGGCCGGTTCGTGGGCGGAGGGATCGCGCGGCGCGGCGTGCTCGCCGAGCCGGCGCTCCGGCTCGCGGTGCAGGCCGCGGAGGGGCGCGAGGCGGGCGTCCACCTCGCGGTCCGGCCCGCGGCTTCGCTCACCTCGCGGGACCGCCGCCGCCCTCAGCCGCTCCTCTCGGCGGGCCTGCGCGTGGACCACGCGCTCCGGCCGCTCGACGAGCGCGGCCGGCCGGTTCACCCGGGCCTCCACGCCGCCGGCGCCGTTCTCGGCGGGCACGAGCAGGCGACGGACGGGACCGGGCTCGGCGTCGCGATCCTGACCGGCTACCTCGCGGGCCTCGCCGCGGCGGAGGGCCGCTAGTGGCCCGGCCGGGGGCCCTCGCGTATCTCGCGTGGCGCGCGCTCGTCGCGCACCCGCTGAAGCGCCTCTTCAAATGGCGCGGGACGGGCCTCGATCGGTTCCGGGCCGCGTACGTCGCCGAGGGGCTCGCCCCGGCCGAGCCCGCGCGGCGCGCCGCCGCGGAGGCCGCCTCCGCGTGCATCTCCTGCGGCCTGTGCGAGACGGGCTGCGACCTCGCCACCGCCACCCCGGTGGTCCGGGCGCTCGGGCTCCACGCCGCGTTCCGGCTCTACTCGCGCACCACGATGGATCTCGCGCTCGCGGGCGACGCGCTCGAGCGCTGCGCCGGGTGCGCGGGGTGCGAGGCGCTCTGCCCGACCCGGGTGCCCATCGCGCGGGTCCTCGCGGCGC
The DNA here is from genome assembly GCA_036390155.1 of Anaeromyxobacter sp. Taxonomy (GTDB): domain Bacteria; phylum Myxococcota; class Myxococcia; order Myxococcales; family Anaeromyxobacteraceae; genus Anaeromyxobacter. The sequence goes on from DASWCJ010000056.1 coordinate 10,973, forward strand.
TTCGCGGCGGAGGGGTCGGCCCGGGGCCAGGCGGCCGGCCCGGATGATGCCGCGTCCGGGCGAGCAACCGCCGCGCGGACGGCTATGCTCTCGGGTGTGAGGCCGTACCTCATCGTGAACCCCCGAAGCGGCTCGGGCCGCACCGGGCGGCGCTTCGACCGGATCGCACGCGCGGTGCGCGCGGCGATCGGCGAGTTCGAGTGCGCGTTCACGAAGGGGCCGGGCGACGGTGCGCGGCTCGCGCGGGACGCGGCGCGCTCGGGCGGGACGCTCGTGGTGGCGGTGGGCGGCGACGGGACCGCGAGCGAGGTGGTGGACGGGCTCGCCCCCGAGCGCGACGGCGCGGCGACCCCCGTCTTCGGCTTCATCCCGCACGGGACCGGCAGCGACCTGCGCAGGAGCCTCGGCCTGCCCGAGGACGTGGAGGAGGCCGCGCGCTGGCTCGCGGGCACGGCGGAGCGGGTCTGCGATCTCGGCCGGCTCGAGTACGCCGGTCACGGCGGCGCGACGGAGATCCGCCACTTCGCGAACGTGGCCGGGTTCGGGGTCTCGGGCGAGGTAGACCGCGAGGTGAACGGGGGCCTGCGGCTTCCGCACGGCAAGCTCGCCTTCATGCTCGCCTCGGCGAAGGCGCTCCTCCGCTGGAAGGACCAGCCGGTCCGCTGGCGCGCGGACGGCGGACCCTGGACGGAGGACGTCGTGACCGCGCTCTCCGTCTGCAACGGCCGCTTCTTCGGGGGCGGGATGCAGGTCGCTCCCGGCGCGCGCCTCGACGACGGCGTGTTCGACGTCGTGGTCTGGAAGGGGCTCGGGATCGCCGACTTCATCACGAAGAAGCGGATGCTGTACGACGGGACCCACCTCTCGCTCCCGAACACGCGGGTGCTCCGCGCGACGACGCTCGAGGCGGAGGCGCGCGAGGGCGCGCAGGTCCTCCTCGACGTCGACGGCGAGCAGCCCGGCACGCTCCCCGCGCGGTTCACGATCCGCCCCGGCGTGCTGCGCGTCCGCGTCCGCGGAGGTGCTTAGTATGTCGCCCATGGTGCCCGTCCTCTACGCCCTCCTGATCGCGGCGACGCCGGCTGCCGCGACGAAGCCGGCCCCCAAGGCCTCCCCGAGGGTGGTGGTCCGCGCGGCGGATCCCGAACAGGGACCGGCGCCGGTCCGGCTCGCGACGCCCGACGACGTCGCCCGCCTGTGCCACGCGCTCGAGCCGTCGGAGCGGCTGCGCACGAAGGGCGACGCCGTGGAGCAGGGCGAGGCCGAGGCGAAGCAGGACACCGGCCGGCGGGCGGCGGTGGTGGGCCGCTACGAGGTGGTGGTGGCGGCGAGCAAGCTCAAGTTCGCGCCGTACGACGGGCCGGGGCGGCTCCTCGAGCTCGTCGAGCCGGTGCAGGTCCCGATCGCGGACGGCACCGCCGCGGTCTGGCCGACCGAGGCGCGCTCGCTCCCGGTCGAGCTCGACGCGGCCGGCGCGCGCCGCGTGCTCGACGCGCAGCGCGGCGGGACGCTCGCGCTCGGCCTCGTGTTCGACCTGCCGGACGACGTGACCTGCGGGACGGGCGCCCGCGGGAAGAAGTTCACGGTGCCGGTGGATCCGGTCTCCTGGCGCTGGACCGACGGCGAGGCGATCCTCGCGCGCGGGGGCGCGTCCGCCGATCGCCCCATGCTGACGGCGGCGCAGGGCGCGAAGCCCCACGTCGACGTGGGCGAGCCGATCTCCGGCCCGGCGGAGGCGAAGAAGGCGGTGCTCGCCCGCGCCGGCGAGCTCGAAGGCTGCTACGCCGAGGCGCTGCGGCGGGACCCGGCGATGGACGGCGTGCTCGTCGCCGAACTCGGCGGCGCGAAGCCGGCCATCACCGCGGACTCGGTGGGCGACGCCGGCCTCGCGCTGTGCGTGCAGAAGGTGCTCGGCCCGCTCGCGCCGGCCGCGGGCGGCAGGGTCGCCGTGCCGCTCCGGTTCGTGCTCGACCCGCCCGGCACCGTCCGGCCCGCCGCGGGCAAGGACGCGTCCGACGCACGGTAGCGCGGCCTGAGCGCGGCCTACGTGGAACCCGCGGGGGAGATCGCCTCGAACCGCCGGTTGAGCGCGGTCTGCAGCTCGAGGAGCTTCGCCGCCTCCTCGCGGAGCGTCCCGCCCGGCCCGAGGTCGGCGTAGAGCAGCGCGACCGCGCGGAACCGCAGGATCACGGGCCCGACGAACGCGTTCATCGGGAGCGGCCCGGAGAGCGCCTCGTAGAACTTCGCGGTGGCGGGCGACTCCTCGACCGGCGCGATCACCGGCGCGCGCAGGTCGGCGGCGGCGGCGAAGAGCGTGCCGCGGCCGAGCGCGACCTCGACCCCGCGGACGTCGCCGCCGAGGAGCTTCCCCGCGCCGAGCCAGGCGGTCGCCATGCCCCCGTGGCACTTCAGGAACACCGCCCGGCCGACGGAGGACGCGGCGCCGCGCACGAACACGGCGGAGAGCACCACCGGGTCGGACATGAGGTCCATGAGCCGGAGCGCCTCC
>DASWCJ010000057.1:0-13157 GCA_036390155.1 Anaeromyxobacter sp.
TGGAGCGGGAAAAGGGATTTGAACCCTCGACCCTCGCCTTGGCAAGGCGATGCTCTACCGCTGAGCTATTCCCGCAAAAACTGAGCGAAGGTGCAGTTTTATAGGAGATCCGCCGGGGGTCAGTCAAGGACTGTCCGGCCCGCCCTCCGGCCGGTAGACCGCCCTGATGAAGTTCGCGAAGTACACCCAGGCGGACCAGACCGAGAAGAAGAGGGAGACGTACAGGAGCCAGGTCCCAGCCCGGTTCGCGTCGAGCGAGTAGGTGAAGAAGATCGCGTCCACCGGGTACTCGTAGTGCAGGATCAGCATGCTGATCGCCGCGACCTGGAACACCGTCTTCGACTTCCCCTCCTGCCCCGCCGCGATCACGATCCCCTCGCTCATCGCGATGGTCCGGAGCCCGGTCACGATGAACTCGCGGGCCATGATCACGATGACGACCCAGGCCGCGACGCGCCCGAGGTGCACGAGCATCACGAGCGCCGCCATCACGACGAGCTTGTCGGCGAGCGGGTCGAGGAACTTCCCGATGACGGTGACGAGTCCCTTCTTCCGGGCGATCCACCCGTCCACGAAGTCGGTCGTGCCCGTGATCGCGTAGATGAGGCACGCGATGAAGCTGTCGAGCCGCGACTCGCGCCAGGTGAACCAGAGGAACACCGGGATCATCGCGATCCGCGCCATCGTGATCGCGTTCGGGGTGTTGAAGAAGTCCCGGCGGAACGTGCCGAGGGACCGTCGCGGCTCCGGGGTCACCTACGCCCCCGCCCCGACCGCGGCGGCCGGGTCGGCGATGACGCGCCCCTCGCCCGCGAGCTCCACCGCGACCACCACCGGCGCGTCCGGATCCTCGAGCAGCGCGCACACCCGCGGCGTGAGCCCGCCGATCCAGCCGACGAGCGCCGCGAGCGGCACGCGCAGCGGCGCCGCGCCGGTCACGTCGATCGACACCGGCTCGCCCGCGGCGACGAGCAGGAACCGCCCCCGCCCGCGCAGGTGGACGAGGTTCAGCTCGCCCGAGATCGACGACGGGACGCGCCCGTTCTCGTAGGCGAGCCCGTCCTCGAACCCGAACAGCACCTCCTCGCGGAGGTACGCCGCGTCCGCTCCGAGGTCGAGCGCGCTGAAGCGGCGCCCCGCCGTCCGGTACAGGAGCGATCCCTCACCCGAGGCGCGGTGCATCCGGATCGCGCCCTCGCCGAACGGCTTGTCGATCGCCCGTCCGCGGAAGCGCTTCACCTCGGGCGTGAACGCGACCCGGCCCTGCGTCGCGAAGAGGCCGTCGAGGCGGACGTGGAGGTCGCCGCGCACCGCCACCGCGAGCGCGCCCTCCGACACCGTGAACGTCTCGGGCGACACGCCCTTCACGAGCCGCGCCCCCGCCCAGGCAGAGAGCACCGCGCTGTCGGCGGGCGGCCGGTACGGCGCGGGCTCCACCGCGACGCGCATCGGCTCGGGGGCAGGCGTGAGCGTCGTCTCCTCGTTCGCCGAGGCGAGCTCCTCCGGGCGCACGGGCTGGGCCGCGCCGTCGTCCCTCGAGGGCGCCGCTGCGCCGCGCCCGGCGATGAGGTCGTCGCAGCGCGCGACCATCTGCTCCGAGCCCGCCTTCTTGAACCACTCGCGGGCGCGCGTCAGGTTCCCGGACTCGAGCAGCGCGAGCCCGAGGTAGCCCATCGCCTTCTTGTGCTCGGGGTTCAGGTCGAGCGCGATCTCGAGCTGCTTCACCGCGTCGGGGTGGCGCTTCGCCTTGATGAGCGCGAGCCCGAGGTTCACGCGCGCGGTCGGCTCGACGGGATTGTCGTCGACGAGCTTCTGCCAGACCTTCGACGCGTCGTCGTAGCGCGAGAGCTTGTAGTAGGTCTGCCCGAGGAGCCCGAGGACCTTCACGTCCTTGGGCCGGAGCTCCTGGGCCTTCTCGAGCGACGCGCGGGCCGGGTCGGTGTCGCCGCGGACGAGCAGCTCCGACCCGCGATTCAGGTGGAACAGGAACTCCTCGTCGAGCCCCTCGACCTCTTCACCACCCCCGAGCCGCGCCACCGTTCACCGCCCCGCTTCGTAGGCTTTCCAGAGCTCGACGACCTTGCGGACGTACTCGCGCGTCTCCGGGATGTTCGGAACGGCGCCGCCGGAGCGGCGCACGGCGTCGGGCCCCGCGTTGTACGCCGCGAGCACCTGCACCGGGTCGCCGTTGTACTGGTTCGCGAGGATCCGCAGGTAGCGCGCGCCCCCTTCGATGTTCTGGAGGGGATCCCAGGCGTTCGCCACGTACATGTCGCGCGCGGTGCCCGGCATGAGCTGCATGAGCCCCATCGCGCCCTTCTCCGAGAGCGCGCGGTGGTCGCAGTTCGACTCGACCGACATCACCGCGAGGAGCAGGTTCTCCGGCAGCTTGTACTTCTGCGCCGCGGCGCGGACGTGCTCGCGGAACTTGTCAGCCCGCCCGTACGACGCCGGCTCGACCGCGGCCGGGCCGCCCGCGAGCGGCCGCGCCCGGGCCTGCGGCGCCGCCTTCCGGTAGATCGAGGAGCCTCCGGAGCGGTTCACCTTGTGGAAACGGGCGTCGCTCGGCGCGTTCGAGAAGTGCAGGACCCCGTCGGAGTCCTGGTACGAATACACCTCGTCGGCGCCGGCAAGCACAGGGCGAGCCAGCAGGCCGGCGAGTACGAGCCCGAAGGGGAGGCGAAGCCGCGACATCTCGAAGGAAAACGTACCAGCAGCACCCTCGAGCCGACAACTTTATTCCCCCCACTCCACCCCACATCGACTAGAGATCGGAGGATGGTGGCCCTCTCCGGGGAGCAGGTTGATTTTCTCGTGCTCGGTGGCGGCATCGCCGGGCTGACCTTCGCCCTCGACGCCGCCGATCACGGCTCGGTCCTCGTCCTCACGAAGCGACAGCGCTCGGAGGGGTCCACCCAGTACGCGCAGGGCGGGATCGCCTCCGTCCTGGGCTCCGACGACGAGTTCGAGCTGCACGTCCAGGACACCCTCGTCGCGGGCGCCGGCCTCTGCCGCCGCGACGCGGTCGAGGTCACCGTCCGGGAGGGACCCGAGCGGATCCGCTGGCTCCGCTCGCTCGGCGTGGACTTCGACACCGAGGGGGCCCCCGACCGGCTTCACCTGACCCGCGAGGGGGGACACTCCCGCCGCCGCATCGCGCACGCGAAGGACACGACCGGGCGAGAGATCGAGCGAGCGCTCCTCGCGGCCTGCCAGACGCGCGGCATCCGGATCGTCGAGGACCAGCTCGCCGTGGACGTCGTCACCTCGTCGAAGGTCGGCCTCGGCGGGCCGAACCGCGCCATCGGCGCCTACGTCCTCGACCGCGCGTCGGGCGAGGTCTCCGCGATCCCGGCCCGCGCGGTGGTGCTCGCGACCGGCGGCGCCGGCAAGGTCTACCTCTACACCTCGAACCCGGACGTCGCGACGGGCGACGGCGTCGCCATGGCGTACCGCGCCGGCGCGAGCGTCGCGAACATGGAGTTCTTCCAGTTCCACCCGACCTGCCTCTACCACCCGCAGGCGAAGAACTTCCTCATCAGCGAGGCGCTGCGCGGCGAGGGCGGCATCCTCCGGAACGCCGCCGGCGAGGCGTTCATGATCCGCTACGACCCGCGCAAGGAGCTCGCGCCGCGGGACATCGTGGCGCGCTCGATCGACGCGGAGGTGAAGCGGCGCGGGGACGACTGCGCGTTCCTCGACATGACGCACCTCCCGAAGAGCTTCCTCATCGAGCACTTCCCGAACATCCACGCCACCTGCAAGGAGTTCGGCATCGACATCACGGTGCAGCCGATCCCGGTGGTCCCCGCGGCGCACTACATGTGCGGCGGCGTCGTGACGGACCTCGTCGGGCGGACCACCGTCCCGCACCTGTACGCGATCGGCGAGACCTCCTGCACCGGCCTCCACGGCGCGAACCGGCTCGCGTCCAACTCGCTCCTCGAGGGGACGGTGTTCGGCCACCGCGCCGCGCGGAGCGCGGTCGACGACCTCGACGGCGCGAGCGGCCCGGTGCCGGCGATCCCGGCGTGGAACCCGGGCGACGCGCTCGATCCGGAGGAGGGCGTCGTCGTCACGCACAACTGGGACGAGCTCCGCCGCACGATGTGGAACTTCGTCGGCATCGTCCGGACGCTGAAGCGGCTCGACCGCGCGCGGACCCGCATCAAGGTCCTGCGCGAGGAGATCCGCGACTACTACTGGCAGTACAAGCTCAGCCCGGACCTCGTCGAGCTCCGGAACCTCGCCGACGTCGCGATGCTGGTCGTGGAGTGCGCGCGCCAGCGGAAGGAGTCGCGCGGGCTGCACTACCTGCTCGACCACCCGGTCCCCGACGAACGCTGGGTCCGGGACACGGTGCTGACGCGCGGCGACCTCGAGTAGCGGAGCGAGGGGCCCCCGCTCAAGGCGGAGGGACCGGGGACTGCTTCAGCATCGGCCCGCCCTCGCCGCGGAAGTCGAGCGAGAGCCTCCCCTCCCCGCTCGCGACCTCCACCCTGAACTCGCGATCGGCGAGGGAGCCGCCCGGCGCGGGCGGGAACAGGACCCGGTACACGACGTCGAACGGCCCGACGTAAGGGAAGAGGCTGAGGGTGTTCGCGTCGCGGTCGACCCCGGTCATGCGCCGCGCCACGACGTCGGTGTCGTCGAGCTTCACCGCCACGCGCCAGACCGGCCGCACCGCGTCGAGGTCGTTCTCGTGCGGATCCGACGTGTAGAACGAGAGGAAGAGCTCCTCCCCCTCCGCGGCTTCGTTGCGCTCCTGCGCGAGCCGCGCGTCGAGCTCCGCCTGCGTCCACCCGAGCCACTCCCCGAGCCGCCGCGCCCGCGCCTCGCGGACCGCAGGAGTGAGCAGGGTGGCGGTGACGGTGGCCCGGTGGTTGAGCCCGTCGTAGAGGAGCGCGCGGCGCGTCGCGCGGTCGCGCGCCTTCGCCCACTCGCCCTCGGTCGTCTGCGGGTCGGGCTGGCGCTGGAGGTGCTTGCAGCCGGCGAGCGCGACGAGCGCCGCGAGCGCCACGACCTGGGCCGCCTGGCGCATCGGCCTCACGGGAGGAAGTCCTTCCGCGTGAAGAGCGACTCGAGCGGGACGCCGGCCGCCTCGATGGCCTCGCGGCCGCCCTCGAGCCGGTCCACGAGCGCGAGGCAGAGCACGGGCTCGAGCTTCTCCGCGCGGCACCGCTCGATCGCCTTGAGCGCGCTCCCGCCGGTCGTGACGACGTCCTCGATGACGATGACTCGGCTCCCGTCCGGGATGGTCTTCCGCCCCTCGATCCACTGGCCGGTGCCGTGCCCCTTCGGCTCCTTGCGGACGATGAAGGAGTCCACCGGCGTGGACTCGAGGAAGCTCGTGAGCGAGATCGCGCTCGCGATGGGGTCGGCGCCGAGGGTGAGCCCGCCGACGCCGCGCACGAGCGGTTGCACCTTGTGGACGAGGTCGAGGAGCAGCCGCCCGACGAGCGCGTGTCCCTCGGCGGTGAGCGTCGTGCGCTTGCAGTCCACGTAGAAGTCGCTCTCCCGCCCGGAGGCGAGCACCACCTTGCGCTGCTCGAACGAGAGGTCGCGCAGGAGCTGCAGGAGCCGGGCCCGGTCTGCCTTGAGGCTCATCGTCCTTCCCTCCGGAGATGCGGGAGCAGCGCGGCGACGTACTCCGCCTGCTCCAGGATGGCCCTTCGCCCCTCGGCGGGGAGATCCCCCCACGACTCGAAGGCGAGCGCCAGATCCTGGTTCACCTCGTTGAGCCTCGCGGCGAGGTCCTCCGCGAGCTCGTCCGCGGTGACCTCGACCGGGCCGGCGTCCTCGGGCTCGACCTGCGGCTCGGGTTCGGGCTCGGGCTCTGCGTCTGGAGCAGGCTCGGCCTCGGACACCGCCGCCGCCACCGTCGCCCGCTCGATCGCGTCCTCGACGTGCTCCTCCGCCCAGGCCGCCGTCCGGAGCCCCGCGAGCCTCGCCCGGAGCGCCTCGAGCTCCGCGACGCCGAGCGGCGTCGCGAGGAGCGCGTGCGCGAGCGCGATCCCCCACGCGTCGTCGTCGTCGAGCGTCCCGTGCACGCGGGCGAGCACCCGCTCACGCGCGAGGAGCTTCAGCGCGGCGAGCCGGCGGAAGCCGGCCACCACCTGCCAGCGCGGGGGATCCTCCGGCCCGAGGCCGGGGAGCGGGCGCAGCTCGATCGGCACGAGCTGGCCGAGCCGGCCGATGGACGACGCGAGGTCGGCGACGTCGCCCTCCTCGCGGAGGCGGAAGGTCGCGTCGGCGTCGACGTCCGCGAGCGGGACGAAATCGACGGCGCCGGTCGCGTGGGCCGGCGCCGTCGTGCGGGGCTCGAGCTCCATCCCCGAGGACCTGAGCGCTACGGCGCTACCGGCGCTTCACGATCACCTTGCGCTTCACCGCGCCCATCGCGACGGGGGCGGGAGGCACGGGGGGCTTCGGCGCGGCCGAGGTCTTCTCCTCGACGCGCTTCAGCTCGGGGAGCTTCGCCGCGGGCCGGACCGGCGCCGACGGGCGGAGCGACGGGCGCGCGGGGGTGCGGGCCTCGTGACGGCCGGCCTCCACGTCCACCTCGCCCATGTCGATGCGGCCGCGGAAGCTCGCGCCGTCGACGATGATCACGCGGGGCGCGGCGATGTCGCCGACCATCCGCCCTTCCTTCGTGATCTCGACCGACTCGGTGGCCGTGACGTTGCCGACGATGGCGCCGGCGATCACGCAGTTCTTCACCTGGACCTCGGCCTTCACGACGCCGGTCGGCTCGACCACGAGGGTCTTCGTGAGGGTGAGGGTGCCCTCGACGCGGCCGCGGACCGTGAGGTCCTCGTCCCCGTTCAAGGAGCCGCTGATGAGGATCGACTCGCCGATGATGGTGGTGCCGTCCATGGTCGCCATGGTCACTTCCCCTTCGCTTCCTTGACGTCCATGTCGACGTTGCCCTTGAACGTCGCGCCGTCCGCGATCAGGATGCGCGGGGCGCGGATGTCGCCGACCACCTTGCAGTCGGCCTTGAGCTCGACCTTGTCGGTCGCAGCGATGTTGCCGGTGACCTGGCCGGAGACCTCGACGTTCGCCGTCTCGATGTCGGCCTCGATGACGCCCGAGCCCTCGACGAAGAGGCTCTCGCGAAGGCTGATGCGGCCCTTCACTGTGCCCTGGATGACGAGATCCTCGTCACCCGAGATTTCACCGTCGATCACGATCGAGCTGCCGATCACGGTGTGTGCGCCGCTTCGCGGCGATGGGACCTTCTCGATGCCAGCCATGGATGTCGGTTCCTCCGGGGCCTTCACCCCGAGCGCCAAGGGAACTGAGGAGACAGGCGGCAGTATGGAGGGCGTTTGAGGGGCGCGTCAACGTCCGCGTCGAAAGCTCACGCCACGCGCTGCGCGATCCAGGCGACCGACGCGCCGATCGGCTCCTCGCGCCGCTTCTCGTTGAAGAGCTCGTGCCTGAATCCCTCGTAGATCACGAGCTTCTTCTCCGCCCCGGGGACGGCGTCGTAGAAGGCGCGCTCCGCTCCTACGTCGGAGACGGGATCCGCACCTCCGGCGAGGAGGAGGAGCGGCGTCCCGAGCTCCGGCGCTCGGCGAAGCGCCTCGCGCTGCGCCCGCATCGCCTCTTCGAACCAGCGCGGCGTCGCCTTCCGTCCATAGAGCGGATCGCGATCGGTCCAGCGCTGCAGCTCCGGGTCGCTCGTGAGGTCGGTCGAGTCGAGGGCCGCCGCGATCGGCATCCAGGGGATGAGCTTCCCGACGATGCGCCCGGCGAGCACCTTCACCGCGGCCGGCGGCGTCGCCATCCGGAACCAAGGGGAGGAGAGCACGAGGCCGGAGAGGAGCCGGCGGTGGCCGATCGCCCAGAGCGCGCTGATGAGCCCGCCCTGGCTGTGCCCGATCGCGAAGAGCTGCTCGCCCGCGATCCCGTCCTGCGAGAGCTTCGCGACGAACGCGTCGAGGTCGTGGAGGTAGTCCTGGAACCCGTCCACGTACCAGCGCCGGCCGTCGGACTGCCCGTGGCCGCGGAAGTCGAGGAGCGCCACCTGGAAGCCGGCGCGCACGAGCGCCGCGGTGATCGCCGGGTAGCGCCCGCAGTGATCGCCCGCGCCGTGGAGGACGAGCACCGTCGCCTTGGGCGACGGCGGAGTGAAGCGCTGCCAGAAGAGCCGGAGGTGGTCCGCGGAGTGGAGGAAGCCCTCCTCGTGGCGGGCTGCCTCTTCCGTCGGGAACGCGGGGATCATCGGTCGAGGGACCCTATTGCCGGGGTGCGGCGTTGTCTACCTCGTCGCGCGCCCGCCGAGCTCGCGCAGCTTCCGCTCGATCGAGCTGCGGCGCCGGCCCCGCTCCGACGGGAGCTCGTCGTCGGCGGTGCTCCCGAGCGCGCGCCGGTAGGCCTGCGCCGCGTCCACCGGGCGCGCCGTGGCGCGGTAGGCATCGCCGAGGTGCTCGAGGATCGTGGGATCCGGACCGGAGAGGGCGTCGGCCTGCTCGAGCAGCTCCACCGCGCGCCGCGCCTCGCCCCGGCGGAGGAGCACCCACCCGAGCGAGTCGAGGATGTGTCCCGAGCGGGGCCTCAGCTCGAGCGCGCGGCGGACGAGCTTCTCGGCCTCGTCGAGCCGGACGCCCTGCTCCGCCCAGGAGTACCCGACGAAGTTCATCGCCTCGGCATGTTCGGGGTTCACGACGAGGAGCGCGCGCATCTGCGCGACGGCGAGGTCCATCTCCCCCGCGCGCTCGTAGGCCGCCCCGAGCGCGAACAGGAGCTCCTCGTCGCGCGGGCGCGAGGTGAGCGCGCCGCGCAGGACCGGGATCGCCTCGACCGGCCGCCCGGCCCGCGCGAGCCCGTCCGCGAGCGCCGCATAGAGCTCGGGGAGCTCGGTCTCGATCCCGGCGTGCTCTCGGTCGGAGATCGCGCGACGCAGGAGGGTGATCGCGTCCCCGGGCCGTCCGGCGCGGACGAGCACCGACGCGCGGGTGGTGAGGAGCCGGACGTCGCGGGGCTGCGCCGCGAGCGGCGCCTCGAGCGCCTTCTCCGCCTCGGCGTGGCGGCCCTCGCGCGAGAGCGCGTCGGCGAGCGCGACCCGCGCCGAGACGAAGAGCTCGCCGGCGCTCGAGCGCACCTCCGCGAGGGCGTCGGCCGACTCGCTCCAGCGCCGGAGCTCCTGCAGCGCGAGCCCCTCCGCGAACTTGAGCCGCGGGTCGGGGCCGACGTCGGCGACGCCCGCGCGCGCCGCCGCGAGCGCCTCGGCGCCGCGCCGGTCCTCCAGCCACTGGAACACCACGCGGACATGGGCGGCGGCGGGGTCGGGCATCGCCCGGACGTAGCGGTGGAACCACTCGCGCGCGGCCGGGGCGTCGCCCTGGCGGACCGCCGCGCGGCCGAGGCCGAGGAGGGCGCGCTCGTCGTCGGGCGCGACGCGCAGGACCGCGAGGAGGTCGTCCTTCGCCTCGACGTCGCGGTGGAGCGCCTCGTGCGCGCGCGACAGGAGCCGCAGCGCCTCGAGATCGCGGGGGTCGAGCTGGACCGCGCGCCGCAGGTGGCGCTCCGCGCGCCCCGCCTCGCGCCGGTCGACGAGCATGCTCCCGATCTCGCGGAACGCGGAGCCGTCGCCCGGGGCGACCTTGGCGAGGTCCTCGAGAGTGCGGAAGGCCGCGTCCTCGTCGTGGGCGTCGAGCTGGAGCGCCGCGAGCAGTCGCCACGCCTCCGGATCGGGGAGCTCGCCTTGCGCGGCGAGCTCCCGCTCGAGCTCCATCGCCCTGCGGAGGGACTTCGCCGCCTCCTCCGGACGGGAGCGCGCCGCCGCGACCCGGCCGAGCAGCACCTGCGCGTCGGCGGCCGTCGCGCCGCGCCCCTCGAGCTCGAGCGCCCGGCGCGCCTCGACCTCGGCGCCGTCGGACTGCCCGACGTCGGCGAGCACCTCCGCGAGCGACACCGCGAGCTCGGCGCTGTCCGGATCGAACGTCGCCGCGAGCCGCAGGTGCTCGACGAGCTTCGGGACGTCGCCCGCGCGGGCCGCGCGGCGGGCGTCGAGGTAGTGGGAGATCGCGCGCGGCGAGGCGAACCGCTCGCCGGCGAGCCGGCGCGCCTCGCGGATCGCGTCCGGGTCCACGTGGCGCGTACGGCTGGCCGCCACCGCATGGGCGGACACCGCCAGGAGGGCGGAGAGGACGGCGACGGCGGGGCGGAGCATCGCTCGACCGAGGTTTCGCTCGGACGCTCCTTCGAGCATAGCGGCGCCAGCCGGGGGCTTCAACGCGACGGCACCGTCTCCCCCCGGGTGCGGCCGGGCCCGATCGAAAGTGGTAGGAAGGAGGCACATGCCTGCTTCCGCCTACCTCATGGGCGCCGTCCAGCTGACGTCGACCGCGGACCGCGCCAGGAACCTCGACACCGCCCTGCGGCTCGTGAACGAGGCCGCGGACATGGGAGCCCGCCTCGTCGCCCTCCCCGAGAACTTCGCGTTCATGGGGCCGGAGGAGCAGCGGCTGGCGGGGGCGGAGACGCTGGAGGGGCCCACCCTCTCGGCGCTGCGCGACGTCGCGAGGCGGCGGGGCCTGTTCGTCGTCGCCGGCTCCATCGCCGAGTCCGTACCCCAGCCGAAGATGACCGCGAACACGAGCGCGGTCATCGCCGACGACGGGTCGATCGTCGCCGCGTACCGCAAGATCCACCTCTTCGACGTGAGCATCCCGGACGGCGCGCGATACGCCGAGTCGGAGGTCGTCGTCCCCGGCGACAAGGTCGTCGTCGCCCCGACCCAGCTCGGGCGGATCGGGCTCACCGTCTGCTACGACCTCCGGTTCCCGGAGCTCTACCGGAAGCTCGCGAGCCTCGGCGCGGAGGTGATCACGATCCCGGCGGCGTTCACGCTCTACACCGGCAAGGACCACTGGGAGGTGCTCGTCCGCGCCCGCGCGATCGAGAACCTCGCCTATGTGATCGCGCCCGCCCAGGTGGGGAAGCACTCGGCGAGCCGGCAGACCTACGGGAACGCGATGATCGTGGACCCGTGGGGCGTCGTGCTCGCGCGCTGTCCGGACGGCGAGGGGGTCTGCGTCGCGCCCTTCAGGCGGACGCGGCTCGAGCGGTGCCGGCTCGAGCTGCCGGCGCTGAAGCACCGGAAGCTCTGATCACGAGGCCGAGCGGAGGGGCAGCCGGATGAGGCTGCCTCGGAGCGAGCGGGGGGATCGGGGGGGCGCGAGCTCCGCGAAGGCGGAGCGAGTGTCCCCCCGCTAGTAGACAAACATCAGGCCGAACGACCAGGACTGGCCGCCCCGGTCGGAGAGGTTCCAGCTCGACGACGACCCGAAGTCGTTCACCTTCGTCTTGCGCACCTCGGCGAAGACGTAGGTGTGGTTGATGCCGGTGTTCCGGTCCATCTCCCGCGCCGCGTCCGGGTCGAGGAAGTCGAGGAGCAGGCAGAGCCCGAGGGCGGCCGACCAGCCGTTCGTCGCGCCCACCTTCGTCGTCTTCCCCGCGCCGTCGTTCACCCACCAGGTGTAGCGCTCGAGCGCGAGCCGGACGTACGGCGCGAGCGGCAGGACGTAGCCGTCCTTGCCGAGCGTGTCGAAACGGTAGGTGAGCACCGCGCTCGCCGGAAGCAGCCGGAACGTGGTCTGGTCGCCGGACGCTCCGCCGGTGATGAGCTGGCCGGTCCCGGTCTTCCCGTAGAAGCCGAGCTGGCCGCCGATCTCTACGGTGCCCCACCCGTTGTACGGCGCCCAGTACCCGCCCGCACGGAACATCAAGTCGCGCCCGTTGCCGAAGGACTTCTCCCAGGGCCCCATCTCGCCGGGCGTGAGCGAGAACTCGGAGTCGATGTTCGGGAGGTAGGTCCCCGCCATGAGGTCGAACGACCCGACGCGCGGAGACTCCGCGCGGGCGGAGGTGGCGAGGAATGAGGCGAGGAGCGCGGCGGCCGCGCGGGAGGCGCTCACTTCCGCCTCCGGGCGAGGCCGAGCGCGGCGGCGACGAGCCCGAGGGCGAGCGGCCCGGCGGGCCCGCCCGCGCAGCCGCCGTTGTCGCGGCCGCCTGCGGCGTTGTAGCTGTCCCAGAAGTCGTTCACGTACTGCGGGGTCCCGTCCATCGCATCCGACGCGGGGCTCGGGTTGCGTGCCTTCGAGAACGCCGTCGCGGTCACGGCGTAGGTGACCGAGTTCACGAGCCCGTCGAACCGCGCGTCATTCGCCGTGAACATCGAGGAGACGTGGTGCGGGTTCGGGTCGGTGATCGCGGTGGTGGTCGCGATCATGTCGGCGGTGAGCTGGAACGAGTACGAGTCCCCGGTGAGCGTCGTGGTGATCGACCCGGCGTCCCAGGACACGTGCAGCGCGCCGTTCCCCGGGGTGATCGCCGTGATGGTCGGCGGTGGCGGGATGGTGGTGGAGATCTTCACCGCCTCCGCGGCGAAGCCGAAGTTGGTGCCACCCGTCTGCGCCTGGACGCAGATGAAGACGGTGGTCCCGCTGTCCGAGCAGCTCTTCCCCGCCTTGTTGATGAAGTCGGTGAGGTCGATGACGGCGTTCGTAGTGATGATGGGGTCCGTGCCGGTCGCGTCCGAGACCTGCCCGACGGTGCGCCCGGTGTTCGTGTCGCTCGTCGTGAAGCACGTGTTCGCGGCGGTGCCGGTCTGCGTCCGGGGATCGACGTTCGAGGCCCAGATGACGTACACGGGATTGCTCGGAATCTGCGTGAAGCCGGTGAGGAGGAGCGGGTTCCACTTGAC
This sequence comes from Anaeromyxobacter sp., assembly GCA_036390155.1. Classification (GTDB taxonomy): domain Bacteria; phylum Myxococcota; class Myxococcia; order Myxococcales; family Anaeromyxobacteraceae; genus Anaeromyxobacter. Next base: position 12,716 of record DASWCJ010000057.1, read on the forward strand.
CGTCACGGTCACATGGCTCCCGCACTCCGCGGCGTTCACGTACATCGGGAAGTCGCCGTGGTTCGGGAACGTGACGTCACCGGCGTTGATGGTCTGCGCGAACGCGAGCGTCGGCGCCGCGAGGAGCGTGGCGAGGAGGAGAGCGCGGCTCATGCGGGCGCGATTGTGCAAGCGGAACGCCACGCTGGCAAGCAACCGACGCTCGCGAAGTCACTCCGGAATCGGGCGGAGGCGAGCGCCCGGGCGGGACGAGGCCGCCAAATTGGCACGTCTCGCTCGGCGAGCGCTGCCAAATTGTCAGCGCAGGAGCCCGGCCAGCGCCGCCACGATCTGCACGGCGTTCGTCGCCGCGCCCTTGCGCGTGTTCTCGATCGAGACGAAGAGGTCGAGCCCGTGCTCCTGCGACGGATCGTCGCGGAGCCTGCCGACGAGCGCGGCGTCC
>DASWCJ010000058.1:0-7068 GCA_036390155.1 Anaeromyxobacter sp.
CCCGAGGGCGGCCACCACCACGAGGAAGAGCGCGGGGCGCCGCCACGCGAGGAGGCGGCGCGGGTACCAGTAGCTGAGCGTGAACGCCACCATCGCCGCGGCGGCGAGCAGCACCCCGGCGAGCACGCCGTACCGGTAGAGGAGGCTCCAGGGTGCGCGGTCGGCCAGCGGCCAGCTGCAGCAGGGCGCTCGGAACGCGTCCGACGCCGCGAGATCGAGCCGGGTCGTCCAGAACACCGCGGTCGCCGCGGCGAGCAGGACGAGGAGCGCGACCAGCTCTCCGCGAACGGCAGGTCTCGCCTCTCTCACGCTCCCCCCGGAGCGGTGGCGGGCGCGCTGGCGGGGTCGCGATGGCGGTCGAGCCAGGCGGCCCAGGCGACCGTGAGCGCGCCGCCGAGGAGGTTCGCGACCGCGATCGCGGCGACGCTCGGGGGCGGAGGCCCGAGGAAGCTCCCCGCGTATACGAGGAGGAGGAGCGCGGCCCAGCCCGCGAGCGCCCAGCGCCCGAGCGCGTCGCGCGCGCGGGTCGAGCCGGCATAGAGCGCGAGCCCCGCGGCGAAGATGACGAGCTCCACCGCGACGGCGGCGGGGACCGAGCCCCAGAGCCCGAGTCCTACCTTCGGCCCGCCCGGCCAGACCGGGAGGTCGGGCCGGTGCGAGACGGCGTCGAGGAGCCAGTGGCTCGCGACGAGGGCGCCCGCGACCGCGGCGCCCCGTGGGTACCGCGTCCGTGCGAGGTAGGCCGCCGCGAACGCCGCCGCCCAGAGCGCGACGAGCAGGGCGGCGTGCGACACCGGATAGGACTCGAACTCGAGTGCGAGGAACGGGTTCGGCGACGGCGCGATGCGCACCCGCTCGACCCCGGCGAGGAGGAGGAGCGGCCAGAGGAGGTCCACGAGCGAGGTCGCGACGACGAGCGTCCCGAGCGAGGTGCGGGGCGCGAGCCGCTTCGCGGCGAGCGCGAGGCCGAGGTGGCCGACGAACACGTGCGTCGCCTCCGAGCCGCGCGTCAGTACGACGGGTAGGTGTCGCTGCGGACCGCGCCGGTGGCGGGGTCGTAGGCGAGGTCCGCGGGGTAGCTCACCCCGTCGAGGCGGAGCGCCGCGAGGGACGGTGGGAAGGTCCCATGCTCGCCCTTGTAGATCTGGACCGCGCCGCGGGCGGCGGCGAGGTCGAGCTGGATCTTCGCGCGATCGGGCGCCGAGGTGACGGCGCGCGCGGTCGAGCCGTCCTGCGCGAGCGGGTGCGTCCGCGGCGCCTCCGGCTCGGCGGGCGGGGTCCGGCTGCAGGCGGCGGCGAGGACGGCGAGGACGAGGAGGCGGCGCATGGCCCGCATCCTACCGCGCTCCGGCCGCGCCCGAGATCACCGGACGAGCTTCAGGAACGTGAGGGTGTCCCGGATGATCCCGATGACCACCCAGACGAACACCGCCCCGAAGAGGAACACGCCGAACACGAGCAGGTTCAGGTACTCGGCGGGCAGCTGGTAATAGAGCGCGAGCGGCGAGAGGAGGTAGCCCACGAAGAACACGCCGACGAGCATCGTGAGGAGGCCCCACTTCTGCCCGACCTCCCCGCCGACGATGGCACGGCGCAGCCGCACCGCGAGGACCACGTCGACGCCCATCATCACGATCGCGAGCGCCGCCAGCGCATACGCCCCGTAGTTCATGTGCTCCCCTCCGTTCCGGTCAGTCCTCGAGGACGGCGCGCATCCGCCCGCCGATCTCCTCGGCCTTCTTCTTGCTGATGAACAGGCGCACCAGCTTCTCGATCTCGTCGATGGCGCGCCGGAGATCCTTCGGCCTCGCCCCGGCCGCCGCCAGGATCTCGAGCGCTTGCGCGGAGTGCGCCCCGAGCTCGCGCGCGACGATCAGGCGGAGCTGCTCGAGCGGCGAGGCCGCCGCGGGCGGCGCGGCGGGCTCGACGCGCGCGGGCGGAGCCGGCGGCGACATCCGGAGCCGCCGGACCACTTGCGTGAGCGACATCGCCACGAGCTGCGCGTTCGACTGGAGCGTGCAGAGCACGAGGAGCCACGCGCTTCCGAGGGACCGGAGCACGACGTGGCCGTCGACGAACCGCAGGTCGAGCGTGCCCTGCTCGCCGCTCATCCACTCCTGGAAGTAGCCGTCCGCGGAGAGGCGCGAGGCGACGCCCGCGAGCGCCGCCGTGTCGAACACCGCCGGGAACTCGGAGAGGACCACCGTGCCGGAGACGTCGAAGACCATGCTCCCGACCACGCCGGGGATGTCCGCGAGCTGCCGCAGCGCCGCCTGCTCGGAGGGGGTCATCTCGAACCAGGGCGCGCGAGCAGCGCGCGAAGCTGCGCACTGACGGGATCGACGGCGGCGCCGGGGGTCACCGCCACGCAGAGGTAGCTGCCGTTCGAGTGGACGACGACGAGCGCGCCCTTCGGCGAGTCGAGCGCGGCGATCCGCAGCTCGCTGAGCCCGAACGCCCCGGCGACGGCGCGGGCGTGCATCATCGCGAGATAGAGGCCCTTCGCGGCGAGGTCCTCCGCCGCCGGTCCCGCCTCTCCGAGCGGCCGCCCGTCGCCGGTGAACCTCACGACCTTCGCGACGCCCGGGATAGCGCGGATCTGGTCGAGCACCCCGGTGCGGGTCGCGTCGGGCGGCGCGGCGGCCGGAAGCGCGGCAGTGCTCCGCGGCGGCGGGCGCGCGCGGCGCGCCTCGTCCAGGGCGTGGTGCGCGTCGAGGAGCAGGTGGCTCAGGGTCTTGTGGATCGTGCGCTCGAGCGTCGTCGTGTTCGGCGCGATGTCGATGGTGCCCTCGGGCCAGCCCAGGATCACCCGCACCGCGGCCTCGCCGGCCACTCCGCCGGTCTCGGCGTGCACGACCTCGCCCTCGACGAGGTAGAGCCGGCCGGTGTTCCCGTCGAACGTGACGGTGACGAGCCCGGAGATCCGGTTCACGCCCCAGACCTGGAGGAGGTCGACGAGCGAGACGCTGCCGATCGTGCCCTGGAAGCCCGTGGAGGTGGAAGCTGGTCGTTGCGGTGTCATGTGCGCTCGAAGGCGTCCTGTACCCACCGTGAACCCCGCCCACCCCGACGCCCAGACACTTGAAATACCAAATGATCCCCGGTTCCCACAATTCCCGTAGCCCCGGGACGCCCGAAAGCGGGCGCGGCACGTTGTCGCAGGCAGGCGACTCGCGCAGCTCCGGCGGGGTCGAGAGTGGCGGCCGCCCGGATCACCGCACCGCCCGCCCGCTCTCGGCGCCGTGGCAGCGCTGGCAAGTCCCGAGCGGGAACGCGACGCTGACGTGGCAGGCGCCGCAGTGGCGCCCCAGGCGCATCGCGGCCATGTCGTAACGGACCTGCTCTCGCCGGGACATCGGGAAGACGTCGGGGTGGCACAGCTCGCAGGAGATCCAGGCGACGTGCTTGCGGTGGGAGAAGGTGACGCCGTTCATCCACGAGCCGAGCGGCCGGATCTGCACGTCGTGATCGACCTTCATCGGCGGCCGCTTCGGGGAGATGCCCTCGACCCCGTCCACCGGCTTCACCACGCCGCGCCGCATCGCGGCCGCCCAGTCGATGTACCCGGCGACGTCGAGCGGCATCGCCCGCTTGAGCTCCTCGTAGGCGGCGCCCGGGGCGCGGTTCGGGCCGGTGTGGCAGCGCGTGCAGCCGCGGGCCGCGTCGGTGCGCGGCCAACCCGAGCAGGCGCGGAAGATCGGCCGCCCGTCCTGCAGCCGCTTGCCGTCGTGGCACGCGCCGCAGTGCGTGCCCGCCTCGTTCGTCGCCGCCGAGACCTGCGTCTCCCCCGCATTCATCGCGAAGCCGAGATCGACGTGGCAGACGCGGCAGGTGTAGAGCGCGCGGTGTCGCCAGTGGTCGAACGTCACCGCGGGCACGTTCGCCTTCGTGGAGAAGACGTCCATCACGATGCGGCCGTGGAGCTCGACCGTGGCGAAGACCGCGGGCGCCTTCGCCGCGTCGTCCTCCCCGGCCGCGGCGGCGGCGAGCACGAGCCCGAGGGCCGTCGCGAGCACGCCCACCCCGCGCTACCCCTTCACCCGCGCGTCGAGCACGAACTGGTACAGGTCGCGGCACTGCTGGAGCCGCTTCGACCAGACCTTCCGGCGCGAGGGATCGAGCCCCTCGATCTTGGGCTTCAGCTGGTCGCAGCGGCCGACGAGGGCGTGGAGCTCCTCGTCGGAGAGCGTCATCGCGTCCTGCGTCCTCGCGCAGACGGCCTCGAACTCGACGAGCCAGCCCTCCTCCTCCGCGCGCGCCTCGGCGAGCCGGGGCGCGGCGCCGGGAGCGCCCGGGCTGACGGCGAGGAGACCGAGCGAGAGCGCGGCGGCGGCGGCGAGCCGTGCGGCCCACCGGTCGGGCGGGATCCCCCGGCTCATCTCACTGCACCGGCTTCGAGTGGCAGCGCTGGCAGTCGCCGAGCGGGAACGCGACGTTGACGTGGCAGGCGCCGCAGAACTTGCCGTCGAAGATCTCGACCATGCTGAACTTGGTCGTGCCGCGCTTCACGCCGGTGAAGATCTCCGGGTGGCACCCCTCGCAGCCGCTCCAGACGGTGTGCTTCGCGTGGGAGAAGATGATCTCGGGCATCCCGGCCAGCTTCGGCCCGAGCGCGAAGTCCTTCTGCACCGGCATCGGCGCGCGCTTCACCGAGAGCCCCTCGACGAAGTCCACCGGCTTGACGAGCCGCCTCTGCTCCGCGATCTCCCAGTCGACGCCGTTGCCGAACCGGCCGCGGGGCAGGTCCTTCGTGAAGGAGGCGAAGTCGTACTGGTGGCGCGGCTCGCCGCCGGGGACGCCGTGGCAGCGCCCGCACGCGCCGGCGTCGGCGGGCGCGGGGATCTTGCAGGCCGCGAAGATGCGCGCGCCGCCGTCCGCCTTGGCCCGCTCGTTGTGGCAGGCGCCGCAGTACATGCCCGACGCGTTGTCGGCGGCCCGGATGTCGGTGCCGCCCGCCTTCATCGCGAACCCGACGTCCACGTGGCAGACGCGGCAGGTGTACTTGGCGCGGTGCAGCCAGTGATCGAAGACGACCGGTCCCATCTTCGACTTCTTCACCTGGTTGACGACGCGGCCGAACTCCTGCGGCGGCGTGCGACGCTTCCGGGTGCCGGGCTCGTCGCCCCGCACGGGGAGCGCGAGAAACATCGCGGCGAGCGCGACGAGGCGAATCATGACCCCTCCAGCGTGGTGCGACGCGGCGCATCCTAGCACCCCGGGTTGCTGCGTCGCGGACTCGTCGAGATCGATATCGGCGGCGTCCTCGCGTTTCGCGGGCGATCACGCGCGATGCGCGCGGACGAAGGTTCGGACCGCGCGGCGCACCGTCTCGCGGATCTTCTCGTCGACCGGGTACTCGAGGACGCCGAGGCGCGCCCGCACGGTGAGGTCGCCCTGGCAAAGCGCGAAGAAGTCGATCGCGGCCTCGCGCGGGTCAGGGATGCGCAGCGCGCCGCGCTCGGCCAGGCGCTGGAGCTGGTGCGCGATGGCCTCGAGCACCGCGCTCGTCCCGCGCTCGAAGACCAACCGCCCGATCTCCGGGAGCCGCTCGCTCTCGGCGGTCGCCTGCCGGAAGAGCCGGCGGATCGCGGGCGTGAGGAAGATCGTCATGATCCGCTCGCCGAGCCGGACGAGCCCCTCCTCGACGTCGCCGGCCGGCGGCTCGCGGCAGGGGGCGAGGCCCGAGCGGAGCGCCTCGCACTCGGCGACGACCGCGGCGACGAAGAGCGACTGCTTGTCGCCGAAGTGGCTGTAGATCGTGGCCTTCGAGACCCCGGCCCGCGCCGCGATGAGATCGACGCTCGCTCGCTCGTAGCCGAGCTCTCCGAAGACGAGGCGGGCTGCGGCGAGGACCTGTTCGCGCTTCCCGGGCGGGGCCACTGCGTTCGGGTTGTCGGCGGAACGGCTCACGATTATACTAAACTGAACGGTTCAGTATTGACTGTCAACCGCCGCTGTGAGCGGGATGCGGCAACTGGCCGCGTTCTTGGCCAAAACCACCCGGGTCCTCCGCATGAGCCCTCGACTTTCCGTCCCGAGCGCCGTTCCGCCTTGCAACGCGTCCCTGCGAGGGAGCGCCGCCGTCGCGGCACTCCTCCTCTCCGCCGCCCTCCTCGGCGGCTGCCGGGGCGAGGCGAAGCAGGCCGCGTCCTCGGGGCCGGTGGAGGTCGGGGTCGTCACGATCGAGCCGACCTCCGTCACGCTCACCCGCGAGCTGCCCGGCCGCACCTCCGCGTTCCGCGTCGCGGAGGTCCGCGCCCGCGTGAACGGGATCGTGCTGAAGCGGCTCTTCACCGAGGGCACGGACGTGAAGGAGGGGCAGCGGCTCTTCGTCATCGATCCCTCGCCCTACCAGGCGGCGCTCGAGGGCGCGAAGGGCGCGCTCGCGCGCGCCGAGGCGAACCTCGCGAACGTGCGCGCGGTGGCCGAGCGCGACGCCGATCTGGTGAGGGACAACGCCGTCTCCCGGCAGGAGTACGAGACCTCGCAGTCGGCGCTGAAGGTTGCGGAGGCCGACGTCGCCTCCGCCCGCGCGGCGCGCGACGCGGCGCAGATCAACGTCGGCTACACCGTCGTCACCTCCCCCGTGTCCGGCCGCATCGGCCGCTCGGCGGTGACCGAGGGCGCCTACGTGCAGGCGGCCCAGGCGACGCTGCTCGCGACGGTGCAGCAGCTCGACCCGGTCTACGTGGACCTCAGCCAGTCCACCGCGGAGGTGATGCGGCTCCGCCGCGACCTCGAGAGCGGGAAGCTGCAGAGCGCCGGCGGCGGCCGCGCGAAGGTCCGGCTCGTGACCGAGGACGGGCGCGAGTATGGCCTCGCCGGCGCGCTCCAGTTCACGGACGTGACGGTCGACCCGAGCACGGGCTCCGTCGCGCTCCGCGCGCTCTTCCCGAACCCGAAGGGCGAGCTCCTCCCCGGCATGTTCGTGCGGGCGCGGCTCGACGAGGGCGTGAACCCGGCGGCGCTCCTCGTCCCGCAGGTGGGCGTGACGCGCGACCAGAAGGGCCTGCCGACCGCGCTCGTGGTCGGGCCCGACGGCAAGGTCGAGCGCCGCCAGCTCGTCGC
>DASWCJ010000059.1:0-2253 GCA_036390155.1 Anaeromyxobacter sp.
GCATCACAGCATCCCCTTCGTGCTCGGCACGCCCGCCCCCGCCTGCGGTGCGGTCGCGGCGCGGAGCGCGCGGGCGGTCGCCTTGAAGATCGCCTCGACGACGTGGTGCAGGTTCCGGCCGTAGCGCACGTTCACGTGCAGGCAGACGCGCGCGTGGTTCACGAGCGCCTGGAGGAAGTCCTGCGTGAGGTCCACGTCGTAGGTCCCGATGAACTTCTTCCCGGAGGGGAGCTTCGCGTTGAACGTGAGGTGCGGACGGCCGGAGAGATCGACCACCGCCTCGACGAGCGCCTCGTCGAGCGGCACGACCGCGTGGCCGTAGCGCGCGAGGCCCGCCTTGTCGGCGACCGCCTGCCGGAGCGCCTCGCCGATCCCGATGCCCACGTCCTCGACGGTGTGGTGCGCGTCCACCTCGAGGTCGCCCTTCGCGCGGACGGTGAGCGCCATCCCGCCGTGGCGGGAGATCTGCTCGAGCATGTGGTCGAAGAACGGGAGGCCCGTCGCGATCCGCGCCTCGCCCGGCGCGAGCCGCAGGTCCACCTCGACGCTCGTCTCCTTGGTGCGGCGCGCGACCTTCCCGCGCCGCGCGGTCGCCCGCGCCGACTCGTCCCCGGACTTCCTTCGCCCCGCGGAGCGGGGCTGTGGAGGGGGCTTCATCCGCGCCTCCGCTGCCGCGCCGGTGGACGCCGCGCGGCCTTCTTGCCGGTGCGCCCGGCGCCCTTCGATGGGCGCGCCGCCCGGGCCGGGCCCTGCTTCGCGACCCGCACCGCGACCGCGCGCCAGTGCCCCTCGAGCCCCTCCGCCTTCGCGAGCGCCTCGACCGCCGGGGCGACCTTCGCGAGCGCTTTCGGGGTGAGCTCGAGGACGCTCATCCGCCTCCGGAACGTCGCGACCGAGAGCGGCGAGGCGAAGCGGGCGGTGCCCGCGGTGGGGAGGACGTGCGAGGGGCCGGCGAGGTAGTCGCCCACCGCCTCCGGCGTGGAGCTCCCGACGAAGATCGCCCCGGCGCGCGCGATGCGCGGCACGAGCCGCGCCGCGTTCCTCACGTGGAGCGCGAGGTGCTCGGGCGCGAACTCGTCCGCGAGGAGGACCGCCTCGGAGAGGTCCTTCGCGACCACCACCGCGCCGCGGTCGCGGATCGAGGCGCCGGCGATCTCCTTGCGTGGGAGCTCTGCGAGCTGCCGCGCCACCTCGGCGAGGGTCCGGTCGGCGACCGCCGCAGACGGGGTCACGAGGACCGAGACCGCGCGCGGATCGTGCTCCGCCTGGGCGAGGAGATCGGCCGCGACCTCCGCCGGATCCGACGCGCCATCGGCGAGCACGAGGATCTCGCTCGGCCCGGCGATCATGTCGATGTCGACCGTGCCGAAGACGAGCCGCTTCGCGGCGGCGACGTAGGCGTTGCCGGGTCCGCAGATCTTGTCCACCGCCGGGATCGTCCCGGTCCCGAAGGCGAGCGCCGCAACCGCCTGCGCCCCGCCCACGCGGAAGAGCATGCGGACGCCGGAGACGTGGCAGGCGGCGAGCGTCCAGGCGTCCATCTCGCCCGTTCCGCGGACGCCCGGGCTCGTCACGTAGATCTCGCGGACGCCGGCGACCTTCGCCGGGATCGCGGTCATGAGGACCGAGGACGGGTAGCGGGCGGTGCCGCCCGGCGCGTAGAGGCCGACCCGGGCGAGCGGCCGGACCACCTGCGCGAGGGTCGCGCCGATGGCGTCGCGCCTCGAGGGGACCTCTGCATCGCGCTCGCGGCGGTGGAAGTCGGCGATCCGCCTCGCGGCGAGCGTGAGGGCGCGCCGCCCCTCGGCGGGCAGCCGCTCGAACGCCGCGCGCATCGCGTCCTTGCCGAGCGCGACGAAGGCGGCCGTGCCCGGGTCCCAGCCGTCGAAGCGGCGGGTGTACTCGAGGAGCGCCTCGTCCCCGCGGGCGCGGACGTCGGCGACGATCCGCTGCGCGGCCTCGCGGACCGGCGCCTCGTCCTCCTCGGAGCCGCGGGCGCAGATCTTCGCCCAGGCGGCGCGGAAGGACGGATCTCGGGAGTCGAGCCTCTGCACGTGAGAACCCCTGTGGAAGCCCGACTTTATAGTCCAGACGACGGGGCGAGGCGAGGGTCAGCTTGACGTGCCGAGCGCCGCGACGAGACGGAGCCCCGAGCCCGACCGAGAGTACCGCCACGCGGACGGACGGGCCATGGCGCGGCCGTTCACTCGCTGAGCACGGCCAGGCAACCCCGCGAACCGAAAGGCCTCGCGC
>DASWCJ010000060.1:0-17122 GCA_036390155.1 Anaeromyxobacter sp.
TTCCCGCCGGTGGAGGCGGCCTTCCGGTCGGGCCGGCTCTGCCTCACCACCTCCTTCGAGCTCGCCCGAGTGCTCACCCCGGAGAACCTCGACGAGGTCCTCCCCCGCTTCTTCGGGCTGTCGCGGCGGGAGGCGATGGAAGTCGCCGCCTCGATCGTTCCCGCCGAGACCATTCCCGAGCGCACGGTGGTGACGCCCGTCCGTGAGTCCACCCCCGCCCCGGCAACCGCTGCCCTGGACCTCGAGAGGCGCGAAGCCGCCCCGGCGGCGCAGGTCGCTCCCGACCGGGCGCTTGGCGCAGAGTGCCTACCGGTAGGCACCTCGAGCCCCGCCCCGTCGCGTCGGGTCGAGCCGCCCGCCCGCGTCGAGGTCCGGCCGCTCGATGCCGAGCGAAGCCGGACCCACCTCACGGTGGACCGCTGCTTCCACGCGAGGCTCGAGGAGGCGCGCGACGCCCTCTCGCACGCGCACCCGAACGCGAGCGACGGGGAGATCCTGGAGCTCGCCCTCGAAGCGCTGCTCGAGCGCGCGTCGAAGCGGAAGGGGCTCGGCACGCGGCGGCCGAAGGCCCCGCGCCCCGCGAAGCGCGAGCACGTCCCCGCCCATGTCCTCGCCGCCGCGCTCGAGCGCGCCGGCCACTGCTGCGAATGGAGGCTCGCCTCCGGCGGCTCGTGCGGCTCGCGGCGCCGGCTCCAGGCCGATCACATCCGGCCGCTCGCGCTCGGCGGGACCTCGGACCTCGCGAACATCCGGATCGCCTGCGCGTTCCACAACCTCCTCGCCGCGCGGGAGGTGTTCGGCGACGCGTGGATGGATCAGTTCTCGAGGAACCCCCGCGCCGCCGCCGACCGCCGGGCGGGGATGGGCTCGGCGCCGGCGCTCGCCTCCGGATGAAGGGTACGGCCCGGCGAGCGGGGCCGCCTACTTCCTTCCGGCGGCCTTCTCCGCCGCCTTCTTCTCGTCGGCGACCTTCTTCAGGTACATCTTCTCGATCTCGTCCATCGGGTTGCCCTTCACCGCCTTGGGCTTCCCCTCGGCGGTGCGCTTGTCCACGACGTGGACCTTGAGCTCGGCGCTCTTCGCCCCCTCGATCTCCACCCACGCGGTGGTGTCGCCCGGGCCGGCCGCCCAGAGCTGACCGCGGCCGTCGCCGCGGCAGACGTCCTCGCTCGCGCAGCGGGAGAGCATCGCCCGCCCGACCACCTGAGCCCCGGTGTCGTCGGTCGCGGAGATCTGGAGCGGCACCGGCTGCGGGTCGTCGAGCATCTTCAGCTCCACCTGCGCGGGCGCGACCTCGATCTTCGCGACCACCCGGACGAGCACCGACAGCTCCGCGGAGACGTCGCCGATGGCGCAGGTGACGTTCGCCGAGCCGGGGCCCGCCGCCGTCACGACGACGTCGTTCGCGGGGCCCGCGACGGTCGCGACCTTCGGGTCGGACGAGCTCCACTTGCAGATCTGGTCCGGCACCGACTTGCCGCTCTTCGCGTAGGGGGCGGCGTGGACCTTGGCGGTCTGGCCGCGAATCCCGAAGCGGAGCGAGGTGGGCGAGAGCTCGACGCGAGACGGGCCGCCGCAGCCGGCGAGCGCGAGGAGGGCGAGGGACAGGGCGCGGATGGTCATGCGCCCATCGTACCTCGGGATTCAGCGGGCGGCGGGGGCGAGGTGGTACAGCATCACGTACACCGCCACCCCGGTCGCCGACACGTACAGCCAGACCGGGAGCGTCGCCTTCGCGATGCGGCGGTGGTCCTTGAAGCGCCCCCGGAGCCCGAGGAAGAGGGTGCGCAGCACCATGGGCGCCGCGGCCGCCGCGAGCACGGTATGGCTCGCGAGGACGCAGAGGTAGGCGACGCGAAGCGCCCCCGCGCCGGGGAAGGCGTGCGTCCCGGTGAGCGCGATGCGGGTGAGGTAGCCCGCGAGGAAGAGCGACGACGACGCGAACGCGGCGAGCATGAAGGCGCGGTGTCGCTCGCGGTCGCCCGCGCGGATCGCGCGCCAGCCGAGGAGGACGAGCACCGCGCTCGTCGCGTTGAGCGTCGCGTTCAGCGGGGGGAGCAGGGTCGCGAGGGTGGCGGTCATGTGCGCGCGGGCCTCCGGGCGGCGAGGACGGCAAGGGTGAGCGTGGAGGCGGCGAAGAGCGCGCAGAACGCGAGGTCGCGCGCCGCCGTGCCCGGGAGGACGCCCGGCGCGAGCGGGCCGGCGAGGGCGCGCCGCACCGCCGAGACCGCGTGGGCGAGGGGATCGAGCCGGAGCGCGGAGGCGAGGACGGGGTGCCCCTCGGGCAGCGGGAACATCGCCCCCGAGAGGACCCAGAGCGGCACGAGCACCGTCATCTGGATCGCGTGATACCCCGCGACATGGTCGAGTCCCCACGCGACCGCGAAGCCGAGCGCGGCGAGCGCGAGCGCCGCGAGCCCGAGGGCGGCGGCGAGGAGCGGCCAGTCGATCGCGCCGAGCCGGAACCCCGCCGCCGGCGCGAGCGCGAGGAAGAGGGCCGCCTGCGTGAGCGCCACCGCCGCCGAGCCGATCGACTTCCCGACGACGAGCGCCGCGCGCGAGCCGGGGCCCGCCTGGACCGTCTGGAGGAAGCCGCGGTGGCGGTCCTCGATCACCGAGGCGGTCGTGAAGATCGAGGCGAAGAGGACCACGAGCAGCACCACGCCCGGGTAGAAGTACGCGAGGTACGGCACGTCCGCGCCCGGCATCCGGAAGGTGCCGGCGAACCCGCCGCCGATCACGAGCCAGAAGATCACGGGCTGCCCGAGCGCGCCCAGGAGCCGGGACGGCTGCCGGAAGAAGCGGACGAGGTCGCGGCGCGCGAGCACGAGCGCGGTGGCGACGTCGTACGCGAGCGCGGAGCCCCTCACGGCGCGCCCTCCGCCTCGAGCGACTCGCCGGTGACCGCGAGGTAGGCGTCGGCGAGCGTCGGGCGCCGCACCGAGACCGCGCGCAGCCGCCCCGGCGGGAAGAGCTCGACGATGCGCGGCACGAGGGTGTGGCCCGCGTCGCGCTCCACGGTCACGCCGTCCGGCCGGAGCCGCGCGACGAGCCCGAGCCGGTCGGAGAGGGCGCGGGCGATCTCCTCGGGCCGGTCCGCCTCGACCGAGACGAGGTCGCCCGAGACCCGCGCGCGGAGCGCGTCCGGCGGCTCGCACGCGACGATCCGACCCTGCGCGAGGATCGCGGTGCGGTCGCAGCGCTCGGCCTCGTCGGGCCGGTGCGTCGTGAGGATCACGGTGAGCCCCTCGCTCCGCCGGAGCGCCTCGATCCCCTCCCAGAACGCGCGGAACGCCCGCGCGTCGAGCCCGTTCGTCGGCTCGTCCATCACGAGCAGCTCCGGGCGGTGGACGAGCGCCCGCGCGAGCTCGAGCCTTCGACGCAGGCCACCGGAGAGCCGCTCGACGGGCTCCCGCGCACGTCCCGCGAGCCCCGCCTCGGCGAGGAGCGCGGCGACGCGGGCGCGCGCCTCGGCGCGCGGGACGCAGTGCAGGGCGGCCGCGAGCCGGAGGTTCTCCTCGGCGGTGAGCTTCCCGTCGAGGCCCGGCTCCTGGAATACGATCCCGGCGCGCGCGCGAAGCTCCCGCGCCCCGGCGAGGATGGGGCGCCCGTCGAGCTCGAAGCGCCCGGACTCCGGCCGGAGCAGGCCGGCCAGGATCGCGAAGAGCGTGGACTTCCCGGCGCCGTTCGGCCCGAGGAGGCCGAGGATCTCGCCGCGCTCGACGGAGAGCGAGACGCCGCGGAGCACCTCGCGCCGGCCCCGGCGCGCGACGACGTCGCGCAGCGCGAGGCGCGGCGCGGGCGCGACCGCCGCGGCGACGGTGGAGGGTGCCCTCACCCGTCACCTCGGCAGCGCGAGCAGCGCCGTGAAGAGGAGCGTGAGGTGCAGGAGGGTCGCGAGGAAGAGGTTCCGGGCGGAGCGGGGGCCCTGGCCGCGGAGCCCTCGCAGCGCCAGGGCGACGAAGGCGACGCCGGTGGCCGCGGCGATCGCGCCGTAGGCCGTCCCCGCGACGCCGAGCGGGACCAGCGCGAGCGAGGCGACGAGCACGAGCGCGGAGCCTGCCGCGATCGCGCCGCGGGTCGCCCGCTCGCCGTGGACGAGGGAGAAGACCTGGAGCCCGCCGCGGGCGTAGTCCTCGGCGAGGTAGATCGAGATCGCGAGGAAGTGGGGCAGCTGCCAGGCGAAGAGGAGCGCGAAGAGCGCGAGGCCGCCCGGGTCGAGCCGGCCGGTCACGGCGGTCCACCCGAGGAGCGGGGGGATCGCGCCGGGCACCGCGCCGACGAAGAGCGCGAGCGTCGAGCGCCGCTTCATCGGCGTGTAGACGAGGACGTAGGTCGCGAGGGCGACGAAGGCGAGGAGGGCGGCGAGCGGCGTCGCGGCGAGGGCGAGCACCGGGAGGGCGAAGACCGGGACGGCGATGCCGAGCGCGAGCGCCACGAACGGCTCGACGCGCCCGGCGGGGAGCGGGCGGTCGCGGGTCCGGCGCATGCGCGCGTCGACGTCCCGCTCGAGCCAGCAGTTGAGCGCGTTCGCGGCGCCGACCACGGCGGCGGTGCCGAGGATCGCGATCGCGGCGCGGGCCGGGCCGATCCGCCCCGGTGCGAGCGCGACGCCGCCCGCGGTCGTGAGCACGACGAGCCCGGAGAGGCGGGGCTTCGCGAGCAGCAGGAGGTCCTTCGCGTACTGGAGCGGAGAGGGCTCGGTGCGGACCTGCGCGAGGGCGACGGTCATGGAGGGCCGGCGCGAGGGGAAGGCCGGGCATCCGGCGGAGCTCGCGCTCGACCCTTCGCTTAGCGGAGGCTCGACCGGGGGTCAACGACCGTTCGGGTGCTCGGATGGGGACCGACGACTACGACTCGGCGTCGTCGTCGTCGTCGTCCTTGTCGTCGTCGTCATCCGCTTCGTCGTCGTCGTCGGCCTCGGCCGCCTCGGGCGCCTCGGCCTCGACCTCGGCCGCCGGAGCCGCCGCCGCCGGCTTGGGCTGCGCACGCTGCCGCTTCTCGGGCTTCGCCACGGGGCTCTGCCGCTGATCCGCCCCGCACTTCGGGCAGAGCGGCTCGGGCTTCCTGAGGTCGTAGAATCGGGTTCCGCACTTGAAGCAGACGTGCTTCGTCCCGAGATCCTTGCCGGTCATGCGCCCCCTCGCGACTCGCGCGCGCTTCGAGGTGGGGGCCATTTACGGCAAGGGAGCGGGCGGCGTCAAACGAAAATCTGCCGGAACCCGGCCGCGTGCGTGCCGTTCCGGCGTCTGGTATGGGAGCGCGCATGGACGAGGTCGCACGCCTCGAGAAGCGGATCCTCCGCGCCACCGCCGAGGCGATCCGGGACTTCGGCCTCGTGGCACACGGCGACCGGATCCTGGTCGCCGTCTCGGGCGGGAAGGACAGCTACACCCTGCTCCACGTGCTGCTGCGCCTGCGCGAGCGGGCGCCGATCGACTTCGACCTCGTCGCGGTGAACCTCGACCAGGGGCAGCCCGGGTACCCCGCCCACGTCGTCGAGGACCACTTCAAGGCGATCGGCGTGCCGTACCGGATGATCGCGCGCGACACCTACTCGGTCGTCCGCCGGCTCGTGCCCGAGGGGAAGGCGGCCTGCTCCGTCTGCTCCCGCCTCCGCCGCGGCGTGCTGTACGGCGTGGCGATCGAGATGGGCTGCACGAAGATCGCCCTCGGCCATCACCGGGACGACCTCGTGGAGACGCTCCTCCTCTCCGCGCTCTACTCCGGCGCCCTCAAGACGATGCCCCCGAAGCTCCTCGCGAAGGACGGGCGGAACGTGGTGGTGCGGCCGCTCGCGTACGCGGCCGAGGAGGACATCGCGGCGTTCGCGGCGGCGATGCGGTTCCCCATCGTGCCCTGCGACCTCTGCGGCTCGCAGCCGAACCTCCGCCGGCGGCGCGTGAAGGAGCTGCTCGCGGACCTCTCACGCGAGCACCCCTCGGTGAAGGGAAACCTCCTCCATGCCCTCGCCCACGTCGTCCCCTCGCACCTCCTCGACCGCGACCTCAACCGGACCCTCGCCGCGGCGACCGGGAAGGATCCCTGGCTCGACGCCGAGGACGAGGACTGCGAGCCGCCCGCCGAGGTCGTGAAGCTCGCCCGGCTCTAGCAACAATGCCGGTTACTTAGCGGCCGGCCGCTTCCGGGGTAGCTGCGCATCTTCAGCTTCGGCGAACGCTCCCGAGGGCCTCGGGCATGGCCCCGTCCTCCTGCGCCGCCGCCAGGGTCGCAACCGGCACCGGACGGTCGAGCGGGTCCAGAAACGTAGACGCCGGCGCACGCCCGGGCGCGCCAGCTCCGCGCGAGAGCGTTCCCGTACGGTGGCGGGCACGGCGAGCACCATGGGCGCGGCCTCGAACGTCCACCGGTCCGACGCGCGAAGCTGTCAAGCCGCGTGCACGCCGGCTCCGTAAGGACCCCGTATCCGATCGCAGCGACGGCGGCGTGCTCGTCGGAGGGGGCCAGCCCGGGCCCGCGCCCGCCGCCGATGGGGCTACGGCCCACCGCGGCGTCCTGAAACGTGCGACCACTATTCCGACGTTCGCCGCAGCCACTTCGGCAGCCGCCACCCAAGGGCGGGGGAGGCGACTCCGACGAGCACGCCGCCGTCGCTGCGGTCGGACCGCTCCGATCGACGGAGCCGGCGTGCACGCGGCGTGACAGCGGCACACGCCAGACCCGCTCGTCCTCGGTGGCGCCCGCACTGGTTCCGCCGTGCCGGTCGCAGTCCGGTTCCGGTGCCGTGGGCCGCTGGCACGCCCGGGCGTGCGCCGGCGTCTGCGTTTCCGGGCCCTCTCGTCAGGCCGGCGCCGGTCGCGACTCAGGCGGCGGCGCAGGAGGACGGCGCCTTCCCCGGCCCGCCAAGGCGGCGTCCGGTCCGGGCGACGAGATCGTCGAGATGGAGCCGCACCACGATGTGCGCGACCTCGAGAGGCCGACACCGCTATGTGACTGGCATTGCAGCTAGCGCGCGGCCGCGATCCGGCCCGCGCCGATCACCTGCCGCCGCACGTTCCAGTCGAGGAGCCCGACGTGGGCGCGCTCCTCGCGCGCGATCGCCTCGAGCGCCCGCCGGCAGGCGTCGTCGGCGCAGGGCACGAGCGCGCCGCCCTCCCAGCGGAGCAGCGTCCCCGCGCCGAGTCGCTCCGACGCGCCGGCGTCGGAGATCACGAGCTCGTAGGCGGAGAGCGCCCGCGGCGTGCGCGGGGGCGGCGCGAGCAGGTCGTCGCCGGTCCGGAAGATCCGCGCGCGGCTGAGCGCGATCGCCGCGAGCGTCGGGAAGACGTCGCGCTGGCTCGCCCACCGGTCGACGTCGGCGGTCCGGCCGCCGAGGTACGCGGGCGGCGCCGAGAGGAGGAACGGGACCCCCTCCCGCACCGGGAACTCGGACGAGGTCGTGTACTCGAAGAACGACCGGGTGTTGTGGTCGCCGGTCGCGGCGACGACGGTATGGTCCGCGAGCCCCGCCGTTCGCACGTCGTCGAGGAAGCCGCCGAGCGCGTCGCAGGCGTACTGGTAGGTCTCGAGGATCGGCCGCCGCAGGGCGGGATCGCCGAGGGTGCGCCCGGCGAACACCGTCGGATCGAGCGGGCCGACCCGGTACTCGGGCGGGACCGCGTGCGGCGTGTGGTTCGTGGTGGTGAGGAGCACGAGGAAGAGCCGCTCCCCGCGCGCGTCCGCCTCCCGGAGGCGCGCCGCCGCCCAGCGGAAGAGCTCGTGGTCGAAGACCCCCCAGATGCCGCGCCGCGCCGACGGGTCGGCGCCGAGCACGTCCTGCTGGTCGCGGACCTCGTCGAACCCCTGGTTCCGCATCGCGCGCGCGATCCCACGCCACGAGCCGCTGCCGCCGGTCGCGAAGACCGTGTGGTAGCCGGCGGCGCGGAACGGGAGCGCCGCCGCCTGGGTATAGCGCTGGTTCCCGCGGGCGGAGTAGGTGAGCGGGCTGATCGGGGTGGCGACGAGGAGGGCCTCGAGGGCCGGATCGGTCCCGCGGTGGGCGGAGAGGAACCTCCGGAAGAAGATCCCCCGCTCGACGTGCGGCGCGAGCCGCCCGAGGAGGTCGTTCTTCGGCGAGTGGTAGCGGAGGAGGTCCGCCCCCCAGCCCTCCATCACAGCCACGACCACGTGCGGCGGCCGCGCGGCGGCCACCGGGTTCTCCCGCGTCTCGGTGAAGAGGGCCGCGGCGACGGCGTCGTCCGACGCGCCCCTCGGCGCGAGGCCGAGCACCGCCGCCGCGTCGGCGGGGGTCTCGAAGCCGTTCCGGCGGAGCACCTCCCGCGGATCCGTCCCGATCACGAGGCTCTGCCGCTCCTGCCAGGCGAGCCAGAGCGCGAAGACCCCGTTCGGCGTCGCCGCGTTGACGAACGGCACGGCAGAGACGGTGAGGTCCTGCTCGTTCAGCGGGAAGCCGGTGGGCCGTCCGCGGATCGCGAGGACGAGGAGCGCGAGGGCCGCGGCGATCACCGCGAGGCGCGCGCGGAGCGAGCCCGTCCACGGCCGACGCTCGCCGCGGCGCCGCCCGACGGCGAGCGTCGTCGCGGCGGCGGCGAGGGCGACGGCCGCGAAGCCGCCGAGCACCACCGGATGCTCGTGCCAGACGGAGTGCCACACCGCGCTCGTGTCGTCGTCCACGAGCCCGAACGCAAACGCGTCGAGGGGCCGCTGGAAGAAGCCGTAGAACCCGTCGTTCACGAGCGAGGTGAGGGCGAGCACGAAGAAGACGATCCCGAGCCACGCGGTCCGCGCGGCGCGCAGGGCGCGACGCGTCGCCCCCGCCTCGAGGAGCACGGCGGGGAGGAACGCGACGAGCGCCGTCTTGAGATCGAACCGCGCGCCCATCCCGAGCGCCGGGAGGACGCTCGCGTCCGCGGGGAGCGCCTTCCCGTAGCGGAGGATGAAGGCGATCCGGAAGACCGCGAGCAGCAGGACGGCGATCCCGGCGGCGCGGAACCCGAGCGCGAGGCCGCCGAGCAGGCGGTCGGCCGCCGACGCCGCGCGGTTCGCGGCGCCGCGCGGGTCGTGCGGCTCGCCCGCGTGGTACGTGGCGGGCGCGTGGCGAAGAGGTGACGTCATCGTGGCGGCGGACGGTAGCACGTCGCCACCGCCCGCTTCCACGCACGCGCCGGCAGGGCGGCCCGCTCGGAGGCGGACCGCGCCGGGGCTACCTCCGGCGCCGGCGCGCCCGCTCCGCGGTCAGCGCCTTCCCGTTCCAGTCCTTGCCGTGCAGCGCCTGCACGGCGCCCTCGAGGGCGTCGGGCGCCACGTCGAGATAGGCGTAGGCGCGGCGGACCTCGACGGACCGGACCTCGACGCCCGGCGCGAGCGACGCGACCGCCTCTCGCACCTTCGCCTCGTCTGCGCCGTCCTGCTCCCCGAGCGAGAGGAACACGCGCGCGCGCGGCGGGCGCTCATCGCCGCCCTCCGCGGGATGGGCGTCGGCCGGGGCCGCGGCCTCGCCGGAGGCGACCGGCTCCGCCGCGCCGCCGCCGTCCACCCGGATCTCGCGCCGCTCGGGCAGCTCGCGCTCGCCGCGCTCGCGCGGGTGGCTCCGCTCGCCGTCCCTGCTGTGGCTGCGCTCTCCGTCGCGGCCATGGCTGCGCTCCCCGTCCCTGCCGCGGCCGCGGTCGCCATCCCGGCCATGGCCGCGATCGCGCTCTCGCCCGCGTCCCTCGCGGCGGGGCGGCTCCTCCTTGCGCGCGCTCTCCCGCTCCTTCCGCTCGTGCTCGAGGCGCTTGTGCTCCGCCTTCTGCGCGTCCGTCATCTTCTCGATGCGGTGGTGCGTGAAGAAGTACTTGAGCGCGAACGAGACGAGCCACTCGCCGTCCTGCCGGTTCCGGAGCTCCTGCGCGAGCGGGATGTACGCCTCGAAGATCGAGGAGCTCATCGCGTCCTTCAGCTCGGCGACGTGCCGGTCGGTCCAGACCTTGCGCGCCTCCTCCGGCGTCGGGAGCAACCGCTCCTCGAAGGCGATCCCGAACTTCTTCTGGAGCGCGGTGAGCGTGTGGATGTCGCCGCCGGAGACGAGCGACAGGCTCGTGCCCTTCTTGCCGATCCGGCCGGTCCGCCCGACGCGGTGGAGGAACACCGCCGGATCCTCCGGCAGCGTGTAGTTGATCACGTGGGAGAGGTCGGAGATGTCGATGCCGCGCGCCGCGATGTCGGTCGCGACCATGAAGCGCACCTCGCCGCGCTTCACCTTCGCCATCACCCGCTCGCGCTCCTTCTGCGGGAGGTCGCCGTTCAGGAGCTCGGCGTCGTAGCCGTTCCGGTTCAGCACCGCGGTGACGAGCGAGGTGTCCGTGCGGGTGTTGCAGAACACGATTGCGGCGTCCGGCTCCTCCTTCTCGATCATGTAGAGGAGGTTGCGCGGCTTCGGGTACGCGTCCACCGCCGGGTACATCACGTTGTGGATGTTGTCGACGCTGTACTCGTCGCCGGAGAGCAGGATCGTCTCGGGCGTGGTGAGGTACTCGCGGATGATCTGCTCGATGTCCGCCGGGACCGTCGCGGAGAAGAGCAGCTGCTGGCAGTCGTCCGGGAGGTGGTCGAGGATGCGCGTCACCTCCTCGAAGAACCCCATGTTGAGCATCTCGTCCGCCTCGTCGAGGCAGCAGACCATCGCGGCGTCGAGCTCGAGCGACTTGCGGCGGATGAAGTCGTAGATTCGCCCCGGCGTCCCGACGACGATCTCCGCGCCGGCCTCGAGCTTGTCCTTCTGGTCGCCCATCGAGGCGCCGCCGTAGACCGTGACGACGCGCAGGTCCTTGTGCTTCGCGAGCTCGGCGAGCTCCTCCGCGACCTGGAGCGCGAGCTCGCGCGTCGGACACATCACGAGCGCGGACGCCTTCCGCCGGCCGGCGGGGATCCGCTCGAGGATGGGGATGCCGAACGCGGCGGTCTTGCCGGTGCCGGTCTTGGACCGGACGATCACGTCCTTGCCGTCGCGGATCGGACGGAAGGCCGACACCTGCACCGGCGTCGGCTTCACGTATCCGCGCTCGGCGACCGCGCGGCGGATCGGCTCGGACAGGCCGAGGTCGTCGAACGAGGCTTCTGAAACGTAGTCGGAAGGCGCCTGGGCAGGCGCCTCCCCTTGGGGATTCTCCATGCGGTCACTCCTGGGCAGCCGATCGTCTCGGGGCCCGTGTGGCGCATGGCGGCGTCGCTCGCAAAAACCGCGTCGGCTCCGCTACGATGACCCGTCCTCTGCTCCTCTCCCCTTCGGGGAGAGGCAGGGTGAGGGGGCCACTGCAGCGGAGCCCGCGCCGTTCCGCGAGGCCCGCCATGCGCCGTGGTTCGACTCGCGCGCTTGCGCGAATCGGGCGATCATCTATATCAAACGGGCCCGCAGGGCCAACCATTCCTCCGCAGGGCCCTTTCCCCCAGACGATGCCGAACGACCCCCGCGACGAGAGCGACGAAGGCGACCTGCCCGCGCCGGCCCCCTCGCCGCGCGGCGCGGCGGAGCCTCGCGGGGCCGGTGCGGGAGGGCTCGCCCGCTATGACCCGCTCCGCGCGTACATGGCGGAGGTCGCCCGACACCCGCTGCTCTCGCGCGAGGAGGAGCACGCGCTCGCGGTCCATTACACCGAGACCGGGGACGTCGACGCCGCGTACCGGCTGGTCGCGTCGAATCTCCGGCTCGTCGTGAAGATCGCGCACGAGTACCGCCGCACCGCCTTCCAGCTCCTCGACCTCGTGCAGGAGGGGAACCTCGGTCTCATGCAGGCGGTGAAGAAGTACGACCCGTGGAAGGGCGTGAAGCTCTCGTCCTACGCGGCGTGGTGGATCCGCGCGTACATCATCCGCTTCCTCATGGAGAACTGGCGGATGGTGAAGCTCGGCACCACCCAGGCCCAGCGGAAGCTCTTCTTCAACCTCTCGAAGGAGCGGGAGAAGCTGCTCGCGCGCGGGATCGACCCGACGCCGCGGCTGCTCGCGAAGAACCTGGAGGTCGAGGAGAAGGAGGTCGAGGAGATGACGGCGCGGATGTCCGGCGACGACCTCTCGCTCGACGCGCCGCTCTCCGCCGGCGACGAGGAGTCGCGGCAAACGCGGCTCGACCGCGTCACCGCCTCCGACGCCACGCCCGCCGACGAGCGGATCGGCGACGAGCAGCTCCGCCGGATCTTCCGCGAGAAGCTCGACGCGTTCTCGGGGACGATCACCGACGCCAAGGAGCGGTTCATCTTCGAGCGGCGCCTCCTCCCGAAGGACGGCGAGGCCCCGCTCACCCTCCAGGAGGTCGGCGACGAGTTCGGCCTCACCCGCGAGCGGGCGCGCCAGATCGAGGCGAAGCTCACCGCCCGGCTGCGGGAGTGGCTGCGGGCGGAGATCCCGGACTTCGAGCTGCTGGGGCCGCCCGAGGGCTAGCGATCTGGAACGCCGCGCCGGCGATCCCGGCGACGAGCGCGAACCCGAGCAGCGCCGCCGGACGCCCTGCGAGCTCACGCGCGAGCGGTCGGTGGGCGAACGAGGCGACGAGGCCGAGCGCGAGGAGCAGCCCACCCGCGAGCGAGGCGGCCGTCGCGGCGACCGGCCGCGCCAGCGCGAGCCCGAGCAGCCCCGCGACGAGCGCCGCGGTCGCCGCGGCGAGGACGGCGTGGCCCCCGACCGGCACGAGCGAGCCCGCGACCGCGCCCACGAGCGCCGCGGCCGCGAACGGGAACGCGGGGGGAAAGAGCGCGCCCGCCACCGCGCCGATCGCCGCGAGCACCCCGGCGGCGGGGCCGAGCGAGAGGCCGAAGTGCAGCGCGGTGGTCCGGCGCAGGAGGACGGCGGCCGCGGCGCCCACGCCCGCGAGCCCGACCGCGGCGAGCGGCAGCCGCTTCCGCGCGGCGACGGTGAGCGCGGCGGCACCGGCGACGCAGAGCGGGACCCCTGCGACCGGCCCGAGCGAGAGCGCCCGGTCCGCGAGGGCGGTGACGGTGGCGAGCACGTCCTGCGCGTGGGCTCCGACCACGGCTCAGCCCGCCACGACCGTCCAGATCGAGAGCGCGACCGCGATCGCGATCGCCGCGAGCCCCGCCGCGACCACCGCCCGGTCGGGTGCGAGCGAGGCGAGCGCCGCCGCAGCCTCGGCGCGGGACGCCTCCGGCGCGGCGCAGTCGGCGAGGATCCCACGTGCCTCGGCGCGCGCCCCGCGGTGATCGCCCGCCTCGAGCAGCTCCCGCAGCCGGCCTTCCGGCCTCGTCCGCCTGTCCTTCCGCGCCATCGCGCGCGGACTGTAGCAGCGGCCCCCGTCCGAGGCCAGCCGAGGCGTCGCGTCGGGAATCGCCTGCGGCCTGCCGGGTTCCGGCCTAACATGGGGCCGATGCGATCACGACGCGCCTTCCTCCGCGGCGCCGCCGCCGCGGCCGCCGCGCTCGCCCTCCCCCGGCGCGTCCGCGCCCTCGGCGACCCCTCGAAGGTGTCCATCGGGCTCGTCCAGCACGCCGGCAGCTGGAACCCCCGGCCGACCGCGCTCCGCAGGCTCGGGTGGGAGCTCACGCGCCGGACCTCGATCGAGGTCACGAACGAGCCGGCGGTGGTGCGGCTCGACCGGCCGGGGCTCCACCTGCACCCGTGGCTCGTCCTCGCCGGCGCAGGGTCGATGCCCCCGCTCTCGGAGACGGAGCGCGCGGGGCTGCGCCGCCACCTCCAGTACGGCGGGTTCCTGCTCGTCGACTCCGCGGACGCCTCGGACGGGAGCGGGTTCGACGCCTCGATCCGCCGCGAGCTCGCCCGCGTCCTCCCCGCCTCGCCGCTCCAGCCGATCCCGCGCGACCACGTGCTCCAGAAGAGCTTCTACCTGCTCGATCGACAGGGCGGCCGCATCCTCGTGAAGCCCTGGCTCGAGGCGCAGGCGCTCGACGGCCGGCTCGCGGTGGTCTACTCGCAGAACGACCTCCAGGGCGCGTGGGCTCGCGGCGAGCTCGGCGACTGGGAGTTCCCCTGCACCCCGGGCGGCGAGCCGCAGCGCGAGACGGCGATCCGGATCGGCGTGAACCTCGCGATGTACGCGCTCTGCACCGACTACAAGGACGACGCGGTTCACCTTCCGTTCATCATGCGGCGGAGGGCCTAGACCTGGAAGGCGGCTACAACGCGTGGCGGCTCACCGCCCTCTCCCCGCTCCCGGCGTGGGCGCTCGCGCTGCTCGGCCTCGCCGCGGTCGCGGCGGTCGCGCTCGCCTGGCGCGGTCTGCGCGGAGAGACCCGGCCCTCCCGGCGCGCCGCCCTCCTGGCGCTGCGCGCCGTCTCCGCCGCGCTCGCGGCGTTCCTCCTCGCCGAGCCCGCGATCGAGCTGCTCCAGACCGCCCGCGTCCGGAACCGGTTCGCGGTGCTGGTGGACGCGTCGCGGTCGATGTCCTTCCCGGTGGAGGCGGAGGGCCCCGCCCGCGCGGCGGCGGCCGCGTCCTTCCTCGCCGACCACCGCAGGGACCTCGAGCGGCTCTCCGATCGCGTGGACCTCGAGTGGTACGCGTTCGGCGAGGACGTCGCGCCCTCCGACGCGGCCGAGGCGGCGCGCGGGATCCCGCCGCGCGCCGGTCGCACCGATCTCCTGCAGGCGATGCGCGCGGTGGCGAGCGGCGCCGGCGGCTCGACCCGCAAGCTCGCGGGGGTGCTGGTGGTCTCCGACGGCGCGGACAACGCGCGGCTCGCGGACGGGCTCGTCCCGGAGGCGCGCGCGGAGGTGAAGGCGCTCGGCGTCCCGGTGAACGCGATCGCGATCGGGCGGAGCGCGCCGCGCGACCTCGCGGTCGAGCGGGTCGCGGTGGACGACTTCGCGTTCGTCCGCTCGACGGTCACGGTCGAGGCGACGCTCCGCGCCCGCGGCTTCGCCGGCGAGAGCGTGCAGGTCGTGCTCCGGCGCGAAGGCGCCGTCGTCGCCTCGACCACCGTGAAGCTCGAGCGCGGGAAGGACCGCTACACGGTCCCCCTCTCCTTCGCGCCGGACCGGACCGGGACCTTCGTGTTCACGGTCGCGACGCCGGTCCTGCCCGGGGAGGCGGTCGCCGAGAACAACGCGCGGTCCTTCGTCCTGCGCGTCATCCGGGATCGGGTCCGCGTCCTCCTCGTGGCCGGCCGGCCGAGCTGGGACGAGCGGTTCCTGCGCGGGCTGCTCAAGCAGGATCCGAACGTCGACCTCGTCTCCTTCTTCATCCTCCGCACCAACGCCGACGACCCCGGGCCGCAGCAGGAGCTGTCGCTCATCCCGTTCCCCGTCGCGGAGATCTTCGGCGAGCAGCTCCGGACCTTCGACGCGGTGCTGTTCGTGAACTTCGCCTACGCGCCGTACCGCGGGCTCGAGATCGAGCGCTTCCTCCCGAACCTCCGCGACTACGTCCGCAAGGGCGGTGGGCTCGCGATGGTCGGCGGCGAGCAGAGCTTCGGCGACGCGCGGTACGGGACGACCCCCCTCGCGGAGGTGCTCCCGGTCTCCCCGATCGACGGCAGCGCGATGGTCGAGGGCGAGCAGCGTCCGCAGCCGACGCGCGAGGGACTGCGCCATCCGCTCACGAGCCTCGTGCCGGGAGACTCGCAGAACCTCGCCGCATGGGCGGCGCTGCCGCCGATCACCGCCGTCAACCTGACGCGCGCGCTCGGGACGGCGGAGGGCGCCGCGGTGCTTCTCGAGGCGCCCGGCGTGACGGTGCAGGGCCGCCCGGCGCCGGTCGTGGCCGTGCGCGAGGTCGGCGCGGGTCGGACGCTCGCGGTGACGACCGACGGGTCCTGGCGCTGGGGCTTCCTCGCGGCGGAGTCGGGCCAGGGGAACCGCGCGTACCTGCGCTTCTGGTCCTCGGCGCTCCGCTGGCTCGTGCGCGACCCCGCCCTCGCCCCGGTGCAGGTCGAGCCCGACAAGCCCGCGGTCGAGCCCGGCGCGCCGGTCGGGCTCTCGGTGTCGGTGCGCTCGCCCGACTGGGGTCCCGGCGCCGGCCGGAGGGTCGCCGCCGAGCTCGTCGACGAGGCCGGCCGATCCGTGGCGACGGGCCAGGCCGTCGCCGGGCCCGACGGGAACGCACGGCTCGAACTCACGCCTCCGGGGCCGGGCGCTTACAAGATCGTCGCGAAGGCGGACGGACGCGACGCCGAGGCGGCCACCGCCGCCGTCGCGGTGCGCGGGGCAGGGCCCGAGGACGCCGACGCCGCGCCGCGGCCGGAGCTGCTCGCTGCGCTCGCGGAGGCGACCGGCGGCGCGTTCGACGCACTCCCCGGAGGCGGATTCCCCCGGCTCGCGATGGCGGACCCCGAGGTGGTCGAGATCGGACGCAGGAAGGCGGTGCCCATCTGGGACCGTGCATGGTTCCTCGCCGCGCTCGCGCTCACCTTGGCGGGTGAATGGATCCTGCGCCGGCGCTGGGGGTACTGGTAACGTCCCGCGGCCAGGCGGGCTGGACGGGCCCGCGGCGTCTTAGGTTCGGAGGCCTCCACGGCGAGGGGCAGATCGTCCCCGGCCTCGAGAGCGCGCTCGCGGGACTCGACGTCGGCGAGCGCAAGCAGGTGGTGGTCGCGCCCGCCGAGGGGTATGGCCAGCACGATCCTGCCGGCCTGCAGGAGGTCCCGCGTGGCGCCCTCCCGCCGAACTTCGATCCGAAGGCCGGGATGGAGCTGACGGCGGAGGGGCCGCGCGGCGAGCCCGTGCCGTTCGTCGTGCGCGAGGTGCGGCTCGAGACGATCCTCATCGACCTGAACCACCCGCTCGCCGGCAAGACCCTGCACTTCGACGTCACCGTCCGCGAGGTCCGCGACGCGACGGAGGAGGAGAAGTCGCACGGCCATGCGCATGGGCCGCACGGCCACGGACCCTAGCGCCAATGCCGGTCACTTCGCGGTGCCGGCCTCTCGAGGTCGCGCACATCGTGGTGCGACTCCAGCTCGACGATCTCGTCGCCCGGACCGAACGCCGCCGTGGCGGGCCGGGGAAGGCGCCGTCCTCCTGCGCCGCCGCCAGAGTCGCGACCGGCGCCGGCCTGACGAGAGGACCCGGAAACGCAGATGCCGGCGCACGCCCGGGCGCGCCAGCGGCCCACGGCACCGGAACCGGACTGCGACCGGCACGGCGGAACCAGTGCGGGCGCCACCGAGGACGAGCGGGTCTGGCGTGTGCCGCTGTCGCCGCGTGCACGCCGGCTCCGTCG
>DASWCJ010000061.1:0-14047 GCA_036390155.1 Anaeromyxobacter sp.
GCGGTGCGGCGCGGCCTCGTTCGGCCGGAGCGCGGCGGAGACCGCCTTCGCGCCGGACTTGGACAGATGGAAGAACCGCGGCAGGACTTCATCACGGTTCTCGGGCGTGAGGACCTTCGCGAGCTCGACGACGCTCGTCATACAAAGCCGCCCGTCGCGCAGGGGGGCGACGATCTCAGGGAATCGCTGGATGAGCTCCGCGGCGGTCTTCCGGTAGAACGCCGCCCCGCTCGAGAGCCCGAGCTCCCGGTGCAGGAAGTAGAAGAGCGAGGCGTGCCCGAGCTCGACCCAGAGCCGCTTCCGGTCGAAGTCGGCAAGAGCCACCAGAAATTCGCCGAGCGCGGCGCGCTCGCGGTGGAGGAGGTCGGCGAGGCGGGCGGATAGATCGCGTGCGGAGGACATGGTGCGAGCATCGCACGTGATTTCGGGACCTCCTGAAACGCACGGATTCGCGTCAGGGAGCGCGAACGCGACCGGGCCCTCGCGAACCCCCTCGCACGAGTTCGGCGCACGCGAGGCGAGATCTACGGCGCCAGGAGCGGCATTCCCGCGCGCTCCCTCATCGCGGAGATCATCTGACGGCGAAACGCGTCAAGCGCCTCGGCGCCGGGAAATCGGGGCGTGTCATCGACGAGAGCTCGCGGCCGGCCGCAAGCCGATCTCGTCACGACGCCTCCCGCTCACGGCGACGTCCCGGCCGCCGCCTTCGTCGTTGCCGACCCCGGTCACCTTCGATTCACCCTACGGATTCGCTGGACCGCGGCCATGCGGACACTCGCCTGGGTCCGCCCGCGCGCCACGCCCTGCTCGCACGGCAACCCTTCGGAACTCCTCACCGTGGCCGAACCGGCGGTTTCCTCGAGGGACGGCGAGCATCTTGCTGTGCTCTGCTTGCGAGGCATGAACTGGTCCCGGGCACGGCGAACCCTTCGGCGGCTGGGTCGCGGCGTGCGGCGCCTACCGTGGGGTGGCCGCGCGCTCGCCGTCGCCGCCGCCCTCGCCCTCGGGACCGTCGCGTGGCAGGTCGCGCACAAGCCGACCGAGCTCCTCAGCGCCGTCACGCCGACCCGGTCGAAGCCGCCGGCGCGCACCTGGGAGGAGTACCGCCCCCTCTTCGAGGCGCACGCGACGGCGATCGTCCGCCCGGAGCTCCTCGCCGCGCTCGCGCAAGCGGAGAGCGGCGGCGATCCCGTGGCGACCCCGCCCTGGCGGTTCCGGTGGAGCGCGAACCCACTCGATCTGTACGGCCCCCCCTCGAGCGCGGTCGGCCTCATGCAGATGACGGACGGAAACCTGATGGAGGCCCGCCGGCTCTGCATCCACGATCACGAGGTCGCGCGCGCGGGGGCCTGGCACGATCCCGGCGCGTGCTGGTTCAACGACCTCTACATGCGGATCGTCCCGGGACAGTCGATCGAGATGACCTCCGCGTGGCTCGACGCGTCCGTCCGGGAGATCGTCGCCGCGCAGCGGATCCAGCGCATGACTCCGCAGCGGGAGCGTCGCCTCGCTGCGGTCGTCCACCTCTGTGGCCGGGCGCGCGCCGGCGAGTACGCTCGGCGCGGGTTCTGGCTCATGCCCGGCGAGCGTTGCGGCGAGCACGACGTCGCGCGGTACGTCGAGCGCGTGGAGTCGCTCGCGCGGTCGTTCGAGCGGATGCGGTCGGGGTGAGGGCGTCGCCCGCCCCGGATGACGCCGCCGCGCCAGGCGGGCGGTCGCGCGCCGGCGAAGGTGGCGGGGCGGGCGCGCGCTCGTTAGGCTCGCGATCGGGAGCGCGCGGCATCCATCGTATGCGCCGCGCGCGAGGAGGCGCCATGACGAGGGACACCGAGCGGGGCTGGGACATGCGGGACGAGCTCGCCGCGATGTTCATGCAGGCGATCATCACGGGCAAGTACGCGGAGGGGCGCGATCCGGCCGTGGAGGCAAAGGCGACGGCGCGCCGCGCCTACGACATGGCCGCCGAGTTCATCGCGGTGCGCTCGGAGCGCGCCGAGGCTCCCTGACGCCGCCCTCCGGGCGGCCCGCCAGCCCGGCACGGGCAGAGGTTCCGCATGCGCGAGCACCGGATCGCGGCCATTCCCGGCGACGGCATCGGCCCCGAGGTGATCCACGCAGGCCTGGAGGTCCTCCGCGCGCTCGCCACGCGCGACGGCGGCTTCGCGCTGCGTGTGGACGAGCTCCCGTGGAGCTCGGAGACGTACCTCCGCGAGGGGCACTACATCCCGCCGGGGGGCGTCGAGCGGCTGCGGACCTACGACGCGATCTTCTTCGGCGCCGTCGGCAGCCGCGAGGTCCCCGACCACGTCTCGCTGTGGGGGCTCCGCCTCCCCATCTGCCAGGGGCTCGACCAGTACGCGAACGTCCGCCCGGTGCGCGTCCTGCCCGGCGTCCGGAGCCCGCTCGGCCCGGATGCGCGCCTGGACTGGGTCGTCGTCCGCGAGAACTCCGAGGGCGAGTACGCCGGCGTGGGCGGGCGCGCCCATCGGGGCACACCGGAGGAGGTCGCGACGGAGGTCGCGGTGTTCACGCGGCGTGGCGTGGAGCGGATCCACCGCTTCGCCTTCGGGCTCGCCCGGCGCCGCCCGCGCCGGAAGCTGACGCTCGTCACGAAGTCGAACGCGATGCGCCACGGGCTCGTCCTCTGGGACGAGGTGTTCGCCGAGGTCGCGCGGGAGTACCCGGACGTCGCGACGGACCGCGAGCTCGTGGACGCCGTCACCACGCGGATGGTGCTCCGGCCGGAGTCGCTCGACGTCCTCGTCGCGACGAACCTCCACGCCGACATCCTCTCCGATCTCGCCGCGGCGCTCGCCGGCAGCCTCGGGATCGCCCCCACCGCGAACCTCGATCCGGAGCGGCGCGCCCCGTCGATGTTCGAGCCCATCCACGGCTCCGCGTTCGACCTCGTCGGGCGCGGCGTCGCGAACCCGATCGCCACCTTCTGGACCGCGGTGCTGATGCTCGAGCACCTCGGGGAGGAGGACGCCGCGCGGCGGCTGATGGCGGCGATCGAGGCGACGACCGCGAGCGGCGTCGTCACGCCGGACCTCGGCGGCCGGGCGACGACCGCCGAGGTCACGCGCGCGGTGATCGAGCGTCTCTGAGCGCAGGCGCGGGGGTCATCCCGGCAGCTTCCCCCCGAGCTCGTCCGCGACGTGGGCGCGGATCACGCTCGGGAAGTCCGGGTCCCCCTCGAACCCGAGCCGCCTCGCGCGCGAGACGTCCCAGCGCGCGGGCCAGCTCCCCACGATCCGCTGCACCAGGGGATCCGGTTCCCAGCGGATCCGGGCCGCGACCGCAGCGCCCGCGACCGCCTCGAGCGCCTGGACCATCTCGCCGGCGGAGACGGAGAGCCCCGGCACGTTCACCGAGCGCACGTCGCCGAGCGCCGCCGCGGGGAGCTCGTGGCCGAGTACGAGCCCCTCGACCGCGCGGCGGGGCGAGAGCACCCAGAGTCGCGTGTCCCCCGACACCGGGCAGACCGCCTCGACCCCGGAGAGGGGCTCGCGCACGATCCCGCTCGCGAAGGACGACGCGGCCCGGTTCGGCTTCCCGGGCCGCACCGTCACGGTGGGGAGCCGCAGCACGCGGCCGTCCACGAAGCCGCGGCGGGTGCAGTCCGCGACGAGCAGCTCCGCGATCGCCTTCTGCGCGCCATACGAGGACGCGGGGCGGAGCGCGGTCTCGTCGGTCACCGGGTCGGGGAGCGCGCCGCCGTACACCGCGACCGAGCTCGTGCAGACGAGCCGCGGCGGGCGAGCGAGCGCGCGGCAGGCGTCGAGGAGCCGGCGCGTCCCGTCGAGGTTCACGCGCATCCCGAGGTCGTAGTCCGCCTCCGCTTGCGCGCTCACGACGGCGGCGAGGTGGAAGATCGACGCGGTGTCGGTCCCGATCGCCCGCCGGAGCAGGGCGTCGTCGGCGAGGTCGCCGGCGAGGACCTCCACCCGCGGGTCCCCCTGCCCCTCTGCGCGGACGAGGTCGAGGAGGACGAGCTTCTCGATGGGCGCGGGCGCGCCGCCGGGGCCGACCAGGCGGCCGCGCGCGAGGAGCGCGCGCGCGAGCCTCGCCCCGAGGAACCCCGCGCCGCCGGTGATGACCACCCGCATGCCGCCTCCGCTGCCCGCGCGCGCGGGCGGCCTCACTCCTTCACCGCGCCGGTCAGCCCGGACACGTAGTGCTCGACGAAGAACGAGTAGAGGATCGCCACCGGGAGGGAGCCGAGGAGCGCGCCCGCCATGAGCGAGCCCCAGTGGTAGACGTCGCCCTCGACGAGCTCGGTGATGACCCCCACCGGGACGGTCTTCACCTCCGAGGACGAGACGAAGGTGAGCGCGTAGATGAACTCGTTCCAGGAGAGGGTGAACGCGAAGATCCCGGCCGAGATGAGCCCGGGCACCGCGAGCGGGAGGACGATCTTCACGAGCACCTGCAGCCGCGACGCGCCGTCGATGAGCGCGCACTCCTCGAGCTCGAAGGGGATCGTGCGGAAGTAGCCCATGAGCAGCCAGGTGCAGAACGGCACGAGGAAGGTCGGGTAGGTGAGGATGAGCGCGAGCCGCGTGTCGAAGAGCCCGAGCGAGAAGACCATCGTCGCGAGCGGGATGAAGAGGATCGACGGCGGCACGAGGTAGGCGAGGAAGATCCCCATCCCGACGTAGCGCGACCCGCGGAACCGGAGCCGCTCGATGGCGTAGGCGGCGAGGACGCTCGCCGCGAGGGACATGAACGTCGAGGTGACCGACACCACCACCGTGTTCCAGAGCCAGCTCGGGTAGCTCGTGTCAAAGAGCAGCTTCTTCACGTGCGCGAGCGTCGGGTGCACCACCCAGAACGGGCTGTAGGTCCGGTAGTCGTACAGCTCCACGTTCGGCTTCAGCGCGGTGACCACCATCCAGTAGAACGGGAAGAGGAGGACGAAGAGGAACGCGAGCAGCGGGAGGTAGACCGTCACCACCCGTCGCGGCAGCGACTCGAGGAAGTCGAGCCCGGGCCCGTCGGACGCCTTCTCACGCATCGGCCGCCCCCTGCTGCCAGCGCCGCCGCTGGAGCCCGAAGTACGAGAAGAGGATCGCGGCGACGAGGAACGGGATCATCGCCCCGGCGATCGCCGCCCCCTCCGCGAGCTGGCCGCCGGGGATCGCCCGCTGGAACGCGAGCGTCGCCATGAGGTGCGTCGCGTTCATGGGCCCGCCCCGGGTGATCACGTAGACGAGCTGGAAGTCGGTGAAGGTGAGGAGCACGGAGAAAGTCATCACCACCGCGATGATCGGGGTGAGGAGCGGGAAGGTGACGTGCCGGAACCGCTGCCAGGGGCTGGCCCCGTCGAGGATGGCCGCCTCGTAGAGCGTCGGCGAGATGGTCTGGAGCCCGGCGAGGAGCGAGATCGCGACGAACGGGATCCCCCGCCAGACGTTGGCGGCGATGAGCGAGAGCCGGGCGTTCACCGGGTCGCCGAGGAAGTCGATGTAGTGGTGGATGAGCCCGAGCCGGGTGAGCGTGAACGAGATGATCGAGAACTGGCTGTCGTAGATCCACCAGAAGGCGATGGCCGAGAGCACCGTCGGGACGATGAAGGGCAGGAGCATCACCGCACGGAGCAGCGACTTGAAGGGGAGGTTCCGGTTGAGGAGCAGCGCGAGCCAGAGCCCGAGCGCGAACTTCAGCACGCTCGCGACCACCGTGTAGATGAAGGTGTTCAGGACCGAGAGCCAGAACACCGAGTCGCGGAAGAGCGACTCGAAGTTCGCGAGGCCGACGAAGGTCCCGAGCCGGCCGATGGTGGCGTCGGTGAACCCGAGCCACGCCCCCAGGCCGAGCGGGTACGTGAGGAACACGAGGAGCAGCGCGGCCGCCGGGAGCATGAAGATCGCACCCAGCACGTTCCGGCTGTTCTGCACCCGCGACAGGAAGGCGAGGCCCGAGGTCATGTGGGGCTCCGGCCGGCGCGCGGGAGGCCCGCGCGCCGGCGTGCTCCGATCAGATCTTGTAGTAGCGCTGCGCGCGCTTCTCGGCCCGCTCGGCTGCCGCCTTGGGCGTCTGCGCGCCCGACGCGGCCTCCGAGACCATGTCGATCAGGATGGCGTCCGCCATCGCCGCGGCCGACGCCGCGCCGAGCTTGTACGCATACCCGTTGTCGAGCAGGGTCCCCGCCACGTCGCGGAACGGGGTGTGCTTCGGGTCGGCGGTCCAGACCGTGCTCTTCTCCTGCGCCTTGTACGGGCCCGTCACGTAGCCGATGGACTTCTGCATCCACGCGTCCAGCTGCTCGAACTCCCACATGAACCGCAGGTACTCCTTCGCCGCGTTCGGGAACTTCGAGTGCTTGAAGAGCATCGCCTGCGTGACCTGCATGAAGTTGGTCGGCCGCCCCACCGGACCGATCGGCCAGGCGGCGTGGCCGATGTCGTCCGCCATCTCCTTCACCTTCGGGTCCTGCGAGGTCTTGGCCGCGTAGTAGATGGAGATGCCGTTGTTCGTCAGGCTGATCTGTCCGTCGAGGAACGCCTTGTTGTTGTGCGGGTCGAGCCAGGAGCGCGTCCCGGGGATGAACGTCGGATAGAGCTGCTGCGCGTACTCGAGCGCCGCGACCGTCTCCGGCGAGTTGATGGCGACGTTCCCCTTCGCGTCGACGAGCTTCCCGCCGTGGGACCAGACGAGCCAGTGCACCCAGTCGTTGCCGTCGCCCACCGCGTGGCCGAGGGCGAGGCCGGCCGGGGTCCCCTTCTGCTTGAGCGCCTGGCAGAGCTTCAGGAAGCCGGGCAGGTCCTTCGGGAACGCCTCGAACCCGGCCGCCCGCAGGTGGCTGATCCGGTGGACGAAGAGGTTGCCGATGATCCCGAGCGGCAGGGCGATCCACTTCCCGTCGCGCGTGCCGTACCGCTGGCAGACGTCGTACCAGCCGCCGTACTTCTTTCCGAGGTAGGTGGCGAGCTCGGTGAGGTCGACGAGCTTGTCCGGGTACTGGTGGGGATCGTCGAACCAGCCGAGGATCACGTCCGGCCCGCTCCCGACGTTCGCGGCGACGGCCGCCTTCGGCCGCACGTCCTCCCAGCCCTCGTTGTCGATCCGCACGTCGATGCCGGTCGTCTCGGTGAACTTCTTGGTGTTCGCGACCCACTGCTCCTCGTCCCCCTGGACGAACCGCTTCCAGCGCAGGATCCGGAGCTTCGCTCCCTTCTCCGGCTTGTAGGAGAGGTCCGCCGCGCCGGCGCGGCGCGGGAGGGCGCTCCCGAGCGCGACCCCGGCGGCGGCGATCCCGGTGGCCCGCACGAATTGACGTCGGGTGATCTTCGGCATGTGTTCGGCCCTCCTGCGTTCGAGTTTGCGCATCTTGCGCGGCGGCGACGGCGCCGCGCCCTACAGCCTCGTGCCGGTCTCCGCGTCGAAGAGGTGCGTGCGGGGGCCGTCCGCCCGGACGTGCAGCCGCTGGGCCGGCGTGAGCGCGTGCCGCTCCCGGAAGACCGCGACGAGCTCCGTCCCCGCCGCGCGGAGGAGCACGTGGGTGTCGGCTCCGGTCGGCTCGACCACCACGACCTCGCCCGCGATCCCCTCCCCCGCCGGCGCGGGCGCGAGGTGCTCGGGGCGGACGCCGTAGACGACGCGCGCGCCGTCGGCGGCCGAGGACGGCGGCGCGGGCAGGCGCCCTCCTCCCTCCAGCTCGACGACGGCGGCGCCGCCCTCGCGGCGGTGGACGCCGCGCAGGAAGTTCATCGCCGGCGAGCCGATGAAGCCCGCGACGAAGAGGTTCTGCGGGGCGTCGTAGAGCGCGAGCGGCGCGCCGATCTGCTCCACCCGGCCGTCGTGCATCACGACGATCCGGTCGGCCATGGTCATCGCCTCGATCTGGTCGTGCGTCACGTAGACCGAGGTCGTCTTGAGCCGGAAGTGCAGCTCGCGGATCTCCGCCCGCATGGCGACGCGGAGCTTCGCGTCGAGGTTCGAGAGCGGCTCGTCGAAGAGGAAGACCTGCGGGTCGCGCACGATGGCGCGGCCCATCGCCACGCGCTGCCGCTGGCCGCCGGACAGCTGCCGGGGGTAGCGCTCGAGCAGGCCCTCGAGCCCCAGGATGCGCGCTGCCTTGGTGACGCGCTTCTCGATCTCGGCGCGCTTCGCCTTCGCGAGCCGCAGGCTGAAGGACATGTTCTCGAGGACGGTCATGTGCGGGTAGAGCGCGTAGTTCTGGAACACCATCGCGATGTCCCGCTCCTTCGGCGCCACGTCGTTCACGACGCGCCCGCCGATGGCGATCTCGCCCTCGGTGATCTCCTCGAGCCCCGCGATCATCCGCAGCAGCGTGGACTTGCCACAGCCCGAGGGGCCGACGAGCACCACGAACTCGCCGTTGGCGATCGCCACGTCGATGCCGTGGAGGACCTCGGCGCCGCCGAATCGCTTCTTGACGCCTCGGATCTCGACCGCCGCCATGTGCGCTCGCCGACCCTTCCTGCTCCGTGGCGCCAGCCCCCACCCCCGAACGGGCCGGTGCCCGGGCGACCATGCTCGGACCTTCGTTTATGGAGCATCCTTCGTGCGTGCGCCTGGCCCCGCCGGGTGCCTCCATTCGGAGACCCGCTCTGATGGTGACGAGGAGGGGGCGATGCAGCCACTCAATGTGAAAGCCGGCGTGATCGGCCTCGGCTCGATGGGGCTCGGCGTGGCGCGCGCGCTCGCCGCGAAGGGGCTCGAGGTCCACGGCTTCGACGTGCGCCCCGAGCCGGTCGCCGCGCTCATCGCGGCGGGGGGCGCGGGCGCCCCCACCCCCGCGGCCCTCGCCCGCCAGGTCGACGTCCTCGTGGTCCTGGTGGTGAACGCGGAGCAGACCGAGGCGGTGCTGTTCGGGCCCGAGGGCGCCGCCCCCGCGCTCCGACGCGGGGCGGTCGTGGTGACGAGCGCGACCGTCGCGCCCGAGTACGCCGCGGCGCTCGGCGACCGGCTCCAGACGATGGGGATCCTCCACCTCGACGCGCCCGTCTCCGGCGGCGCCGCGAAGGCGGCCGCCGGGCAGCTCACGGTGATGGCCTCCGGCGCGCCCGCCGCGTTCGACGCCGCCCGCCCGGTGCTCGAGGCGATGGCCGCGAAGGTCCACCGGCTCGGCGATCGCTCCGGCCATGGCTCGAAGGTGAAGATGGTGAACCAGCTCCTCGCCGGAGTGCACATCGCCGCCGCGGCCGAGGCGATGGCCCTCTGCCTGCGCGCGGGCGCGGACCCGCAGGCGACCTACGACGTCATCTGCGGGAGCGCCGGGTCGTCCTGGATGTTCCAGAACCGGGTCCCGCACATCCTCGCCGGCGACTACACCCCGCTCTCGGCGGTGAGCATCTTCGTGAAGGACCTCGGGATCGTGCTCGACGCCGCGCACCGGCTCACGCTCCCGCTCCCCCTCGCCGCGACGGCGCACCAGATGTTCCTGCAGGCCGCCGCGGCGGGCCACGGCGGCGAGGACGACTCCGCGGTGGTGAAGATCTTCCCCGGCGTCGAGCTCCCCGGCCCGGCGCAACGGAAGGAGTGACATGGCGCCGTTCCTCGGCTGCATCGCCGACGACTTCACCGGGGCGACCGACCTCGCCGGCATGCTCGTCCGCGCCGGGATGCGGACGATCCAGACCATCGGCGTGCCGCCGCGGGGCGCCGCCCTGGACGCGGACGCCGTCGTGGTGGCGCTCAAGTCCCGCACCGCCCCGCCCGCCGAGGCCGTCGCCGACTCCCTGGCCGCGCTCGCCGCGCTCCGCGACGGGGGGTGCCGCCGGTTCTTCTTCAAGTACTGCTCCACCTTCGACTCGACCGACCGGGGGAACATCGGCCCGGTGGCGGACGCGCTCCTCGACGCCCTCGGCGCACCCCTCGCCATCGCCTGCCCGGCCTTCCCCGAGAACGGCCGCTCGGTGTTCATGGGCCACCTGTTCGTCGGAGAGGTGCTGCTCTCCGAGAGCGGGATGCGAACGCACCCGCTCACGCCGATGACCGATCCGAGCCTCGTCCGCGTCCTGCAGCGGCAGGCGCGCCGGAAGGTGGGGCTCGTGCGAGCGGACGCGGTCGCCGCAGGACCGGACGCGATCCGCGCGCGCCTCGAGGCGCTGCGACAGGACGGGATCGGCCTCGCCATCGTGGACGCGGTCTCCGACGCCGACCTGCGCCGCATCGGCGAGGCGTGCTGGGACCACCTCCTCGTGACCGGTGGGTCGGGCGTGGCGATGGGGCTCCCCGAGGCCTGGGGCGCGCGCGGCCTCCTCGGAGCGCGGGACGGCGCGGCGACGCTCCCGTCCTCCGCGGGGCTGCGCGCGGTCGTCTCGGGGTCGTGCTCGGTGGCGACGCTCGGCCAGGTGGCGAAGGCGGTGGAGGCGGGGACGCCGGCGTTCCGGGTCGATCCGCTCCAACTCGCCGCGGGCGAGGACGTCGCCACGGCCGCCCTCGCGTGGGCGGCGCCGCTCCTCGAGCGCGGCCCGGTGCTCGTCTACGCGACCGCGGAGCCGGACACGGTGCGCGCAGCGCAGGACCGGCTCGGCCGCGAGCGCGCCGGGACCCTCGTCGAGGCGGCGCTCGCCGCGATCGCGAAGGGGCTCGTCGAGCGTGGCGTCGGGCGACTCGTCGTCGCGGGGGGCGAGACGTCGGGGGCGGTCGTGAACGCGCTCGGCGTGAAGGCCCTCCGCATCGGCCCGCAGATCGCGCCGGGAGTGCCGTGGACCGCGAGCGTCGGCGGCCGGCCCCTCGCCCTCGCCCTGAAGTCCGGGAACTTCGGCGCGCCGACGTTCTTCCTCGACGCCTGGAAGGTCCTGCCATGACCGAGACCGCGCTGCGCGAGCGGATCTGCGCCGTGGGCCGCTCCCTCTTCGACCGCGGGCTCACCGCCGGATCGAGCGGCAACCTCTCCGCCCGGCTCGACGACGGCTTCCTGCTCACGCCGACCAACTCCTCCCTCGGGGCGCTCGACCCCGCGCGGCTGTCCCGGCTCGACGCAGAGGGGCGGACGCGCTCCGGCGACCCGCCGTCGAAGGAGGCGTTCCTCCACCGCGCCCTCTACCTCGCGCGCCCGAAGGCGGGCGCGGTCGTGCACCTCCACTCGACGCACGCCGCGGCGGTCTCGTGCCTCGCCGGGCTCGACCCCGCCGACGTGCTCCCGCCGCTCACGCCCTACTTCGTCATGAAGATCGGCCGGCTGCCGCTCGTGCCGTACCACCGCCCCGGGGACCCGCGCCTCGGCGAGCTCGTGCGCGGCCTCGCCGCCCGCCATCCGGCGGTGCTCCTCGCGAACCACGGACCGGTCGTCTCCGGCGCCTCGCTCGACGACGCGGTGAACGCCGCGGAGGAGCTCGAGGAGACCGCGAAGCTGTTCCTCCTCGTGCGCGGGCAGGCGGTCCGCGCGCTCACGCCCGAGCAGATCCAGGAGCTCGTGACCGCGTTCAAGCTCGACCTCTGACCGGAGGCTCTGCCATGCCCCGCTTCGCCGCAAACCTCTCGATGATGTTCAACGAGGTCCCCTTCCTCGAGCGCTTCGACGCGGCCGCGCGCGCCGGCTTCGAGGCGGTCGAGTTCCTCTTTCCGTACGACCACGCGCCCGAGGAGGTCGCGGCGCGGCTCCGGGCGGCGGACGTGAAGAACGTCCTCTTCAACCTCCCGCCGGGGGACTGGGCGAAGGGCGAGCGCGGGCTCGCCGCGCTCCCCGGTCGCGAGGCGGAGTTCAGGGCCGGGGTCGCGACCGCGCTCCGCTACGCGAAGGCGCTCGGCACCCCCACCCTCCACGCGATGTGCGGCCTCGTCCCGGACGGCGCGGACCGCGTCGCCGCGCGCCGCGTCTACCTCGAGAACCTGCGCTTCGCGGCGGGGGCGCTCGCGAGGGAGAAGCTCATCCTCGTCGTCGAGCCGATCAACGGCCGAGACATCCCCGGCTACTTCCTGCAGACGCAGGCGGACGCGCACGCGATCCGCGAAGAGGTCGGCGCGGAGAACCTCCGCGTGCAGATGGACCTCTACCACGCACAGATCGTGGAGGGCGACCTGAGCGTGAAGCTCCGGCGCTGGATCCGCCACGTCGGGCACGTGCAGATCGCGAGCGTCCCGGAGCGGAACGAGCCCGACCGCGGCGAGGTCTCCTACCCGCACCTTTTCGCGCTGCTCGACGAGCTCGGGTACGCGGGATGGATCGGCTGCGAGTACCGCCCGGCGCGAGGCACGGTCGAGGGGCTCGGCTGGTTCGAGCAGTACCGGCGGCCCACGCGCTGACCGCGGCTACCGCATGGCGTCGCCCCGCCGGTACTCGGCGGTGAGCGCGTCGAGCCGCTGCTTGAGCTCGGGCGCGAGCTTCACCGACGCCGCCGCGATCGCCGGGCCGAGCTGCTCCGGCCGGCTCGCGCCCACGATGGGCGCGCTGACGACGGGATTTGCGAGCACCCACGCGACGGACAGCGCGACGAGGTCGAGCCCGGCCTCGGCGGCGAGCGGGCGCAGCGCCTCGATCGTCGCGAACTCGCGCTCGTGCCAGTAGCGGTCCTGGTACATCTGCCCCGCGGTGCCGAGCGTGAACCGCCCGGCCGGCGCGGCGGCGGCGCGGTGCTTGCCCGCGAGCAGCCCGCCCGCGAGCGGGTTGTAGGGGATGACGCCGAGCCCCTCGAGCTCGCAGAGCGGGAAGAGCTCCCGCTCGAGCTCCCGGAAGAGCAGGTTGTAGCGGGGCTGGACCGCGTCGAGGCGCGCGAGCCCGAGCGCCTCGCTCCGGCCGAGCGCGCGCGCGACATGCCAGGCCTGGAAGTTCGAGCAGCCGACGTAGCGCGCCTTCCCGGCGCGCACGACGTCGTCGAGCGCCCGGAGCGTCTCGTCGAGCGGCGTCTCCGGATCCCACATGTGGAGCTGGTAGAGATCGACGTAGTCGGTGCCGAGCCGCCGGAGCGAGGCGTCGATGGCGTCGAGGACGTGCTTGCGCGAGCTGCCGCGGTCCCAGGGCCGGTCCGACATGGGGTTGAAGCACTTCGTCGCGAGGACGAACTCCTGGCGGCGCCCGCGGAGCCAGCGGCCGACGATCTCCTCGGTCCGGCCCACCGTCTCGAAGGTCCCGCCGAGCGGGTAGGCGTCGGCGGTGTCGAGGAAGGTGATCCCGCCTGCCGCCGCCGCGTCGAGGATCGCGCGCGAGGTGGGCTCGTCGCACTGCAGGCCGAAGGTCATCGTGCCGAGGCACAGCCGCGAGACCCTGAGGCCGGTCCGTCCGAGGCGGGTCGAGTCCATGGCGGGAGCGTAACCGGCCGCGGGGCGGGGCGCGACGGTCGCGAGCGGCGGCCCCGCGAGCGCAGGCCCCATCTCGATTCACCCGATCACGTCCGCCGGGTCTCGCGCGGCGCACTTGACCCGCCTGCGCACCCGGGGTGAGATCCGGGCGGTGCGCGCCGTCTACCCCCTCCTCGCCCTGCTCGCCTATCTCCACTTCGTCGTGGCGCTGCTCGTGGGCTTCCTCCTCGTCGCGGCGGTTCCGCTCCTCGCGGCGGGGGCGGTAGCCTTGCTCGTCGCGGGCCGCCAGTTCGGCGCCCTCGTCCGGCTGCTCGGATCGCTCCTGCGGCTCACCTTCGGCTCGATCGTCGTCGCGGCGGTCCTCCTGCGGGAGCTCGCCCTCGCGATCTTCGATCGCGACGAAGACCCCGTCCGGATCCCCTTCTCGTACGGACGGGAGGCCCTGCCCGACCTGTTCCGGCTCGTGGACGAGGTCGCGGCAGCGGTCGGGACGCGCGGCGTCGAGCGCGTGCTCGTCACGCCCTCGCAGGAGTTCGGCGTCTTCGACGCGCCCGCCCCCGGCGCCCTCGCCTTCCTCCGCCGCCGGCGGCGCCACCTCGTCGTCGGGCTGCCCTACGTCTACTCCCTCTCGCTCGACGAGCTCCGCGCGGTGATCGCGCACGAGCTCGGCCACCTCACGCTCGGCCACCAGACCATCACCCGCTTCACCTGGCACTTCATCCGCCGCATCGCGGGCCGGCTCGAGACCTTGCGCGAGGCCGAGTTCTGGATGCTGAACCCGCTGTACTGGTCGAGCCGGGTCTCGCTCGCGGTGTTCGAGGCCATCTACCACCCC
>DASWCJ010000062.1:0-2962 GCA_036390155.1 Anaeromyxobacter sp.
GGCATCTACGCGAAGTTCGTGCAGGGCGAGGGCTACGGCCCGGCGATGGACGCGCTCCTCAAGAAGCTCCAGTCCATCAACAAGGAGATGGAGCCGCTCGGGCTCGACGTCGCCAGGGCGAACGGCTTCCTCGAGAAGCGGTTCAAGGACCTGAAGGATTACCTCGAGTCGATGCTGCACGTGCTCGCGAGCGGCTACGTCGCCCGCGAGAGCGTCCTCCTCGCCGCGCGCGAGATGCTCGCCGCCATCGGCGAGGCGCACAGCGCCTTCAACTCGGTCGAGATCCTGAAGGCGAAGGGCCATCCCGCCCGCTTCCTCGACCTCACCGGCTTCTACGACAGCGAGGCGTGGACCATCGACGAGCGGATCCACCGCTGCTTCCAGGACGTGGACCCGGAGAAGGAGATCGTCGTCGTCACCGGGTACACGAAGGGGACCGAGGGCATCATGCGGGAGTTCGACCGCGGCTACTCGGAGATCACCTTCGCCAAGGTCGCGGTCGAGCTGGACGCGGACGAGGCCGTCATCCACAAGGAGTTCCACCTCTCCTCGGCGGACCCGGAGCTCGCCGGCGGGCCGCAGGACGTGGTGCCGGTCGGCCAGACCAACTACGACGTCGCCGACCAGCTCGCCGACGTGGGGATGGAGGCGATCCACCCCAAGGCGGCGAAGCCCATCGAGATGGCGGGGATCGCGATCCGCCTCAAGAACACCTTCGAGCCGGAGCACCCGGGCACGCTCATCACCAAGACCTACGTCGGGAAGCAGGCGCGGGTGGAGATGATCGCGGGAACGCAGAAGGTGACCATCGTGGACATCCACGACCCGCGCATGGTCGGGGCCATCGGGTTCGACCTCGGGATCCTCGAGATCTTCCGGAAGCACGGGGTCTCGTACATCCTGAAGTCCACCAACGCGAACTCGATCACCCACGTCGTCACCGACAAGGCGGCGAAGCCGGCGTTCATCGACGAGCTCCGTTCGCGCTACGAGATCGTGACGACCCTGCCCGCCGCGGTGGTCTGCGTCATCGGCACGAACATCGCGATCCCGGGCGTCCTCGCCCGCGCCGCCGGCGTCCTCGCCGAGAACAAGATCAACGTGATCTGCGTGGCGCAGGCCTACCGGCAGATCAACATGCAGTTCGTGATCGACCGCGCCGACTACAAGAAGGCGGTCCAGGCGCTGAACCAGGCGCTCTGCCTCTCCGCGAAGCAATAGCGAGGAGCGTCACGACAGGTGTTCCCGCACGATGGTCCGCGCGAGGTCCATCGAGGAGGTGAAGGCGGGCGAGATGGGGTTGAGCACGTGGACCGTCGCGTCCCGCGCCTCGACGAGGAAGTCCATGACGAGCTCCTTCGTGCGCCAGTCGACGAGCTGGGGCCGGATCCCGACCTTGTCGGCGCGCGGGAAGAGCGACGGATCGTAGGACCGGACGAGGCGCGCCGCGTCGGCGTGAAAGAACGCGGGCAGGTACTTGCGCGGCTCGCTGAGCGCGACCGCGCGGAACTTCGCGTTCCGCAAGAAGAGCGCCGCGTCCGCCGCCGCGATCGAGAACGCCTCCGCGCCCGCGCCCGCGAGGAGGCCGTAGTTCTCGCGCCCGAGCGCCGGGATCGCCGTCGGCCCGACGTACACGTCGCCGTGGACCGACCGCGAGAAGTGCACGCCGAGGAAGGGGTTCCGGATGTCCGGGACGGGG
This sequence comes from Anaeromyxobacter sp., assembly GCA_036390155.1. Taxonomy (GTDB): domain Bacteria; phylum Myxococcota; class Myxococcia; order Myxococcales; family Anaeromyxobacteraceae; genus Anaeromyxobacter. The sequence continues at coordinate 1,700 of DASWCJ010000062.1, forward strand.
TAGATGTTGCCGTTCACCGGGAAGCTCGCCCCGGCCCGGAGCTTCCGGTAGATGCCCTTGAACGGGATGAGCCGGTAGTGCTCCGCGACGCCGAAGGCGCGGGCGATCTCGTCGCAGTGTGCGCCCCCCGCGTTGACGAGCCGGGTGAAGGCGATCTCGCCGGCGGTGGTGCGCGCGCGCTCCGGCCCCGCGCGCCCGACGAACCGGCACCCGGTCACGATCCGGACGCCCGCCGCCTCCAGCTCCGCGCGGAGCGCCTTCAGCACCTGCTTCGGGTCGACCGCCGCGGTGTCGAGGGAGTGGAGCGCCTTCCCGACGGTCCGCGCCATCGGCTCGAGCTCGGCGAGCTCCTTCTCGTCCACGAACCGGACCCGCGCGCCGTTCGCGGTCGCCCGCCGGTGCAGCTCCTCGAGCGTCGGCAGCTCCGCCTCGGTGCGGGCGACGACGACCTTCCCCGCCTCGAGCACCGGGAGCCCCTGCTCCTTGCAGAAGGCGCGCATGAGCTTGTTGCCGGCGAGGCAGGTGCGCGCCTTCGCGGAGTCCGGCGCGTAGTAGATGCCGGCGTGGAGCACGCCCGAGTTTCGGCCGGAGGCGTGCCGGCCGAGCTCGGGCTCCTTCTCGAGGACGACCACGTCGGCGCGGCCCGCCCGCACGAGCTCGCGCGCGATGGTGAGGCCGATGATCCCCCCACCCACCACGAGGACATCGGTCCGGTCCGGGAGCATGGCGGCAACGGGTACGCCGCTCGTCAGTGCTCCACCTTGAAGCCGATGCGGACCGTCACCTGGAACTCGGAGACCTGGCCATCCCGGATGGCGCCGCGCATCTCGTCCACCTCGAACCAGCTCAGGTTCTTGACGCTCTTCGACGCCTCCACGATCGCGGCGCGGGTCGCGTCCGCGAAGCTCTCCTTCGACGTCCCCACGATCTCGATCTTCTTGTAAACGCCGGCCATGTCTGCTCCCCAGTCGAGCGGCGGCGCGGGCCCGAGCCCGCACCGGACGGTGATTGACGCGCAGTCACTATGCCTCGGACGGGGCCTGCCTGCCCGGCCCTTGTGGGGCCTGCTCAGCGCTCGGCGCGCAGCGCCAGGTGCGTCTAGCGAGGCAGACGGAACGCGGCCACGATGAGGAGAAGGATCGGGACCGCGATCGCGAGGAGCATCACCGGGACGGCCGCGATGTCCCCGAGCCCGGGGAAGACCGCCGCGAGGACGCTCGGCAGCATGCCCAGGGAGACGACCGCGAGGAAGGTGAGCCCGCC
>DASWCJ010000063.1:0-4463 GCA_036390155.1 Anaeromyxobacter sp.
TCGGGCAGGCAGACGAGGTCCTGCACCGCGCGGTCGGAGAGGCCGAGCGTCCGCGGGTCGTAGGTCTTGAACCCGGCGCTCCCGGTCCAGGACGCGACCGTCTCGGTCACGCTCGTCGGACCGTAGCTCCCGAACCAGACCTTGCCGTCGGGGCAGATCGACACCGCGGTGAGGTTCACGGGATCGCCCTCCATCGGGACCTTGAAGACCGGCTCGGTGCCGGCGGGCCCGCCGAGGACGTACGGGTCGCCGAAGTTCTGCTGGAACGCGGCGCCCCAGCGGCCCCACCAGTTCACCGGGTCGGAGTCCCAGGTGGCGAGGCCCGCGTTGAACATGCCGGCGTGCCAGATGGAGCCGTTCGAGTCGAGCCAGAGCCCGCGCCAGTCGCCGGCGCGCGGGGCGCCGCCCGACGCGCAGGACTGGTGGTAGCAGACCTCCGCGTGGAGGTGGTCGCCCACGAACTTCGCGAGCCACGGATCGAGGTCGCTCGGACTCGTTCCGGTGTACGGCGTCCACCGATCCGGGAAGACGATCACGATGCCGTGATCGTTCGCGGCGTAGATCGTCCCCGGGTGGTAGACGTGGTCGTAGAGGAGGCGGAACGGGGTCCGGTTGTGCCAGTACCCGAGGTTGTGGTTGTTCACCCAGTAGTCGAAGCGGGTGACGGTGATCGATCCGTCCGCGTTCAGGCGTACGCGGTCGATCTTCCCCGAGTGAGTCATCGGATCGCACCAATCGGGACCGGCGCCGCCGCACGTGTCGTCGGCGATCGTCTTCGAGCCGTGGTACCCGACGAACACCTCGTTCGGCGCGCCGCCCGCGACGCTCCGGATGCCGCTCTCGTTGGCGCCGCCCCACTTCAGCTGGCCCGCGCAAGCCGCGGACCCGGTCCTCGGCTGGTCGTCGCAGTACTCGACCCAGCCGATCGGGCCGGGCGTCCGCCCGGTGATCGCGCCGAGGTGGAGGCCGTCGCGCTCGTCGTACCGCCGGAACGCGCCGCCCGGCGTCGCGAGGTAGAGCGCGTTCGGCGTCGCGATCCAGCGGTTCTGGGCCTCGTCGGTGGTCACGTCGACGATCCAGGTCTCCTTGAGGCCGTTCCCCACGCCGTAGGTGCAGTTGTCGCTCGTCCACGGCCCCTGCGTCCCGAGGGGGACCTTCGCGCCCTGCGTGGGCGTCGCGCCCGGGCTGGTCGCGCACCCCGCGGCGCCGACGCCGATCGGGGTCGGCCCGCCGCCGTGGTTGCCGCCCCCGTCGCTCGACCCTCCCGAGGTCGCGCCCGATCCGGGACCGCACGCGGCCAGGACGGCGGCCCCCGCGACGGCGAGCGCCGACCACGACCCACTCCTGGATCGTCTACCCATGTGGTCCCCCTCGCGACCGCGGCGCGGCCGCCCCCGCTGCCTCGGGGATGCGAGCGGCGGGCCAGGGCGCGCTCCCAGCGCGGGCGGCCGCCCCAGTGCGCCTCCGCTTCCCCGCCGGTGGAACGGCGCTTCCGATCCGCGGCACATGCACGGTGCGTGTACCTCCCGGCGCGCCCCAAAGGCGGAGTGTGACCCGCCACCACTCGCCGCATAGCCTTTCCTCGAGGGCGGAGCGGGCGAGGGAGGGCGGAGGGGGGGCCTTTGGACTCAGCGGGGGATACCGCGCCGATCACGGCGCGAGAGGGGCCGGCACGCGCCGGGCGGGACGCGACCGCGGTGGTCGCGGCGCTCAGCGCCTACGCATATCTGTGGACTTGCCGGCGGGTCGGGGCCCGGGCGCGCACCTTCGGCAGGCCGGCCATCGTGAACGGCGCGAACGTCGAGATCGGCGACGACGTCGTCCTCGACTCGCGCGCCGGCCGGGTCGAGCTCGCCGCCGGACGGCGCGGGCGCCTCGCGATCGGCCACGGCGTCCGGGTCGGGCCGTCGACCCGCATCGTCGCCGCGCGCTACGTCGAGATCGGCGACGGCACGCGGATCGGCGCGGGCTGCGTCGTGAGCGACGCCTCCGCGGAGCCGGTGGGCGAGGCGAGCGACGTCTGGATCGGGGACGGCGTCACGCTCGGCGACGGCGTCCGCGTGCTCCCGGGGACGGTGATCGGCGCCGGCGCGATCGTCGCGCCGGGTGCGGTGGTGAGCGGGCGGATTCCCGCCGGCTCGCAGGTCGTGGCGGGGACCGACGCGCAGCACTGAAGGAGACGGGGGGCGGGGGAATGCTCAAGCGCAACGCGCGGCTCGTCGACGCCGCGCTCCGGTTCGTGGACCTCGCCGCCCTGGCGGCGTCCTTCTTCGCGGCGCACCTCGTTCGGCAGCGGCTCGGGGACGGCCTGCCGACGCTCCTCCCCTTCGAGCGGCACTGGCCGCTCCTCGCCGAGACCCTCGGGCTCTGGCTCGCGGTCGCCTCCGTGCTCGGGGTGTACGGCGCCTACCGCACGAGCGGGCTCGCGACGGAGCTCTTCCGGATCGCGCGGGCGCTCCTCGCCGTCGCGGTCGGGGTCGCGACGCTCGGGTATGCGCAGAAGCTCGAGCTCTCCCGCCTCCTCGTCGCGATCCAGTTCGCGCTCGCCTTCGCCGGCCTCGCGGCGAACCGCGTCGCGATCCGGATCGCCGCCCACGCGGCGCGCCGCCGCGGCTACAACGCCCGGCGGTACGCGGTGGCGGGGAGCGGCCCGCTCGCGCGCCAGCTCGTGCGGACGATGGCGGCGCACCCGGAGTGGGGGTTCGAGTTCGCCGGCTACGTCGTGGACGGCCCGGCGCCGGACGCGCTCGACCGGAGCAAGATCCTGGGCCCGCTCGACGGGCTCGAGCGGCTCCTCAAGCAGGCGGTCCTCGACGAGGTGATCTTCGTCGTCCCGCGCGATCGGCTCTCCGCCATCGTGGACCACGTCCTCGCCTGCGAGGAGCGCGGGGTCTCGGCCCGGATCTGCATGGACCTGTTCGAGACGCGGATCGCGACTCGCGCCGCGGAGGACCTCGACGGCATCCCGCTCCTGTCCCTCTCGACGGTGCCCGAGGACGCCCCCGCGCTCGCGGTGAAGCGGGCGCTCGACCTCGTCCTCAGCGCGGCGGCGCTCCTCGCGCTCTCGCCGCTGCTGCTCGCGACCGCGATCGCCATCCGGCTCGACTCGCCCGGGCCGGTGCTGTTCCGCCAGCGGCGGATCGGCGTGAACGGGCGCGAGTTCCGGATGCTCAAGTTCCGCTCCATGTTCCTGGACGCGGAGGCCCGCCTCGAGTCGGTCCGCGCCCTGAACGAGGTCTCCGGCCCGGTCTTCAAGATCAAGCACGACCCGCGCGTCACCCGCGTCGGTCGCTTCATCCGGCGCGCCTCCATCGACGAGCTGCCCCAGTTCTGGAACGTCCTGCGCGGGGAGATGAGCATCGTCGGGCCGCGCCCGCCGCTCCCCGCGGAGGCCGACCTGTACCAGCGCCGTCACGTGCGGCGCCTCTCGGTGAAGCCCGGGATCACCTGCACCTGGCAGGTGAGCGGGCGCAGCAGCATCGGGTTCGACCGCTGGATGGAGCTCGACCTCGCCTACATCGACAGCTGGTCGCTCTGGCAGGACGTGAAGATATTGGCGCGCACCATCCCCGCGGTGCTGACCGGCCGTGGCGCGCACTAGAGGCTCCCGTGAAGCTCGACCCGATCAGGACCACCCTCCTTGCGACGCTGGGGCTCGCCCTCGCGTGCCGTCACGCCGGCGAGTACGTGTGGGCGAAGGACCTGCCCCGGGCGTCCGCCGCCGACACGGCGTACGCCATCGCGCCCGGCGACCTGCTCGTGGTGCGCGTCTGGAACGACGACGCGCTCGGCGGCCGTGCCCGTGTGCGGAGCGACGGCAAGATCTCGCTCCCGTTCGTGGACGACGTTCCCGCGGCCGGCCTCGCGCCGAAGGACCTCGCGCGCGCGCTCGAGCTCCGCCTGACCGGGTACGTGAACGGTCCGCGCGTGACGGTGGCCCTCGAGGAGGAGAAGCTCCTCTCGGTCTCGGTGGTGGGCGAGGTGGCGAAGCCGGGGATCTACGATCTCCTCGCCGGGTCGGGGGTCGTGCAGGCCGTCGCGAGCGCGGGGGGCCTCACGCCCTGGGCGAGCGAGAGCCGGCTCTTCGTCCTCCGGCGCAACCCGGACGGCGGACCGCGCCCGCTCCGCATCCGCTTCACCCGCGAGGCGCTCGAGCGCGGCGCGGACGGATCCGCCGCCTTCCGATTGCGCCGGGGCGACGTCGTGGTCGCGGAGTGATCGCGCATGGGGGCGGCGGCGTTCACCGCGCTGCTCTCGGCGGCGCTCGCCGGGATCGACGGCACCGCCGTCGAGCCCGCCGCGAGCGTCCGGGCCCAGTCGTCCGCGCACACCTACGCGACCGAGAACACGCCGACGCGCGCGCTCCTCGCGGAGGACGTGCTCCCCCGGCTCTCGGTCCTCCTCGACCACAAGGACGCGCGGCTCACGCTCCGTTACGAGCCACAGCTGCGGCTGACCCGCGA
>DASWCJ010000064.1:0-14593 GCA_036390155.1 Anaeromyxobacter sp.
CGGTCGCGACTCTGGCGGCGGCGCAGGAGGACGGCGCCTTCCCCGGCCCGCCTCGGCGGCGTTCGGTCCGGGCGACGAGATCGTCGAGCTGGAGCCGCACCACAATGTGCGCGACCTCGAGAGGCCGACACCGCTAAGTGACCGGCATTGGGGCTAGGTCGCGCCGGCGATTCGCCGGCCGGCCGCGTCGATCGCCGCCGCGAGCGCCGGGTAGTCGCGCACCACCGGGAACTGCGTGAACTCGTCGACCACGTTCTGGGGCGGCCGGAAGAGGATCCCGGCGTGCGCCTCGGCGAGCATCGCCGTGTCGTTGTAGGAGTCGCCCGCCGCGATCACCTGGAACGAGAGCGCCTTCAGGGCGCGGACCGACGCGCGCTTCTGCTCGGGCATCCGGAGCCGGTAGCCCGCGACGAAGCCCTTCGCGTCGATCTCCAGCCGATGGCAGAAGAGCGTCGGCATCCCGAGCTGCGCCATGAGCGGCATGGCGAACTCGTAGAAGGTGTCGGAGAGGATGATCACCTGGTACCGGGCGCGGAGCGCGTCGAGGAACTCGCGCGCCCCCGGCTCGGGCCCCATCTCGCGGATCACCTTCTGGATGTCCGGCAGCCCGAGGCCGTGCTGGCGCAGGAGCTCGAGCCGCCCGCGCATGAGCTTGTCGTAGTCCGGCTCGTCGCGCGTCGTCCGGCGCAGCGCCGGGATCCCGGTCCGATCCGCGAATGCGATCCAGATCTCCGGGACGAGCACGCCTTCGAGGTCGAGACACACGATCTGCACGCGCGGGCGACTCTAGCAGACCGGGCGCGATCGCGTCCCTCGCCCGCTGCCGGGCGCCGGGCCGGCGGCAGGGCGGTCCTCGGCCCGCCGGGGTCAAAACTCGACGTTCGGGCGCAGCAGGAGCTGCAGCGCGCGCGGCGGCGGCGTGGCGAGCGCGCCGCGGTACTGGGTGCCGCGGTCCCAGAGCAGGCCGACCGCCACCGAGAACGCGGCACTCCGCAGGGGCCACTTCTTGTCGACGAGGAGGATCTGGTGCTGGACCGCGCCGTCGAAGCCGAGGTCGAGCCGCCACTCGACCCCGGAGTTCGCGACGAGGAAGCTCCCGCCCGCGTAGTCGACCCGGCTCCGCCGGATCCCGACGTAGACCGAGCTCACGACGTCCGGGTTCCCGTGGAGCTTCGTGCCGACGCGGAAGGACCAGGAGAGCTTCTTCACCGGCGAGCGGCGGTCTCCCTTCAGCTTCGCCTCCGCCTCGACCCAGGGGTCGTCGACGAGGACGTTGTCCTTGAGGTGCCAGTTGCCGGCGGAGAGCACGCCGCCGAAGTACCCCTTGCCCTCGGTGTCCTTCCGTCCGGCGACGTCGAAGTCGACGACGTTGCCGAGGAACAGCGACACCGCCCACGGCTCCTCGAAGCCGGCGGTCACCGCGCGGACGAGGTTCATCCCGGGGTAGACCGCGGACGCGTCGTAGACCTCGGCTGCCTGCGCTCGCGCGAGGAGGCCCAGGCACGGCATCGGGTTCACGCTCGCCTCGACGACGAGGAACCGCGGGGGGAACGAGCGCGGAAGGAGGGCCCAGTACAGCTCCAGCTCGGTCTTCTCGCCCACGTTCGGGATGGGATCGCGGGTGAGCGGCACGTAGAGGCCGGCGCTCGTGTAATACGCGCCGAACTCGAGCGAGAACGACGTCCGCGCCCCGTCCCCTGGCTCGGACTCGGCGCCGGCGGGCGCGAGGGCGGTCGCCGCGAGGGACGGGTCGACCGTCGTGGCCGTCGCGAGCGGATCGATCCCCGGCGCGGGCCGCTCGTCCGCCGCGCGCGCCGGCGCCGCGAGCGCGGCGGCGACGAGGACGGCCGCGACGGAGCGCATCGCGCGGTGCGAGGAGCGGGGGGAGGCCACGGCGAGGCGGCAATCCTACCCGCCGCCGCGGGCGCGGCACCATCCGGCGATCGCGCGACGTGCCCGCCGTCAGCGACGCGGCGAGCGCGGGTGTGCGTGGGGCGCGCGAACCGGGTGCTTCCCTCCCGCGCGCGGCGCGCCCTTCCCGTGCGCGGGGTGCGCGCCGAGCCGCGGGGGCGTGAGGAGGGGCTCGATCTTCGCCTCGGGCATCCGGGGATCCGGCCGCAGCGCCGCCGCGGCGAACGCGCCCGCCGCCGAGCGCGCCACCTCGAAGCGGGTCTCGCGCGGGAGCACCTCGATCTTGCCAATCTGCTCGCGGCCGACGCCGCCGCGGCGGCAGACGAGCGGGAGGATCCAGCGCGGGTCCGCGTTCCGTTCGCGGCCGAGCAGCACCCGGAACCAGACCACGTCCTGGGGCGGGCCGCGGCGCGGCGCGCGGGGCCCGCGGGGCGCCGGCACCTCCTGGGCGGCGCGGGCCGTCTCGGGCAGCTCCTCGGGCGCGGGAAGCCGGGCGCGCTCGCGGCGCACGAGCGCGATCGCGACGGCGAGCGGATCGTGCGCGGCGAGGAGCCGGCGGGCGGCCTCCCGGTCCTCGTCGGCGGCCTCCGTGGCGAGCGCCGCGATCTCGCCGGAGAGCCGCTCGGCGTCCCGGGCGCGGATCTCCTCCGGCTCGGGCACGGGCGCCCACGTCGCGGCGATCCCCGCGTCGCGGAGCATCCGCTCGAGCTTGTAGCGCTCGGCCGGCGCGGCGAGGAAGAGCGCGAGCCCCTTCCGCCCGGCGCGCCCGGTCCGACCGGACCGGTGCTGCAGGGACTGCGGATCGCGCGGCACGTCCGCGTGGAGCACGAGCGCGATGCCGGGCAGGTCGAGGCCGCGCGAGGCGACGTCCGTCGCGACGAGCACGCGGGCGCGCCCGTCCCGCAGGGCCTTGAGCGCGCGGGTCCGCTCGGGCTGGGTGAGCTCGCCGGAGAGCCCCACCACCGCGAAGCCGCGCTCGGAGAGGCTCGCGGTCGTGTGCTGCACCGCCTCGCGCGTCCCCCGGAACACGAGCGCGCTCGGCGGGTCGAGCGCGCGCAGCACGTTCACGAGCGCGTGCTCCCGCTCCCGCTGCGAGACGAGGTGCCCGCGGTACTCGATGTCGGCGTGCGCGCCGGCGGGCGGAGTCGCCGCGACGCGGACGGCGTCGCGCGTGTAGCGGCGCGCGAGCTCCAGGATCGGCTTCGGCAGGGTCGCCGAGAAGAGGACCGTGCGACGCGTCGCGGGGGTGACGTCGAGGATCGCCTCGAGCTCCTCGCGGAACCCCATGTCGAGCATCTCGTCGGCCTCGTCGAGGACCAACGTCCCGACGGCCGAGAGATCGAGCGTGCCGCGCTCGAGGTGGTCGCGGAGCCGCCCGGGAGTGCCGACGACGGCGTGGACGCCCTCGGCGAGCGCGCGGGCCTCGCGACGCGGGTCCATCCCGCCGACGCAGGCGGCGACCCGCCCGCCCACGCCGCCGAGGAGCCACGCGAGCTCCCGCTGCACCTGCACGGCGAGCTCGCGCGTCGGGGCGACGACGAGCGCGAGCGGGGCGCCCGCCTCGCCCATCCGGTCGTCCGGGCCGAGCGCCGCCTGCGCGAGCAGGAGCCCGAACGCGACCGTCTTGCCCGACCCGGTGCGCGACGAGACGAGGAGGTCCTTCCCGGCGAGCTCGGGCGCGAGGACCGCCGCCTGGACCGGCGTCGGCTCGGCCCAGCCGCGCGCGGCGAGGACGGGGAGGAGGGCCGGGTGCGTCCCGGAAGCGGCGAAGTCCACGCGCGACTTCTAGCAGAGGGCCCGCCGCGGCGCTCCTCCGCAGAATCGTTGAATTCCAGTCGATTTCGGCCCACGGAGGTTGCTAGCATCGCCGCACCCCAGAGGTGTATCGATGCGACTTCGTCTCGCCGCCGCCGTCCTTGCGACGCTGTCCTTGCGACGCTGTCCTCCCTTGCCGCCTGCCAGCGGAGCCTCGACCTCCCGGAGAAGCCGCCGGTCGAGGCGCTCGGGATCGTGCCCGCGTTCCAGAGCGCCGCGCCAGGCCAGCCGATCCAGTTCGTCGCGGCGGGCGGCGTGCCCCCGTACACGTTCGCGTTCCCGCAGGGCGGACAGCTCTCGGGCGGCGACGCCTCGCTCGACCCGGCGGGCGCGTACACGGCGGGCTCGATGGGCTCCGCGCAGGATCTCGTCCAGGTTCAGGATTCGCGCGGCACGATCGCGCTCGCGACCGTCAGCGTCGGGCAGCGGATCGCCATCAGCCCCGCGTTCACCGGGACGAACCCGGGCGGGCGGATCACGTTCCAGGCGACCGGCGGCAGCGGGAGCTACACGTTCGCGATCGGGACGAGCGGCTCGGGCGGCACGGTCGATCTCCTCACCGGCGTGTACGGCGCCGGCGGCGTCGGCAGCTCGATCGACACGGTCTTCGCGAGCGACGCGTACGGCGGCCTCTCCAAGGCGGAGGTCCAGGTCGGGCAGGCGGTGAAGCTGTACCGCTCCGAGACGCGCCCGCTCGCGCCGCGCGAGAGCGTCACCCTCATCGTCATCGGCGGGAAGCCCCCCTACACCTTCGCGATCGGCCCGAACCCGGGCTCCGGGAACCCGACCATCGATCCCAACAACGGCGACTACACCGCGGGCGACCGCGGCGCGGACGCCGATCCGTCCTCGTTCACCTCGGACCTCGTGACGGTGACGGACTCGGCGAACGCGCCGCAGACGGCGCAGCTCTGGATCCCGATCGGCGCGCGCCTCGCCCTCCGGCTCGACTCGCCGTCGGTCTTCCCCGGGCAGGCGGCGCAGCTCGTCGCGACGGGCGGCATGCCGCCCTACACGTTCGGCTTCTCGGCCCGCGTCCCGAGGGACGTCGGCGACCCCGACCGGGTGAGCGGCGGGAACGGCGGCAACCGGAGCCACGGCGCCGTGAACGCGACCACTGGCGAGTACGTGCCCGGGTTCAGCCCCGGCGCGGTGGACTTCTTCCAGGTGACCGACGCGACCGCCGCACCGGCGGCGATCGCGGTCGGGCCGGTGGTGGGCCCGCTCGTGATGGCCATCGGCGGCGGCGTCAACGGCTGCGTCACGGGCGACCTCAACGGCGACACGAGCGGCGACGTCGCGTTCTTCTTCTCCGGCGACGCCGGCGCGAAGGTGACGACGGCGATGAACCTCGACACCGCCGAGCCGTGGCTCCAGAGCTACTTCCTGAAGACGTACCCGGGCCAGACGTTCGTCGACGACTTCGCCGGGACGGGGCGGGATGCGATCGCGATCGTCGGCGGCGACGTCGACTGTAGCGGCGGCACCTGCGGGAACTCGGACTTCTGGGCGCTCACGCCGGGGCTCGGCGGCTGGCTCACCCAGGGCCCGCTCGCGGGTGGAGGGACCCCGACCCAGCAGAACTGGGTGAACGTCCTGAACGACCTCGCCTACCAGAACGGGACCGGCACCGGATACCACCGCGAGACGACGAACTACGAAGTGCGCAACGGGACCGGCCGGTTCGAGGCCTCCACCGGCACCTGGCAGTTCTGGGGCCAGGGCTGGGACGCGGACACGATCCAGACGTCCACCTCGTCCCCGGGGCCGGCCGCGTGCGCGAACGATCCCACCTTCAACAACACCGACGGGTGGCTGGTGCGGGTGGACTGGAAGGTGGGCGATCCGAGGCCCGCGCGACCGGCGTGCGTCGAGGTGAAGAACCTCTGCTCCACCTGCGTGGGCGGCGCGTACCACCAGCCCATCGCGATGGGGGTCGGCGACTTCAACAACGACGGCGTGCTGGACCTCGCGTACGTCCTCGACACCGACGGGAACCGGCTCGCGGACGGGACGAAGGGAGCGAAGCTCTCCTTCGCCTACGGCACGGGCACCGGGAGCTTCACGTTCTCGACGAGCAGCTGGCCCACGGGGGGGCCCTGGAACTTCGAGAAGGCGGATCGCACCGCCGCCCAGAGCCGGTTCCAGGTGGTCCGGTCCGGGTCTCGGGACGTCGTCCTCGTCCGGCTCGTCGACACCTCCACCGGCCGCGGCCAGCTCTTCGTGTACGGCCCGGTGGTGCCCGGGATCTGGAAGACGAACGCAGCGCTCGACACGACCGGCGCCGGGCTCGACGGGTTCGTGGCGGCGCCGGACAGCGGGACGTCGTTCTACGCGTGGACCGGCAACGAGGGCACCGTCCTCGGCTTCTCGATGGACGCGAGCTACTCGCTCGTCTCCCCCTCGATCGCGGCCAGCCTCCCGTTCCCGGTGAACGCGGTCTGCCTGCCCGACGCGAACGCCGACGGGGTCCCCGACCTCGTCGCGGCGAGCAACTTCGGCTCGTCGGCGGAGCTCCTCCTCGGCGACGGCGCACAGTGGAGCACCGGCGTCGGCACGTTCGGGAAGCTCTCGCGCCAGCGCGGGCTCTCCTACCCGATCGCGACCGGGGACTTCGACGGCGACGGGTTCCTCGACGCGGTGGTCGGGAACGAGAGCGGGAACGGGCTCTCGGTCCTGTGGGGCGGCGGCGGAATGCTCGCGTGGGGGACCCAGATCAGCTCCGCGTCGGTCTCGGTCGCGACCACCGGCTGGTACAGCAACGATCTCGACCAGCGGCCGTCCGTCTTCTTCCAGGAGAAGACCGGCCGGTTCGGGACGATCCGGAGCAAGGGCAACGGCACGTTCGATCCCGCGGTCGCGCTCAGCAGCTACTCGGCGACGGGCGGGGCGCCGCAGGCGAGCCTCTTCATCTGGCCCGCCGACCTCGGCACCGCCGCGCCCGGGATCGACGCGCTCACCTTCGGGGTCGGGAACGGCGGCAAGATGGTGCCGCGCGCGCTCCTCGTGCAGCTGGGGCGGGTCGTGGACGTGACGGCGCAGAAGGCGATCCCGCCGCTCGACGGCGTCCTCACGAGCACGGAGGACTGCTGGTTCCTGCCGGTGGGCACCGCGTTCCCGCAGCCGCAGGGCGGGGCGGCGATCGCGGTCGCCTGCTCCTACTCGAGCCAGAACGGCGCCAACCAGTACGGAATGGCGATCTGGGGGGCGACGCTCCTCCGGGTGAACAGCCCGCCGTCGGCGACCCCGGGCAACGAGCCGGCGTTCAGCGACTGGACGCTCGTCACCTCCACCGTCGTCGGCGACACCCTCCACAACTACGACCCGGCCTACACGAAGCCGGTGAACACCGTGAACGGGGCGCAGACGCGCCTGCGCTTGGCGATGCTGGGCACCGCCTTCGACCCGGACTACGGCGAGACCGTCGCGGCGTTCGCGTTCACGACGGACCAGGTCTACGTCGTCGAGGTGAGGCCGAACGGGAGCCCGGCCAGCCCCTCCGCCTGGAAGGCGAAGGTCCTGCCCGCGAGCGCGTCGCAGGGCTTCTACCCGTTCATCGGGCGGCTCGGGAAGCTCGACGCCGATCCGAACACGCGCTTCCACGCGGTGATCGGCGGCGGCGGCGCGAGCGGCGGCGCCTCCGGGGGCGGGTCCATGATCCTGAAGCGGACCGCGGCGGGCTACACGATGACCCAGCGGCTCGGCATCGGCGGCTTCCCGATGGGCATCGGGCCGCTCTCGATGAGCTCGCCCTCGCCCGCCACCCGCTCGCCGGGCGACGTCGTCATGTTCATCGGCGACTGGGGGAACGCCGGGCTCCTCCCGGAGATCACCGTGCTCCTGAACGACGGGACCGGGAAGACGAGGTAGGCAGACCTCCTCCTCCAGGACCGAGACCACGCCCGCATGGGCGAAGAACCCGAAGAACCCGGAGGAGAGCCCGAGGGTGAACGGCGCCTCGGCAAGCCACGCGCGCAGGGTCGGCACGGGCGGAGTGTCGCCGGAGCCCCAGGGCCGCCGCAACCTGACGGACTCGGGTCCGGCCGAGTGCGTACGTTCCGCACCGGAGGGGCGCGATGGACAGGCGGGCAGGGTGGGCGCTGGCGGGGGTGCTGGCGGGCGGCGCGGCGGTCGTCCTGCGGCGGTCGGCGCGCGCGGCGCGGCCGTCCCCCGGCGCGCCGCACGTCGTCATCGTCGGTGCGGGGTTCGCCGGGCTCGCGGCGGCGCGCTCGCTCGCCGGGCTCGACCTGCGAGTCACCGTGCTCGACCGCAGGAACCACCACCTCTTCCAGCCGCTCCTCTACCAGGTGGCCACCGCGGCCCTCTCGCCGGGGGACATCGCCGCGCCCGTCCGGGCGGTCCTCCGCGACCAGGGAAACGTCGAGGTCCTGCTCGCCGAGGCCGAGCGGGTGGACGCGGACGGCCACGCCGTCGTCCTCGTGGACGGCGGCCGGGTGCCCTACGACGCGCTCGTCGTCGCGACCGGCGCGACCCACTCGTACCTCGGGCACGAGGAGTGGGCGCCGCTCGCGCCCGGGCTGAAGACCCTCGAGGACGCGCTCGAGATTCGCCGGCGGGTCCTCACCGCGTACGAGCGCGCGGAGCGGGAGGACGACGCGGCGGCGCGCACGGCGCTCCTCACGTTCGTCGTGGTGGGCGCGGGCCCGACGGGGGTCGAGCTCGCGGGCGCGCTCTCGGAGATCGCGCGGCACACGCTCGCCGGGGACTTCCGGCGCATCGCCCCGGCGAGCGCGCGGGTGGTCCTGCTCGAGCTCGTGCCGCGGGTGCTCCCCGCCTACTCCGAGCGGCTCTCCGCCGCCGCGCGCCGCCAACTCGAGGCGCTCGGGGTCGAGGTGCGGACGGGAGCCCGCGTCACCGGGATCGACGCGGAGGGTGTGGAGGTGTCGGGCGCGCGGATCGCCGCGCGCACGGTGCTGTGGGGGGCCGGCGTCGCCGCCTCGCCGCTCGCCCGCGGGCTCGGCGCGCCGCTCGATCCGAGCGGGCGCGTGGAGGTCCGCCCCGATCTCTCGCTGCCGGCCCGCCCCGAGATCTTCGTCGCCGGCGACCTCGCGCGCGTCGTGCAGGACGGCGCGCTCGTTCCCGGGATCGCCCCCGCCGCGATCCAGGCCGGACGTCGCGCCGCACGGAACGCCGCGCGCCGGCTCCGCGGCCGGCCCACGGTGCGCTTCCGCTACCGCGACCGGGGCGCGCTCTCGACCATCGGCCGGGCCGCGGCGGTCGGGACCGTGTTCGGGGTCGAGCTCTCCGGGCTCCCCGCCTGGCTCGCCTGGCTCGGCATCCACATCGCGTACCTCATCGGCTTCCGGAACCGCGTCGCGGTGCTGCTCGAGTGGGCGTGGTCCTACGCGACCTTCAAGCGGGGCGCGCGGCTCATCACCGAGACCGCGGAGCAGGGGCGGCTCGAGCACGCGCTCCGGCGTCCCATGCCGCCGGACGTGCCGGCGCCGGCGGCGGGGCCAGCGCTGACGCCGGGACCTCCGGCCGAAGCTCCCGGTGGCGGCTGAGAAGCCCGGGGGGTGCGAGCAGCAGATCCGCGACCCCACCCGGGCGCGGCTAGAGCCAATGCCGGTCACTTCGCGGTGCCGGCCTCTCGAGGTCGCGCACGTTGCGGTGCGGCTCCAGCTCGACGATCTCGTCGCCCGGACCGAACGCCGCCGAGGCGGGCCGGGGAAGGCGCCGGACCGGGGGCCAAGCCCGAGGCCCTCGGGAGCGTTCGCCGTTAGCGGCCGGCCGCTAAGTGACCGGCATTGGGGCTGGAGCGCTGGTCAAGGGTTGTGAGATGCGCTCTAGCTCAGGGGTTCGCCGCGGGCGGGGGCGGGGGATCGGCCTTCGCGAGGGTCACGCAGAAGCGGGCGCCGCGGCCGGGTGCGTCCTCGATCCAGATGCGTCCCCCGTGCAGGTCCACGATCCGCTGCGCAATCGCGAGCCCGAGCCCGGTGCCTTTCACGGATCCCTTCGAGAGCCGTTCGAAGCGCCGGAACACCTTGTCCTTGTCCGCGTCGGGGATCCCCTCGCCCGAGTCAGTGACCGAGGCGCGCCACTTCGCGCCGTCCTCGTCGATGCGCACCCAGACCGCCCCGCCCGCTGGGCCGTACTTGGCGGCGTTGGAGAGGAGGTTCTCGAACACGTCGCCGATCATCGGGTTCGCGCGCACCCAGGCGGTCGCAGGCGCGTCGAAGAGCACGCGGATCCCGCGCTCCTTCGCGCGCGCCTCGAACTCCGAGAGCACATCGTGCAGCAACGCGGCGAGATCGAGCGTCCGGAAGTCGATGCCCTGCGCGGCGGAGAGCTTCGCGTACGTCGCGGCGCCCTCGACGATGTCGATGAGCTTCACGCAGCTCCGCTTCGCGGTCTCGAGGATCTTGCGGGTCGCGACCGGGTCCGGCTGCCGGCGCATGAGCGAGTCGACGGAGAGCTGGACCGTCGCCGCCGGGCCGAGGAGGTCGTGCCGGAGGATGTCGGCGAAGAGATCCTTCAGCGCGGTCGCCTCCTCGAGGCGCCGCGCGTACTCCCACGTCTCGCGCTCGGCGCGCTTGCGCTCGGAGATGTCGCGGATCACGCCGACCGTCGCGAGTGGCTTTCCGCGCGGATCCTTCACGAGCGAGGTGGTGAGCCAGACCGAGAACACGTGGCCGTCCTTGTGGCGGACGTCGATCTCGCCCGCCCAGCCGCCCGTCCTCTGGATCGCCGGCAGGATCTCGCGGGTCGCGAGCGCCGGGTCCGCGTTCATCTCGTTCACGTTGTGCCCGAGCAGCTCCTCGGGCGAGGTGCCGTAGATCGCCTGCACCGCGGCGTTCGAGTAGGCGATCGTCCCGTCGAGATCCGTGATCTGGACGCCGTCCGGCGCGGCGGCGATCGCCGCCCACACCAGGCGGAAGCGCCGGCGCGCGAGGCGGGCGCGCCACAGGAGCACGACGAGCGCGGTGACGAGGAGCCGGATCCAGATCTCGCGCGGCGACGGCGAGAAGAGCTCCTGCACGTACCCGCGGCGCGCCTCGAGCAGCGTGTCGATCGCGGAGGCGGCGACCCAGAACAGGACGAGCGTGATCGCCGCGACGCCGGCGGTGGCGCGGCCGCGCGCGGAAGGCTCCTGGTTCAGGAGCCGATCGATCGGACCCCGCGTCACTCTGACTCTCCCCCCCTGAACGAGCGTCCCTGACTCATAGTAGCAGGCGGGAGGCCGAACGTTCGATGGTCAACGAAAACTTACCCCGCACTTCGGGTGCGCTGGGGGGCACTGCGACCGCTCGCCGCGGTGCACGGAGAGTACCCGTGCGCAGTCGGGGCGGGTGCGCATCGTTCGTACAGCGGCGCGGCTGCCGCGAGAGGAGACGGCATGCAAGGACTCATCCGGAAGGTCGCGGTCCTGGCGGCGCTCGCCCTGGCGGCGCCCGCCTGGGCGCAGGGTGCGACCGGAACGCAGGACAAGGCGAGCGACACCAAGGCCGACGCGGCGAAGGACACGGCCGGGACGACGAAGAGCAAGGCCAAGGCGAAGAAGTCCAAGGCCAAGAAGCAGGGACGGAAGGCGAAGAAGTCGACGAAGGACACCGGAAAGACCGGCGAGAAGACCCAGACCGAGAAGACCCCGACAGGCAGCGAGACGGGCGGCACCACCACGAAGTGAGCGGTGACTGGACCCGGGAACGGGCGAGCAGTTGCCCGTCACCTCCCCGGGGCGTCGATCCACGGGCCGTCCGAGAGGCATACTCGGCACCGGATGCGCGGTCCCCGCGCGCCGCCCGGGGGCCTTGGATGCCGAGGATCTGCTTCGCCGCCGCGCTCGCCGCGGTCCTCGCCGCCGCGGCGTGCAGCGATCGCGGCGGGGCCGCGGCGCCGGTGCGGATCACGGTCACGAGGAACGGCTACGAGCCCTGGCGCGTCGAGGCGCGGAAGGGCGTGCCCCTCACCCTCGTCGTGACGCGGACCACCGACGAGACCTGCGCGACCGAGCTCGTCCTGCCGGAGTACGGGATCGACCGGAAGCTCCCGTTGAACGAGCCGGTGACCATCGCCTTCACGCCGGCGCGGGCCGGGACGCTCCGGTACGCGTGCGCGATGAAGATGTTCCAGGGGGAGATCGACGTGCGGTGAGCGTCGGGCCGGGAGGGCCGAAGCTCAGCGGCGCGCGACGAACGCCTGGAGTGCCTTTCGGTCGGGCGCGACGAGTTCCTGCACCCGCGCCTTGTTCACGTCGGCGACGATGATCTGGCCGACCTCCTGGACCACCGAGCCGAAGAGCCCCTCCGCCTGCATCCCCTCCGCCTGCCGCTGGTTGTCCTCCGTCGGCGAGACGTAGTGGGCGGAGTCGACCTTGTAGCGGTGGAAGAGGAAGAGCTGCGCGAGGGTCATGAGCCGCTTCTTGCGGAGCGCGAGGTCGAAGTTGTTCTGGTCGCGGACCGAGAGGATCGCGCGGCCGCGCCGGTCCTGGATGTGCGCGAAGATGACGTTCACCTTCTTCTCGCCGTCGGCGGAGAAGAGCGCGAGCTCGAGCAGCTCCGACCCCGCGGTGTAGGGCTTCAGCTGCACGCGGAGCTTCCCGGGCACGCCGTGCTGCGTCCGCCACACGTCGAGCCACTCCTCGAGGACCTTCGGCGGGACCTCGGTCTGGACGAGGTGCTGGTGCTGCGTCGAGCCCTGGCCCATCGACTTGGTGGTGGAGGTCCGGCCGGTGACGGACAGGAGGGCGGCGTCGAGGCGCGGTCCGCCCACGAGCGTCTGCGGGGTGCGGTACCCGCTCTCGAGGAGCCGGAACTTCCGCTGCAGCCGCGCGAGCGCGAGCATCCCGTCCTGGCGCAGCGCCGTCGCGAACTCCTCCGAGGCGAGCCCGTCGATCTGGTGACCGCCGTAGGTGATGAAGTTGAAGACGAAGCCGAGCTTGCCGAGCTCCTCCGGGAAGCGCCGCATCTCCTCGTCGTTCATCCCGGTCGTGTCCCAGTTGAACGAGGGCGAGAGGTTGTAGGCGAGCATCTTGTCCGGGAACGCGGCGTGGATCGCGTCGGCGAACCGCTTCGCGTCCTTCAGGTCCGCGGTCTTCGTCTCCATCCAGAGGAGGTCGGCGAAGGGAGCCGCGGCGAGCGACTTCGCGATGGCGTAGTCGATCCCACCGCGCACCTGGTAGTAGCCGTCCGGCGTCTTCGCGTGCTCGCAGTCCCACGGCACGTGCACGCCGAGCGACCGCGCCTTCTCGCGCGCCCGGTAGAACGGCGCGCGCGCCGCGAACGCCAT
Source organism: Anaeromyxobacter sp. (assembly GCA_036390155.1). Classification (GTDB taxonomy): domain Bacteria; phylum Myxococcota; class Myxococcia; order Myxococcales; family Anaeromyxobacteraceae; genus Anaeromyxobacter. The sequence continues at coordinate 12,976 of DASWCJ010000064.1, forward strand.
CCACTCGGCGCGGGTCGCGGCGAGCTGCTCGCCCTCGGCCTCGCGGAAGCCGATGACCTCCCCGACCGCCTCCGCGTAGGTGCAGATGCCCGCCTCCTGCTGCCAGGCGTCGACGAACTTGTCGAACGCCACCTCGAGCGCCGCGTCCACCCCCTGGATCGCGCCCTGCTGGAGCGCCGCCGCGGCCTCGTCCACGGCCCGGTCGAAGCCGAGCCGCGCGAGCCACGCGTCGGCCGCGGCGTACTCCTCGTCGCACAGCCCGTACAGCTGGTGACCGGAGAGCTCCTCCACGCCCGCGCGGTGGAACCGGCGGAGGATCGCGAGGAACGCCGCCCGGAAGGTGGGGAGGTTCAGGCGCGTCGCCCCGAGGATGAAGGGCTGGTCTCGGTCGTCGCTCCGGCCGTCGAGGAGCGTCGCCGACTCGGCGTCGGTCCGCGCGACGACGAGGCCCGGCACGCCCATGACGTCGAGCTGGAAGCGCGCGGCGGAGAGCCGCTTCAGCTGCTCGTCCTCCGCGACGAGGACCTTGCCCCCCTGGTGGCCGCACTTCTTCACGCCCGGCTTCTGGTCCTCGATGTGGTAGCCGGGGACGCCGACCTCGACGAAGCGGCGGACGAGGTTGCGGACGTGGGCGTCGCCACCGTGGCCCGTGTCGGCGTCCGCGATGATGAACGGGCGGAAGTCGACGGCGGGCGTCGCCTTCCGCTGCGCCTCGGTCATGCGCAGGCGGGCGTGGTGCTGGTTCCGGTCGGCGGTGAGGAGCGCCCGCACGATGGGCGCGGCCTCGTCCGGCACCTGGGAGAGCGGGTAGCTGGCGAGGTCCGGGCCCGGGTCCTCGTGCGCCGAGCCCTTGGCCGAGGTGGCCCAGCCGCCGAGGTAGATGGCCTCGATCCCCATCCGCTTCATCGCGACCGCCTGCCCGGGGGAGTACGGGCCGAAGGTGGTGATCGAGTGCTTCTGCCCATACAGCTCGCGCAGCCGGGCGTGGAACGCCTCGGCGGCCTCGCGCGCGACCTTGTAGTCGGGGCGGATCGTCCCGCGCTGCTCGACGACCTCGCGGGCGGAGTAGACCCTGCGGATTCCCTGGAAGCGCGGGCTCGCGAACCAACGCCGGAGCTCCTCGATCTCCTGCTCGACGTCCATGGAACCCTCCTATCCATGGAGCGAGGTCGCCGCATCGCGTCGAGACGGGCCCGGACGGGTCCCGGGCGCCGCCTCGTCCCCGCCACCGCTCCGCTCCGCGGGGCCGCTACTTCCTCTCGGCCTTGCGCGCGGCGATCTCGCCCTCGAGCTGCTCGAGCTCCGCGCTCTCGGGGGCCTCGGCGCCCTTCTCCTCGCCGTGCCTCCCCGTGAAGTACGCCGACCCCGCGGCGAAGCGGCCCGGCTGCACGGTCGAGGCGAGCTCCGTCGCGCCCTGCGCCACGCTGCCCGTGAGCCGCTTCGCGACGGCATACGCGAACAGGCCGAAGCCGATGAAGGACGACTCCCCGATCCGCGGGGAATGAGTCCGGAGAGCGGCTCGGGTGTTTTCCCGATGTGGCGACGCGCCGCGCACGGCGTACCCCCGAGGGGGTGCGCGAAGTCCGTTGAACGCGCGCTCGGGCACGCGCTAGCCTCT
>DASWCJ010000065.1:0-17546 GCA_036390155.1 Anaeromyxobacter sp.
GGCGCTGTCCGGCAGCAACGACGTCGGCTTCCAGACCTCCGGGTTCATCGGGAGCCTCCTGGGCGCGATCGTGCTGCTGCTCATCGCGGGGCTCGTGACCAGCCCTCGTCGCCGGACCGCCTGAGCCGCGCAACCGCTCGCGCTCTAGGGCAGACACGCCGGCACGGCCGGCTCGCCCGGGAGGAGGTTTCCGGCGCAGACCTTATACGTCGTCCCCAGCGGCGGCACCGTGACGTTCGGGCCGATGTACCCGAGGACCGGATTGTCCGTTGGTCCGGGCCAGCGGTCCCACTGCGCGCTGACGCTGCCGAACCCGAAGATCCGGAGCGCCCACGCCCCCAGCGACACGCACGTGAACTGGTTCGTGTCCGCGCCGCACGCGCTCGGTCCGATGACCCAGCCGCTCGAATCCGACTCGATCACGAGCTGATCTCCGGCGTTCGACCAGAGCCGGTTGCCGGCAAACGCGGCGAGCGTCGCCTGGGATCCGAGCGAGAGGACCACCCCGCCGACCTGGCGCGGATCGCCACCGCCGCTCATGAAGGGACGCATTCGGCCGTTTCCGGAGACGTCGCAGCGGGTGAGCGTCACCGACGAGCCAGGCTCCGCGAGCCGCGACACGAGGACCCCGAGGCCGCCGTTGAGCGTGACGTCGGCCCGGTCGATCGCCGCTTGCGGCACGGTCGCGCGGGGTGCCATGAGGTCGGCGCCGCCGCCGACCACGATCCCCAACCCCGCGTTCCCGGAGACGCGCACCCGGCTCGTGCCGTCGGGCGACAAGGTCGTGCTCCCGCCGCGGAGCCACATTCCCAGCTCGCTCCCGGAGAACGACCCGCCGACGACCTGCGTGGACTGGCTCGCCTCGACGTCGAACGCGGGACCCGCGACGCCGGACACCGCGACCCGCTCGAGCCGGCTCCCGCAGCTGGCCGCCAGGACGGAAATGCCCGCGCGCAGGCCGGCGGTGACGGCGCCCGTCGGGTCCACGCTCCCGCCGCCGTCGACGCGCACGTCCTCGAGCGACGGACCGCCCCCGGTGCCGCAGCCGAGCTCGATCCCCGCGCCCCGCGCGCCGCCCCCGTCGATCCGCACGCCGGCGACCGAGCCGAGCACGCGCAGGATCGTCCCTGCCGCGCTCGGCTCCGGACCGGCGCGGACGACGGACTCGGCCACCGGAGCCTGCGCGCCGCGGAGCGTCACGTTGAAGGGAACGACGAGGGGCCAGGGCTCCGCGGTGGCGGTGCCGAACACCGCGGGCACGCCGGGATCTCCCGCGATCGCGACCGTCGACGCGACGCCGGTCGAGACCGCGAGGAGCGCGTCCGCGAGCCTCCCGAAGGTGCACTCGCGTGGGTTGGCCTGGCCGCGCGGGAACGGGACGACGCTCCGGCTCGGCGAGCCCCTCGGATCGGCCACGACGAAGGTGACGAGGTTCTCGGGCTCGGGGCACTCGCACGCGCCGCTGCCGCGAGTGCCGCACTCCATCCCGCGCGCGCCGCAGTCGTCCTCCAGCCACTTCCCGCACACCGGGTCGACGCGGTCGCAGCGCATCGCCAGGGCGGTGCGCGTCGACGAGCAGTAGGTCGCGTCGGGCGTGCACATGCTCCCGGCGCAGGCGAGGGCGCGTGCGCTGCAGCGCAGGTCGTTCCCGCACGCCTGGTCCGCGGGGCAGTCGACCGTCTTGCCCGGCACCGAGCAGGGCGCGCCGTCGACCTGGACCGCGCACGCCACGTGGAGCAGCGCCGTCGCGACGGCGAGCGACGCGAGGTGCATCCGGGTGCGGGCGGGAGGGGCGCTCACGCTAGAACTTCGCCTCGAGGACGTAGAGCGCGCCTGCGGCGACGGCCGCGCCGCCGGCCACGCCGAAGAGGACGTTTGCGGTCCGGGCCTTCGTCCGTGCCGACTGCGCGAGCTGGCTCGCCTCCGAGCCGTTCGGGGTCGTCATCGAGGCGAGCGCCTGCTCGTCGGAGCGCGCGGAGGCGCCGAACCAGATGCCCGCCGCGACGGCGGCGACCGCGGTCCCGGCCGCGATCCAGACCGGAAGCATCCTCGACCGGGGAGCCGCGGGCGCCGCGAGGAGCGGCGCGGTTCCCTCCGGCGGCGGCCGCGCGGTCAGGTCGGGCGCGGGCGAAGCGGGCGCCCCGTGCCCCGGCGCCCCGGGCGCCCCGTGCCCGGTCGCCCCGGTCGCCCCGTGCCCGGCACCAAGGTTTTCGCCGTGTTCACGCCGGGTTGCGCGCGCGGCGCCGGCCACGGCCCCCGCCGCGGCGGCGTGCCCGGCACCGGGCTGGGCGGGCAAGAGGGGGGCCGTGGAACGCTCGAGGGCGAGCTCGACGACGGTGGATGCCGAGGCCGACATCGCGACCCGCTCGGCCGCGGGCTCGTGCCCGTCGACGCGGAGCGCGAGCGCGTAACCACCGGGCGGGAGGACGAGGTGGAGCGGCGTCTTGCCGCGATCGACGCCGTCGAGCGTGACGCGCGCGCCGGGGGGATCGCTGTACACGAGCAGCACCTGCGTCCCCACCTTCGCGAGGCGGTCCTCGATCTTCCGCATCGCGGTCCGGACGGCGGCCCGATCCTTCGCGTCCGGCACCTCGCGCAGGTAATCCGAATAGGCGCGGAACGCCGCCGGCCACTCCTCGAGCCGCTCCCGGCACTGGGCGACGTTGTAGTGGATCGTGCCGTGCGGCTTCGTCCGGTACGCGGCCTCGAACTCGTCTGCGGCCTCGCTCCAGCGCTGCTGGCGGTAGAGGTCGACCGCGCGCCGGAAGCGCGCCTTCGCCTGATCGACGTCGTCGGCGTGGGCCTGGCCCGCCGCGACGAGGCAGGTGAGCGCGAGGAGGACCGGTACGCCGCGGCTCATTGGAACGGGTCCGACTTCAGCGCGCCGGGCGCGTAGGGGTCTTCGAGGTGCGAGTCGGCCTGTCGCGGCGAGCGAGAGGTCCGCGCGGGCGGCTTCCGGGCCGGAGCGGCGCCCGGTGCGGCCGGCGCGTTGCTCGCCGGACCAGGCGCGGCCGGGCCCGCCGCGGACGGAGGCGGCGCCGGGCTCGCGGCGGTCGGCGCGGGCGCCGCCGACGCCGCGGGCGGGGTCGTCGCCAGAGCGGGCGCGAGCGCCGAGCGCCGGGCGGTCCACCCCCACAAGAGGACGCCCGCGCCGAGCGCGATGGCGACTGCGACCGCGACGAGCGCGCGCCGCCGCCACGCCGCCATGCGGCGCCGGAACGGCCGCGAGGACTCCGGCAGCGCCACCGTGTCTCGCGGCCGCACGAGGGTCCGGACGGACGCCGCGGGCGGCTTCGGCGCCGCGCCCGGCCGCCGGATCCTCGCGATCGCATCCGCGAACGCCCCCATGGTCTGCGGCCGATCCTCGGGGCGCTTCGCGAGCGCGCAGAGCACGAGCGCGTCCACGTCGAGCGGCACCGACGCCCGCCGTCGGCTCGGGGCCTCCGGCGTCCGCGTCTGGTGCGCGACGAGCGTCGCGACTGGTGTGTGCGCGACGATCGGGAGCGTCGCGGTGAGGAGCTCGTACGCGAGCACGCCGAGCGCGTACACGTCGGCGCGCTGATCGACCGGTTCGCCAGCGGCCTGCTCCGGCGCCATGTACTCAGGGGTGCCGATGATCGCCCCGGCGCGCGTGAGCCGCTCCCGGCCGTCGTCGAGCGAGACCTGCGAGACGCCGAAGTCGATCACCTTCACCAGCTCGGTCCCGTCCGGCCGCCGCACCACGAAGACGTTGTCCGGCTTCACGTCGCGGTGGACGACGCCGCGTGCGTGGGCGGCGCCGAGCGCGCGGCAGACCTGCTCGAGCAGCCCGAGCGCGCGGGCCACGTCGAGCGGCCCCTCCTCCGCGACGATCGCACCGAGGCTCCGGCCGTCGAGCGCCTCCATCACGTAGTAGAGCGCGCCGTCCCTCTCCGCGCCGAAGTCGACGACGTCGACGACGTTCTCGCCGCCGATCCGGCTCGCGGCGATCGCCTCGTTGCGGAAACGCTCGGCAAGCTCGGGGTCCCCGCCGAGCTCGGGCCGCAGCACCTTCACCGCGTAGCGGCGCCCGAGGACGGCGTGCTCGCACAGATAGACCGTGCCCATCCCGCCCTCGCCGAGGCGCGAAAGCACCCGATATCGATCGCCGAGTACGCGCCCGACGGTCCGGTCCAGCGCCGGCCGGCGCGGCGCGGGGGAACTGGGCATGTGGGCCATGCGACTCGGCTGTAGGCTATCATGTTCCTTCCGCTCTCCGAGAAAGGGGCCTGCTTGTCGGAGCTCGTCGTCGAGAACGGAGTCGCGGCCGGGACGGTGTTCGTCCTGGGCGACGTCCCGGCGGTCGTCGGGCGCTCGCCCGAGGCCCACCTGCGCATCGGCGATCCCTGGATCTCGTCGATGCACGCGATGTTCGAGCGGCGCGACGACGATCTCTGGGTCGTCGACCTCGAGAGCCGGAACGGCGTCTTCGTCGGCGACGAGCAGGTCGCGGAGGCGCTCGTGCCCGACGGCGCGGTGGTCCGGCTCGGCCGGACCGAGCTCCGCTACGCAGCGCTCCACGCCACGCCGGCCGAGATCCCGCCGCGCGCGGTGGACGCACCGCCCCCATCGCCGAGGCAGCGCGAGACCTCTCGCCCCGACGTGCCGACTCCCGCCGCGCGCACCACCGCGCGCGGGCTCCCCGTCGAGACGGACGAGTTCGCCCGGCGCCCCGCGACCGTGCTGCGGATGACGATCGACGACGCGGGGCTCGACCCGGGCGCCGCGTCGGCGGGCCTCCTCCGGGCCGCGGTCGAGATGGTCGCCGGGATCGCGCTCGAGCGCGGCGCCACGGTCGGGCGGCTCGCGGGCGTCGGGGTGCTCGCCGTGTTCGGGCTCGGCGGGCCCACGCCCGACGACGCGGTGGACGCGCTCGCCGCCGCCCGCGACGCGCGGCGCGCGATGCGCGAGTCGGGCGTGCTCGAGCTCCGCGCCGGGGTCGAGAGCGGGCCGGTGCTCGCCGGCGGGTCGCGGGGACGCGCCGCGGTGGGAGAGCTCGCCGTGCTCGGCCCGGCCGCGGAGCGCGCCGAGAAGCTCGTCGCGCTGGCGCGACCGGGCGAGATCCTCGCGGGCCCGGGGGCCTCCGCGGCGGACGGGCTGGTGCGCGTGGGGATCGTGCGGCTGGGCGACCTCGAGCTCGAGGTCTTCCGGGACGAGACGCCCGCGTAGCGCACGCGGCGACCTGCCGGTCTTGCATGTGTGCCGATTTGGCAGTACACCGGCGCCTCCACTCCCGGAGGCCTCATGGCGGCAGCGCCCGAGCGGTTCGGCGGCGGCAGGAGCTGCGTCGTGGTGGCGCCCGAGGGCGCGGCGGACCTCGTCGCGGCCCTTGCGCACGCCGGCTTCGCGCCCGTCGCGGCACACGACGAGCGCGAGGCGTCGGCGGAGCTCGCGCGGGGGGAAACCGCGGCGATGTACCTGTCGCAGGCGCTCGGCGCCGCGCCGCTCCGGGCCCTCCTCGACGCGGCCGCCCAGCGCTCCCCGGACGCGCCCGCGGTGATCCTCGGCGAGGCGGGCACGGTGCAGGAGGCGGTGGACGCGATGCAGCTCGGCGCGGCCGACTACCTCGCCCCGCCCCTCGATCCGGACGCGGCCGTGCGACGCCTCGCGCTCCTCCTCGCCCGCGCCGACCGCGCGGGCCCGGCGGCGCCGCAGCGGCTCCCCGGCATCGTGGGCACATCGCCCGCGATGCTCCGGCTCTACGACGCGGTCGAGAAGGTCTCGCGCTACAAGAGCAACGTTCTCCTCCTCGGCGAGAGCGGCACCGGCAAGGAGCTCGTCGCCCGCGCGCTGCACGATCGCGGCCCGCGCCGGCACCACCTCTTCGTCCCGGTGAACTGCGCGACCCTCGGGCGCGAGATCCTCGAGAACGAGCTCTTCGGCCACGAGCGCGGGGCCTTCACCGGCGCGAACGATCGCAAGCGCGGGCTCTTCGATCTCGCCGACGGGGGCACGTTCTTCCTCGACGAGATCGCGGAGATGGACGTCTCCACCCAGGCGAAGCTCCTGCGCGTGCTCGAGCGCAACGAGTTCCGGCGCGTCGGCGGCACTGCCAAGGTCCGGGTGGACCTCTCGGTCATCGCCGCGACCAACCGGAACCTCGAGGAGGCGATCGCGGCGGGGCGCTTCCGAGAGGACCTCTACTACCGGCTCAAGGTCGTGACGCTGGTCGTCCCGCCGCTGCGCGAGCGGCGGGAGGACATCCCCGCCCTGGTGGACGCGTTCGTCGCGGACTTCAACCGGCGGATGAGCGGGCACATCGCCGGACTCTCGCCGGCCACGCAGCGCCGGCTCGCAGAGCTCGAGTGGCCGGGGAACGTCCGCGAGCTGCGGAACGCGGTGGAGGGCGCCTGCGTCCTCGCCGGCGGCGACCTCGTCACGCTCGGCGACTTCGAGCGCGCCACCGTCTCGCCCGCGCGCATCCCCCTGGCGCCGCCGCGCGCCGCCGGGCCCGCGCCCGGTCGCCCCCCGCTCGCGAGCGCCCGCCGCCCCCCGGCGCGGCTCGAGCCCGCGGGCGCGATCCTGATCCCCGCCCGCTCCACGCTCGCCGAGTCCGAGCGGCTCGTCATCCGCGCGGCGCTCCGCCGGCACGGAACGCGCGCCCGAGCGGCGCGCGCGCTCGGGATCGGGCTCCGGACCCTCTACTCGAAGCTCGCGGCGTGGGGCCCCGAGGATGATGCCGAATCGGCATGAGCGCGCCCGCGGCGCTGTTGCATGGGAGTGCCGGCGCGCCTCGCCGCGAGTGATCTCGCGACCTTCCGCGCTGGCGCGGTTCCTGCTCTACCGAGAACGAGTGCCGCTCCTCGCGCCCGCCCTGCCGTCCGTCCTCCTGCTCGCTCGCCCGGGCCGGGAGAGCGACGAGCTGTTCTACGACCTCGCGGCGCGGGAGGACCTGCGCCTCGTGCGCGTCGCGACGGGGGCCGCGGCGGCGCGCACGCTCGCGGAGCTTCCCGTCGCCCTGGTCGTCGCCTGTCCGGAGACCGCTGCGGCGGAGGTGGACGAGGTGCTCGCGGCGGTGACCCACTCGCAGCCCGAAACGCCGGTCCTCGCGATCCGGGCGCGGCAGGCGCCGGAGCAGGCCGGCTGGAGCCGGGCCGGGGTGGCGGTGCTCCGGATGCCGCTCCTCGCCGGCGTCCTCTCGCGGTCGATCGACGTGGTCCTCGGCATGCGCAGCGCGAGGAGCGACCGGCGCGGTCGCTAGGAAGGAACGGAAGGATGCACCTCAACGCACGCGACGCCGCACGGCTCCTCGGGGTCCCCGTCGGCACCCTCGAGCGGTGGCTCCGGGCGGGCGAGCTCGTCGCCACGCGCGTCGACGACCAGTGGCGCCTCAACCGGGTGGACCTCCTCGAGTTCGCGGCGAGCCGCAACCTCGACGTCTCGCCGGACCTGCTCTCGAACCTCGACCAGGGTCACCTCCCCGGGCTCGCCGAGGCGATCCGCGCGGGCGGCGTTCACCGCGGCATCTCCGGCCGGGACAAGGCCGAGGTGCTCCGCGCCGTCGTCGACCGCCTCCCGCTGCCCGGTCCCGGCGAGCGCGATCTCCTCCATCGCGTGCTCCTCGCCCGCGAGGCGCTCGGCTCCACCGGCTTCGGGAATGGCATCGCCATTCCCCACCCGCGGAATCCGATCGTCCTGCGCATCGCACGTCCGGAGGTGGCGATCTGCTACATCGAGCCGCCGGTCGACTTCGAGGCGATCGACGGGAAGCCGGTCCACACGCTGTTCACGGTGGTCGGCTCCTCGACCCGAACGCACCTGCACTTCCTCGCGCTCATCGCGCACGCGCTGCGAGACCCCTTCGTCCTCGCGCGCCTCGAGGCCCGCGCCGGCGCGGACGAGCTCCTCCCCGAGATCGCGCGCGTCGAGGCCGCGGTCGAGACGCGCCGCGGCGGCCAGGCGGGCCCGCCGTGACGCTCTTCCTCGCCGCGCTCGCGGTCCTCACCGCCGGCGGGATCGCCGCGCTCGCCGCCGGCCGCCGCGATCGCCTCGCCCTCGCGATCGGGTCGGGGAGCGCCGCCGCCGGATCCGCGCTCGGGCTCGTGGCGGCCCTCGCGGCGCTGCGCGCGCCGCCCGCGGCCCTCGATCTCCCCTGGCAGGTCCCGAACGGCGCCCTCGCGCTCGGGCTCGACCCGCTCTCCGCGCTGTTCGCCGCGGCGCTCTTCGCGGTCGCGCTCGCGGCGGCGATCTTCGGCGCCGGCTACCTCCGCCCGCACGCCGGCCGGCGCGCGCTCGGGCCGTTCGCGCTGTTCTTCAACCTCCTCGTGGCGTCGATGGCGCTCCTCCTCGTCGCGCGGCACGCGGTGCTCTTCCTCGTCGCGTGGGAGGCGATGACCGTCACCTCCTTCCTGCTCGTGGCGTTCGAGCACGAGGACGCCTCCGTCCGGACCGCGGCCCGGACCTACCTCGTCGCCTCCCACCTCGGCGCGGCGGCGATCTTCGCGCTCTTCCTCATGCTCGGCGCCGCGGCCGGATCGCTCCGCTTCGACGCGTTCGTCGCGGCCCGCGGCGCGGCGCTCCCGGCCTCGCTCCTCTTCGCGCTCGCCCTCGTCGGCTTCGGGACGAAGGCCGGCCTCGTCCCGCTCCACGTCTGGCTGCCCGAGGCGCACCCCGCCGCGCCGAGCCATGTCTCCGCGCTCATGTCCGGGGTCCTCGTGAAGATGGGGCTCTACGGAATCCTCCGCACGCTCACCTTCCTCCCCCCGCCCCCGCTCGCGCACGGGCTCGTCCTCGCGGCGGTGGGGCTCGGCGGCGCGGTGGTCGCCCTCGCGCTCGCGATCACCCAGCGCGACCTGAAGCGCGTCCTCGCCTACTCCACCGTGGAGAACGTGGGGATCATCGCGCTCGCGGCGGGGCTCGGGCTCGTCGGCGCGGCGCTCGGGGCGCCCGAGGTGGCCGCGCTCGGGATGGGCGGCGCCCTCCTCCACGTCTGGAACCACGCGCTCATGAAGGGGCTCGCCTTCCTCGGCGCGGGCGCGCTCGCCCACGGCGCCGGCACGCGCGATCTCGAGCGGATGGGCGGCCTCCTCCGCCGGCTCCCGGTGACCGGGGCGCTGCTCGTCCTCGCCGCGGCCGCGCTCGCCGGGCTCCCTCCCCTCAACGGCTTCGTGTCGGAGTGGGTGCTCTACCTCGGGCTCCTGCGCGGCGGGCAGGACGCCCCGGCGGCGCTCGCCCTCCCCACCTGGCTCGCGGTCGGGGGGCTCGCCTTCGTCGGGACCCTCGCGGCGGTCGCCTTCACGCGCCTCCTCGGGATCGCGCTCCTCGGCGAGCCGCGGAGCGCCGCGGCCGCGTCGGCGCACGAGGGTGGGCCGCTGCTCCTCGCGCCGCTCGCGCTGCTCGGCGCGGGGAACCTCGTCCTCGCGCTCTTCCCGGCGCAGGCGCTCTCCCTCGTCGCGCCCGCCGCCGCGACGATCCTCGGCGTGCCCGAGGTCGACCTCCTCCGGGCGCTCGCTCCGGCCGCCGCCACCCTCGCCGGACCGCTCCGGCTCGGGGCCGGCCTCCTCCTCGTCCTCGGCCTCGCCCTCGCGGTCTCGTCGCGCCGCGCGCTCTCGCGGCGCGAGGTGGGCGCCTCGTCCACCTGGAGCTGCGGCTTCTCGCAGGCGAGCGCGCGCATCCAGTACACGGCGGCCTCCTTCTCGGAGCTGGCGGTCCGGTCCGCCTCCCCGCGCTCGCTCCGTCCCGCCCTTTCGCTCGTCGCGCCGTCCGGCCCGTTCCCGGCCGTCGCGCGGTTCGCCACCGAGGCGGACGACCCTGCGCGCGTCCGCGTGTTCGAGCCCGCGTTCGCGCGGGCGGCGGAGTGGTTCGGCCGGCTTCGCCGGTTCCAGCAGGCGCGGCTCAACCTCCAGCTCCTCTACACCGTCGCGACGATCCTCGTCCTCTCGGCCCTCCTCCTCCTCCACCGCTCGTGACCTTCGATCCCCTCGCGGGCGCCGTCGCCCTCATGGCCCTGAGCGGGCTCCCTGCGGTGGCCCTCGCGCGGCGGCCCGCCCTCGCGCAGGCGACGGCGTGCGCCCTGCTCTGCGCGGGCGCGACGCTCGGGGTGGCGGCCGCGGGTGCGGCGCTCGCGGGCGCGGGCCTCGAGCCGCCCGGCGCCGCGCTCCGGCTCGACGCGATGGGCGCCTGCTTCGTCCTCGCGATCTCGATCGTCGCCGCGGCGGGCGCCGTCTACGGACTGCGCTACCACCCCCAGGCCGAGGCCCGCGGGGCGGCGGTGCGGGTCCAGGTCTTCTACGGCCTCGCGGTCGGCGGGATGGTGCTCCTCGTCGCCGCGTCGAACGCGATCGTCTTCCTCGTCGGCTGGGAGGTGATGGCGCTCTCGAACTTCGTGCTCGTCCTCACCGAGCACGACCGGCCCGAGTGCCAGCGCGGCGCGTTCCTCTACCTCGCCGCCACCCACGTCGGCACGCTCGCGCTCTTCGCGGTGTTCGCGCTGCTCCGGCAGGAAGCCGGCTCGTTCGACTTCGCGGCGATGGTGGGCCTCCCCGCCGGCGGCGTCGCGGGCACGCGCATCTTCCTGCTCGCGCTCGTCGGGTTCGGGCTCAAGGCGGGCCTCTTCCCGTTCCATTTCTGGCTCCCGCCCGCCCACGCCGCGGCCCCGAGCCACGTCTCGGCGCTCATGTCCGGCGTGGTGGTGAAGACCGGCATCTACGGGCTCTTGCGGGTGACCGGGCTGTTCGACGGGATCCCGGCCTGGTGGGGCGTGGCGGTGCTCGCCGCGGGCGCCGTCTCGGCCGTGCTCGGCGTCGCGCTCGCGCTCGCGCAGCACGACCTGAAGCGGCTCCTCGCGTACCACACCGTGGAGAACGTCGGGATCATCGCCCTCGGGACCGGGCTCGCGCTCCTCGGGCGCGCCCGGGGCGAGCCCGCGCTCGTCCTGCTCGGCTTCGCGGGCGCCGCGCTCCACGTCGTGAACCACGCGCTCTTCAAGTCGCTCCTCTTCTTCGGCGCGGGGGCGATCCAGCACGCGACCGGCACGCGCGAGCTCGACCGGCTCGGCGGGCTCGCCCGGGGCATGCGGCGGACCGCGGTCCTGTTCGCGATCGGCGCGGCCGCCATCGCCGGACTCCCGCCGCTCAATGGGTTCGTCTCGGAGTGGCTCGTCTACCTCGGGTTCCTCCGCCTGCTCGGGCGCCCCGACGGGCTCGCCTACGCCGCGGGCGGCGCGCCCGTCCTCGCGCTCGTGGGCGGGCTGGCCGCCGCGTGCTTCGCGAAGGTGCTGGGCGTCGCGTTCCTCGGCACGCCGCGCACGCCGGAGGCCGCCCACGCCCACGAGCCGCCCGCCGCCATGCTCGCGCCGATGGCCGCCCTCGCCGCGGCCTGCGCCGCGATCGGGCTCGCCCCGGCCGCGCTCGTCCGCCCGCTCGCGCGGGCCGCCTCGGCGTGGTCGCGGCTCCCCGCGTCCCTGCTCGCCGGGCCCGCGGACGACGCGGCGGCGAGCGCCGCGCGGGTGAGCGCGGCGGCGCTCGCCCTCGTCGCGCTCGTCGCGGGCGCGCTCGCGCTCCGGCGGCGCCGGCTCGCGGCCCGCCCCGCGGCCGCGCCGGTGGAGACCTGGTCGTGCGGCTTTGCCGCGCCGAGCGCGCGGATCCAGTACACGGGATCGTCGTTCGCCCAGCTCCTCGTGGCGCGCTTCCCCGGCGCCGTGCCGATCCACGCCGAGGGCGAGCCGCCGCGCGGGCTCTTCCCGGCCGCGGCCGCCTTCCGGAGCCACGCCGCCGACCCGGTGCTCGACGGCGCGCTCGTGCCGGCGGCGCGCGCCTACGGCTGGCTCGCAGCACGCGCGCGGCTCATCCCGGCCCGCCGGATCCAGCTCCAGATGCTCCTCGTGCTCGCGACGCTCGTCGCCGCCCTCGCCTGGGGGTTCGCATGGTGGCCCTTCCCATGATTCTCCGCACCGTCTTCCACGTCGTCCTGCTCCTCGCGCTCCCGCCCCTCGTCCTCGGGATCGTAAACCGCACGAAGGCGCTCGTGGCGGGGCGGCGCGGCCCGCCGCTCCTGCAGGCCTACTTCGACCTCGCGAAGCTCCTGCGGAAGGGGGCCGTCTACAGCCGCACGACGTCGTGGGTGTTCCGCGCCGGCCCGGTCGTCGGGCTCGCGGCGATCGCCACCGCCGGGCTGCTCCTCGCGATGGGCGGCGCTCCGGCGGTCCTCTCCTTCAGCGGGGACTTCGTCCTCTTCGCGTACCTCCTCGGCCTCGCCCGCTTCGCCACCGCGCTCGCCGCGCTCGACACCGGCTCGCCGTTCGAGGGGATGGGGGCGGCGCGCGAGGTCACGTTCGCGAGCCTCGCCGAGCCGGCCCTCTTCCTCTGCCTCCTCGTCCTCGCCCGCGCCACCGGCTCGCTCTCGCTCGGCGGCATGCTCGGGCCGGCGCTCCCCGACGCGTGGGGCCGCGCGGCGCCCGCGCTCGTCCTCGCGGCGATCGGGCTCTTCGTCCTCTCCCTCGCGGAGAACTCCCGGATCCCGGTCGACGATCCCAACACGCACCTCGAGCTCACCATGATCCACGAGGTGATGGTGCTCGACCACGGCGGGCCGGACCTCGCCCTCATCCTCTACGGCGCCTCGATGAAGCTCTTCCTGTTCGGCGCGATCCTCTCGCGGGTCGTCCTCGGGCGCGGCGACGGGGCGCTCGCGTCCGAGGCGCTCTTCCTCGCGGGGCTCGTGGTGTTCGCGGTGAGCGTCGGGCTCGTCGAGTCCTTCATGGCGCGGCTCCGGATGGACCGCGTCCCCCAGCTCCTCGTCGGCGCCTCGGTGCTGTCCGCCTTCGCGCTCGTCCTGCTCCTCCGGTGATCGCCATGTCCTGGGCCCCCGATCTCGTCTTCATCCTCGTCGTCGTCATCGACCTCTTCCTCCTCGCCTCGAGCCGCCTCGGCGCGTCGATCCGCACCGTCGCGATCCAGGGCGCGCTCCTCGGCGCGCTGCCGCTGCTGCTCCTCGAGGAACGCCACTCGGTCGGCCACGCGCTCGTCCTCGCGGGCGGCGCGCTCGCCATCAAGGGGCTCCTCATCCCCTGGCTCATGTTCCGGGCGATCCGCGAGTCGTCGATCCGCCGCGAGATGGAGCCCATCGTCGGGTTCGTCGCCTCCATGGTCCTCGGCGGCGCCGGCGTCGCGCTGGCGTTCGCGTTCGCCGAGGGGCTCCCGCTGCCGAACGGCGCCGGGCACCCCTACCTCGTGCCCACCGCGCTCTCCACCGTCTGGTGTGGCCTGCTCCTGTTCGTGTCGCGCAAGAAGGCGGTGAGCCAGGTGCTCGGGTTCCTCGTCCTCGAGAACGGCGTGTTCGTCTTCGGCCTCCTCCTCTCCGACTTCATGCCGATCATGGTGGAGGCCGGGGTGCTCCTCGATCTCTTCGCCGCGGTCTTCGTGATGGGGATCGTGATGTTCCACATCCACCGCGAGTTCTCGTCGCTCGACACCGAGAAGCTCTCGGCGCTCCGGGACTGACCATGGCGCTCCTCATCCTCGCCCCGCTCGCGCTCGCGGCCATCGCGCTCGCCATCCCGTGGCGGTGGCGCCCCCTCCTGCTCGTGGCCGGCGCCGCGGTCCACGCCGCGGGCGTCGCCGCGCTCCTCGCCTCGCCCCCGCCCCTCGTCGCGGGCGACTGGCTCGGGGTCGACCCCGTCGCGAAGATCACCCTCCTCACCACCACGATCCTGTTCGCCGCCGCCGCGGTGTACGCGCAGGGCTACCTCGCGCTCCGCCCCGATCGCGACCACCGGGTCTTCGTCGGCGGGCTCCTCGGGCTCCTCGGGACGATGACCACCATCGCGCTCTCCCGGCACCTCGGGCTCACCTGGGTTGCGATGGAGGCGAGCACGCTCGCCACCGCGCCGCTCATCTACTTCAACCAGAACGCGCGCTCGCTCGAGGCGGCCTGGAAGTACCTCCTCATCGGCTCGCTCGGCATCGCGCTCGCGCTCCTCGGCACCTTCTTCCTCGCCCTGTCCGGCGCCGGCCCCGGTGGCCCGCGCTCGCTGCTCGTCGACGAGCTGATCCGCGCCGGGCCGAACCTCTCCCGGACCTGGGTGCGCGCCGCGTTCGTGTTCCTCCTCGTCGGGTACGGGACGAAGATGGGTCTCGCGCCGCTCCACTCCTGGAAGCCCGACGCCTACGGCGAGGCGCCCGGCCTGCTCGGCGCGCTGCTCGCGGGCGGCCTCACCAACTTCGCCTTCCTCGCGGTCGTGCGCGTGTTCCAGGTGACCCGCGCGGCGGGGGAGGAGGCCTTCGCGCGCGACGCGCTCGTCGGGCTCGGGATGTTCTCCATCGCGCTCGCCGCGGTGTTCGTGGTCGGCCAGCGCGACTTCAAGCGGATGCTCGCGTACTCCTCCGTCGAGCACATGGGGATCCTCGCCCTCGGGATCGGGCTCGGGGGCGGCGCCGCCGCGGGCGCGTTCTTCCACTGCCTCAACAACGGCCTCACGAAGGGCGTCGTCTTCCTCTCCGCGGGGAACATCCACCGGGCGTTCGGGTCGAAGACGACCGACGAGGTCCGCGGCGCCGCGCGGCTCCTGCCCGTTTCCGGGCCGCTCTTCCTCGCCGGCTTCTTCGCGGTGACGGGATCGCCGCCGTTCAGCCCCTTCTTCAGCGAGTTCGCGATCCTGAACGGCGCCTTCAGCGCGGGCCGCTTCGGCATCGGAGCGCTCTTCCTCGCCTTCCTGGCGGTCATCTTCGTCGGGATGGGGACGACGGTCCTCGCGGTCGTGCAGGGCGATCCCGGGGACGCGGTCCGCGCGCGGGGGGGCCGCGAGCACTGGCTCATGGCGGCGCCTCCCCTCGCGCTGATGGCGGTCGTCCTCCTCCTCGGACTGTTCCTCCCGCAGGCGCTGAAGGACCTCTTCGGCGCCGCCGCCGCGCTCGTCGGCGGGAAGTGGGACTGACCATGGCCCATCCCGTCCAGCAGCCCGGCGGCGCGCTCCTCCTCGAGACCTGGAACGGCGTCGCCGTCGACGCCGCCGACGTGCCGGTGCTCCCCGTCGATCGGTTCCGATCCGTCGTCCTCGAGGTGGTCCGCGCGGGCGGACGCCTCGCGTCGCTGCTCGGGACGCCGCTCGAGGGAGGCCGGGTGCGCCTCCTCGCGGTGCTCGCCGACGATCCCGAGGGCAAGCTCGGCCTCCTCGCCACCGACGTGCGCGACGCGTATCCCGCGCTCTCGACGGAGGCGCCCTCGGCGCAGGGCTTCGAGCGCGAGATCGCGGAGCAGCTCGGCGTCCGGCCGGAGGGGCACCCCTGGCTGAAGCCGCTCCGGTTCGAGCCGCCGCGTCGCGAGGCGCCCGACGCGTTCGGGCGGAAGGATCCGCGCGCGACGATCCCGGGCGAGTACCCGTTCTTCGTGGTGCAGGGGGAGGAGGTGCACGAGGTCGCGGTCGGCCCGGTGCACGCGGGCATCATCGAGCCCGGCCACTTCCGGTTCCAGTGCCACGGCGAGCGGGTCTTCCACCTCGAGATCGTCCTCGGGTACCAGCACCGCGGCGTGGAGGCCGCGCTCCGGGGCGGTCCCGACCGGCGCTCGCTCGCGATCGCGGAGTCGATCGCGGGCGACACCTCCGTCGGCCACGGCCTCGCCTACGTGAAGGCGGTGGAGGCGCTCTCCGGGTTCGCGCCGCCGGCGCGGGCGATGGCCCTCCGCGGGATCGCGCTCGAGCTCGAGCGCATCGCGAACCACGTCGGCGACCTCGGCGCGCTCGCGAACGACGTCGGATTCCTTCCGACCGCCTCGTACTGCGGCGCGCTGCGGGCCGACTTCCTGAACGCCTCCGCCGAGCTTTGCGGCAGCCGCTTCGGGCGCGGCCTGCTCGTGCCCGGCGGCGTGAAGCACGACCTCGGCGCGCCGGAGGCCCGCGCCCTCGCCGCCCGCGTGCGCGCGTCGTGGCGGCGCGCGAAGGACGCGGCCGCCCTCCTCTTCGACGCGCCCTCGGTGCGGGCGAGGTTCGAGGGAACGGGGACGGTGACGCGGGAGACGGCGCTCGCCCTCGGGCTCGTCGGCCCCTCCGCGCGCGCGAGCGGCGTCGATCGCGACGTCCGGCGCGATCACGCGTTCGGCATCTATCGGTTCGTCCACGTGCCGGTCACCACGGCCGACACGGGCGACGTGCTCGCGCGCGCCCTCGTCCGCCTCCTCGAGGCCGAGCGGAGCGCCGAGTTCGTCGTGAGCCAGCTCGAGAACCTCCCGGACGGCGTCTCTCGAGCGGTGCCGGGCACGCTCGCTCCGGGCCGACTCGTCGTCTCCCTCGTCGAGGGGTGGCGTGGCGAGATCGCGCACGTCGTGTCGACAGACGCCCGGGGTCGCTTCGACCTGTACAAGGTGAAGGACCCCTCGTTCCACGACTGGTTCGGGCTCGCGATGGCCCTGCGCGACGGCCAGATCTCCGACTTCCCGCTCTGCAACAAGAGCTTCAACCTCTCCTACGCAGGCCACGATCTATGATCGACATCCTCGCGTTCCGGCTCCGCTACGGCGGGCAGACCGTCGCCTTCCCCGACGGTCCGGCGCGCTTTCCTTCGCGATTCCGCGGCCGTCCCGCGGTGGATGTGGCGCGTTGCCCGCCGGGCTGCGAGGCGTGCGCCGACGTGTGCCCGACCGAGGCAATCGCCGACGCGGGTCGCCCCTCGATGGCGATCGACCTCGGCCGATGCCTCTTCTGCGGCGACTGCGCGGCCGCGTGCCCGCCGGCGGCCCTGCGGTTCACCGACGACCACCGGCTCTCCGCACGCACGCCCGCCGAGCTCCTCGTCTCCCGCGACGAGCCGATCCTCGCCCGCGCGCTGGATGCCGAGATGCGGCGGGTGTTTGGCCGTTCGCTGAAGCTCAGGCAAGTCTCGGCCGGAGGGTGCAACGGCTGCGAGGCGGAGCTCAACGCGAGCGGCAACATCCAGTTCGACGCGGGGCGGTTCGGGATCCAGTTCGTGGCATCCCCGCGTCACGCGGACGGAATCGTCGTGACGGGACCGGTCTCGGACAACATGCGGCTCGCGCTTCGGAAGACCTGGGAGGCGGTCCCGGCGCCGAAGCTCGTCATCGCTGTGGGTGCCTGCGCGATCTCCGGGGGGCCGTTCCGCGGGAGCCCGGTCGTGGCCGGTGGCGCACAGGCGGCGCTCGGGGACGTCGCCGTAGACCTGCTCGTGCCGGGGTGCCCGCCGCATCCGATCACGTTCCTGGACGGGCTCCTGCGCCTGCTCGGACGGCTCTGAGCGATGTGCGGCGCGCGCGCAAACGCGTGCTCAAGGCAGAGGTTGCAGAGGTGAGGGGCGTGCCTGAGGGGCGTGCCCGGCACCGATAGCCGATAGGCGCGATTGGCGTGCCGATACGCGGATAGGCGGGATAGGCGTGCCCGGCACCGGAGACCGTGCCCGGCACCGGAGACCGGAGGCGGCACCGGAGGGGCGGGGGCGTACCCAGCACCGGTGCATCCGGCGACTCCGCTCCAGGTCAGGGCGTGGCCCGGCCGAACGCGCCGATCCAGAAGCTCTTTCCGTGCTTCAACGCGATCGTCCTCGCGCGCTTACGAGACATCCCGTAGTGCTCGAAGAGCCGCG
>DASWCJ010000066.1:0-16469 GCA_036390155.1 Anaeromyxobacter sp.
TCGCCGGGCTCGGGAGGCCCAAGTGACGAAGCCGAACCCGGAGCCGCTCCGGCCCGTGCTCTACGACGCGGCGAAGGACGCGGTGCGCCTGCTCGACCAGAAGCGGCTCCCGGCCGAGGAGGTCTGGGTCGAGCTCAGGACGGCCGCCGAGGTGGCCGCCGCGATCCAGGACCTCACCGTCCGCGGCGCGCCCGCGATCGGGGTCGCCGCCGCCTACGGGATCGCGGTGGAGGCGCGCCGGGGGGCCGGCGTGCCCGCCCTTCGCGCCGCGGCGGAGCTGCTCGCGCGCGCGCGGCCGACCGCGGTGAACCTCGCCTGGGCGGTCCGGCGGATGACGCGGCGGATCGGGCTCGGCGCGGAGGCGATCCTCGCGGAGGCCCACGCGATCCGCGACGAGGACGAGGCGGCCTGCCGCCGGATCGGCGAGCTGGGCGCGCCGCTCGTGCCACCGCGCGCGCGGATCCTCACCCACTGCAACGCGGGCGCCCTCGCGACCGCCGGGTACGGCACCGCGCTCGGGGTGGTCCGCGCCGCGTTCGAGGCGGGGAACCCGATCTCCGTGTACGCCGACGAGACCCGGCCGTTCCTGCAGGGCGCGCGGCTCACCGCGTGGGAGCTGCACCGCGACGGCATCCCGGTCACGATCCTCACCGACGGGATGGCGGGCTGGCTCATGGCGCGGGGCGAGATCGCCTGCGTGGTGGTGGGCGCCGACCGGATCGCAGCGAACGGCGACGTCGCGAACAAGATCGGCACCTACTCGCTCGCGGTGCTCGCGGCGCACCACAGCCTCCCGTTCTACGTGGCGGCCCCATGGTCCACGGTGGACCTCGAGACCCCGGACGGCGCGGCGATCCCGATCGAGGAGCGCAGCGCGGACGAGGTCGTCGTCTTCGCGGGCCAGCGGATCGCGCCCGAGGGCGTCCACGCGCGCTACCCGGCGTTCGACGTCACGCCCGAGGCGCTCGTCGGCGCGATCATCACGGAGCGCGGCGTGGTCCGCCGGCCGTACGCGGACGGCCTCCGGGCGATCGCGCGGTAGCACCGCCGTGGACCCGCGCGGTCCCTGAACTATTCCTGGCGATAGTTCCTGGAGCTCTCCGGCCGATGAGCACGCTGCGCGCAAAATCCTCTTCGAAGGCTTCCAACGTGGCGCGAGGCAGCGCGTAGGCGCCCGCGCGCAGATTAGCGACCTCGCGAAACTCCGCAGCCGCGTCGAGCGCGATGACCGCGTACTTCTCGCCCGGCTCGACAGGTAGTTTCATTCGGGCACGCTCCTCCCTCGCCGCAGTGACTCGAACGGCGAGACGCCGTGCGGCTAGGTCGTCGGGATGTTCATGTTGTACATATTGGACATAACGACTACAATTCAACGTGGAGGCACGCGATGGGTCGTCCTACCGAAATTCCAGCCACTGAGGTCCGCGGACAGATCTCGGAAGTGATCAGCCGCGTGGCATATGGGGGAGAACGTGTCGTCATCTCTCGTAACGGGAAGCCCCAGGCCGCGGTGATCCCCATCGCAGACCTCGAGCGCCTCGAGCAACTCGACGATCAGCGCGAGGCGCGGCGCCGCCGCGCTGCCCAGGCGGTGGCCGACATCCAGGCAACGTCTGCCCGCAGCGGCGCGAGCCAGCTCACCGACGAGGACATCGACGCCGACATCGCTGACGCCCGGCAAGCGAGGCGGCGGTCGCGCAAGCAGGGTCGAAAGTGAAGGCGGTCGTCGACACCAACGTGCTGGTGTCGGGCCTTCTCAAGCAAGGGACACCGCCGGCAGAAGTGATAGCCGACGTGCTCGCGGGCATGCTGGTCGTGCTCTACGATGGCCGGATTCTCGACGAGTACCGCGACGTGCTCGCCCGGCCGAAGTTCGGCATCGATACCGGGAAGGTGGATGCGATCCTGGAGTTCATCGTCGGCGAGGGCATCGAGGTTACGGATGCCCGGTTCGCTGGGCAGCTCCCCGACCCCGACGACCAGGCGTTCGCGGACGTAGCTTCCACCGGGAAAGCGGACGTGCTGATCACCGGGAACCCGAAGCACTTCCCCGTGGGCCGGGCGCTTCGCGTCGTGACTCCGAGAGAATGGCTGGACCTCAAGAGAAGCATGCGGCTGCTCCGAGCGTTCGGTGAAGACGAGAAGCTTGCTCTCGAACCGAACGAGCCGTTCGTCGTCGCCATCGCGTGTAAGCGCTGCGGCGCGATCCGGACCGAGGAGATCCTCGGCTTCTCCCCGCTGGCGCAGCCTCGTCTTGCTCCCTTCCGCTGCGACGAGGCCAACCCGGAGCAGCCCGACGGGCGATGCGGCGGAGAACTGTGGACCTACGATGACAACGACCTCGGCCGTCGGAGTGCCTCGGCCCTCGGGATCCCCACGCGAGGCACGTAGTTGACCCAGCCACCTGCTCGTGACGGCTGCGCGCTACCGATGGCCGGCATGCTCCGGCGGCCCCAGGATGGGTTCTGCGTCTGCTAGGCGAGTGTCAGGTAGTTCGCATCGCTCGCCAATTACTCGTGGCCGCTCACTTGAAGGATCCTCGCGCCCGCGGTCGCCTCGGAAACCCAGCCCGGCCCCCCTCTTGGCGGACGTCGCGGGCCAACCGAAAACGCCCCGGCGAACGCGTCCTTCGGCTCGCAGTGGAAAAGGGAACTAGCCCTGGCGACTATAGAAAACCCCCGGAGAACCAGGGGCTTTCACTGCTAGATGGAGCGGGAATAGGGATTTGAACCCTTGAAGAGGTCCACCCGTCCCTGGGGTCACGCGTCCAGGAAGTTCCCGAGCAGTCTCTCCCCCCACTGCGTCCCGCGGATCCCGGCGAGCAGGGTCGCGAGGCGCATCGCGGGATCCTCGCCGCGGCCGCGCGCTTCCGCCTCGAGCGCCGGGGCGCGGGCGCGGACGAGCGCGGCCACCGCCGCCGCCGACAGCTCCGGGTGGAACTGCACCGCGTGGAGACGGCGCCCCACCCGGAACGCCTGGATCGCGGAGTGGGCATTTCCGGCGAGGACCTCGGCTCCCGCAGGCACGATCGCGACCTCGTCCTCGTGCGTCGCCTGGACCTCGAACGTCCGGGGCACGCCGGCGAAGAGTGGGTCGGCGAGCCCGGCCTGCGTGAGCGTGCACGAGATCGTGCCGAGCTCGCGCCCGCGCGGGCTCCGGCGCACCGGGGCGCCGAGCGCGGCCGCGACGAGCTGGTGGCCGAAGCAGACCGCGAGCACCGGGACCCCGCGCGCCGCCGCCTCGAGGAGCGCGTCGCCCGCGCGGCTCATCCAGGGCGCGCTCTCGAGCACCGAGCGCGGCGAGCCGGTCGCGATCACCGCGTCGAACCGGCGCGGGTCGGGCAGGCGCGCGCCGAGATGGACGGCGACGACGTGGAGCCGCGCCCGTGGCCCAAGCCCCCTCCCCAGCCCCGCTTCGCTGGGCAGAGGAAGTCCGGGGACGAGCGCGCCCGCGAACCAGCGATCGTAGTCCCCGTGCACCCGCCGGACCGGCGCGAGGACCTCGCCGCACTTCACGACGAGCAAGTCACGCACGGGGCGGTCCCCCCCGGGGGCGCCCCATTGCCGCCGCCCGGCCGGCTGCCCACCTGTTCCTTCCATGGCCGATCCGCGCACCCTCGTCCCCCGGCTGCCGGAGCCGAAGCTCAGCATCGGCGGGCGCGGCGTCGATCCCCGTGACGGCGGGACGATCCCGGTCGTGAACCCGGCCACGGGCGAGAAGATAATGGACGCGCCAGCCGCGGGCGCGCCCGACGTGGACCGGGCGGTCCAGGCCGCGCGCGCCGCGCTCGAGGGGCCGTGGCGCCGGCTCTCCCCGCGCGACCGGGGCACCGCGATCCGCCGGCTCGCCGACGCGCTCTGGGAGCGCCGCGAGGAGTTCGCCCTCGTCGAGTCGCTCGAGAACGGGAAGACCTTCCGCGAGGCGATCCGCGGCGACGTCGCCCCCGGCGCCGCGACGCTCGCGTACTGGGCGGAGGCGCCGACTCGGATCCTCGGCGAGGTGCTGCCGGTCGCGGGGCCGTTCCACACCTATCTGCTCCGGGAGCCGGTGGGCGTCGTCGGCGCGATCGTCCCGTGGAACTACCCGACCTGCCTCGCCTGTTGGAAGCTCGGGCCCGCGCTCGCGGCGGGCTGCACGGTCGTCCTGAAGCCCTCGGAGTGGACCCCGCTCACCGCGATGAAGCTCGGCGAGCTCGCGCGGGAGGTCGGGCTGCCCGACGGCGTCCTGAACGTCCTCCCGGGGCTCGGCGACCCCGCCGGCGAGGCGCTCGCGCGCCACCCGGGAGTGGACAAGATCTCCTTCACCGGGTCGATCCGGACGGCGCGCCGCCTCCTCGCCGCGTCCGGCGAGACGAACTTGAAGCGCCTCACCCTCGAGCTCGGCGGGAAGAGCCCTCAGCTCATCTTCGCCGACGCGGACCGGGAGCGGGCGCTCGAGGCGTGCTTCTGGGGGATCTTCGGGAACAAGGGCGAGGTCTGCAACGCAGGCTCTCGCGTGCTCGTCGAGGAGCCGGTCTACGACGCCTTCGTGGGCGAGCTCGCGGAGCGCGCCCGGGGGCTGCGGGTCGGCGACCCGCTCGACCCCGCGACGGAGATGGGCGCGCAGGTGAGCCGCCGGCAGCTCGAGACGGTCCTCGGGTACGTGCGGAGCGGCCGGGAGGAGGGCGCTGCGCTTCTCGCCGGCGGCGAGCGCGACGTCGAGGGAGCGAAGGCGCGGGGGAGCTTCCTCCGGCCCGCGGTGTTCGCCGAGGTGAAGCCCGGGATGCGGATCGCCCAGGAGGAGATCTTCGGCCCGGTCCTCGCCTGCC
The DNA here is from genome assembly GCA_036390155.1 of Anaeromyxobacter sp. Classification (GTDB taxonomy): domain Bacteria; phylum Myxococcota; class Myxococcia; order Myxococcales; family Anaeromyxobacteraceae; genus Anaeromyxobacter. The sequence goes on from DASWCJ010000066.1 coordinate 4,808, forward strand.
TGCGGTTCCGCGACGAGGGCGACGCGCTCGCGATCGCGAACGGCACCCGCTACGGCCTCGCCGCGGCGATCTGGACGCGCGACGTGGCGCGGGCGCACGCGCTCGCCCGGCGCCTGCGGGCGGGGGTCGTCTGGATCAACTGCTTCAACGAGTTCGACGACGCCGCGCCGTTCGGCGGCGTGGGCGAGTCGGGCTGGGGGCGGGACCTCTCGCCCCACGCGCTCGAAGGCTACCTGTCGCCGAAGACGGTGTGGACCCATCTCCCGGAGTGACGCCATGGCGAAGACGAACCCGAGCCCGAGGTCCGAGGTGGCGCGCGCGAAGCACGTGCCCGACGCGCCCGCCCGGATCACGCGGGCGCGCAACGTCGCGGTCGCGCGACCCCGCGGCTCGGCGCCGGCCCGCCGGCCCGGAGGCGCGCCGCGCGGCCCGGGCGAGCTCGACCGCTGGCTCGAGGCGCGCGGGATCGCGCACGCGAAGCTCGGCGGCTTCGACGTGGACGGCGTCTGGCGCGGCAAGTACGTGTCGCTCGAGAAGCTCCGCTCCGTCGCGAAGGGCGGCCTCGGCTTCTGCGACGTCGTGTTCGGCTGGGACTGCGCCGACCAGCTCTACGACAACGCCCGGGTGACCGGGTGGCACACCGGCTACCCCGACGCGCACGCGACCGTCGATCTCTCCACCGCGCGGGTCATCCCCTGGGAGCCGGACACCGCCGCGTTCGTGCTCGACTTCGTGAACGCGGACGGCTCGCCCTACGAGCCGTCGCCGCGCCAGCTCCTCCGCACCGTGGCGGCGCGCGCGCGGTCGATGGGGTTCCTGCCGCGCTTCGGCTCGGAGTGGGAGTACTTCCTCTTCAAGGAGACCCCGGAGTCGCTCCGCGCGAAGGGCTTCCGCGACCTCGTCCCGCTCACGCCCGGGATGTTCGGCTACTCGTGGCTCCGGAGCTCCGCCAACGCCGGGCTCGTCCACGCGATCATCGACGGCTGCAACGCCTTCGGCCTCCCGGTGGAGGGGATGCACACCGAGACCGGCCCGGGCGTGTACGAGACCGCGCTCCGTTACGGCGACCTCGAGGACGCGGCGGACCAGGCCGCCCTCTTCAAGACCGCGGTGAAGGAGATCTGCGCGCGCCACGGCCTCACCGCCTGCTTCATGGCCAAGTGGAATCCAACGCTCCCCGGCTGCTCCGGGCACGTGCATCAGTCGCTCTGGGACCTCGCCGGCGAGACGAACCGCTTCCACGACCCGGGCGCGCCGGCCGGGGCGAGCGACCTCCTCCGCTGGTACGTCGGCGGCCAGCTCACGCTCATGCCGGAGCTCACCGCGCTCTACTGGCCGACCGTGAACAGCTACAAGCGCAGCGTCGAGAACACCTGGGCGCCGACCACCGCGACCTGGGGGTTCGAGAACCGGACCTGCGCGATCCGCGTCATCGGCGACGGACCGAAGTCGATGCGGATCGAGTACCGGCAGCTCGGCGCGGACATGAACCCGTTCGTCGGGATGGCGGCGTCGCTCGCGGCGGGGCTGTGGGGGATCGAGAACCGGTGCGAGCCGCCCCCTCCCGTGGACGGGAACGCCTACGGCGCCGGGGCGCCGCCCCTGCCGCGCTGCCTCAAGGACGCGACCGCGCTGCTCCGCGGCTCCTCACGCGCCCGGGCGCTCCTCGGCGACGGGTTCGTCGATCACTACGTCCGCACGCGCGAGTGGGAGGTCCGCCAGTTCGAGCGCGCGGTCACGACCTGGGAGCTCGAGCGGTACCTCGAGCTCGCCTGACGAATCCGGGAGATCGCCATGGCCTACTTCGACCTAACCGACGCGCCGGGCGTGACGGAGCTCGCCTGGCCGACCCGCGTCGTGCTCGGCCCCGGCGCGCTCGCGCGGCTCCCCGCCGAGCTCGAGCGGCTCGCGATCCGCCGCCCCCTCGTCGTGACCGACGCGGGCGTGGTGCGGAGCGGCATCGTGGCGCGCGTCCACGCGGTGCTCACGCGCGCCGACGTCGCCTTCGCGCGCTTCGAGGACGTGCAGCCGAACCCGACCGACCGGGACGCGGACGCGGGGCTCGCGGCCTACCGCGCCGGCGGGTGCGACGGGCTCGTGGCGGTGGGCGGCGGGAGCAGCATCGACGCCGCGAAGCTCGTGCAGCTGCTCGTCACCCACCCTCCGCCGCTCTCCCGCTACGACGACGCGGCGGGCGGCGATCGGCTCGTCACGGCGAACCTCCCGCCCCTCGTCGCGATCCCGACCACGGCGGGCACGGGATCCGAGGTCGGGCGCTCGGGGGTCGCGATCCTGCCCGACACCGGGCGGAAGACGGTGATCTTCAGCCCGCACCTCCTGCCCCGCGCGGCGATCTGCGACCCGGAGCTGACGCTCGGGCTGCCGCCGCACCTCACCGCCGCGACCGGCATGGACGCGTTCACGCACGGGTTCGAGGCGTACGTCGCCGCCGGGTTCCACCCGCTCGCCGACGCGGTCGGCCTCGACGCCGTCCGACGGGCGGCGCGCTCCCTGCCCCGCGCGGTCCGCACGCCCGGCGACCTCGCCGCCCGGACCGACATGATGATCGCGGCCATGGAAGGCGCGATGGCCTTCCAGAAGGGACTCGGCGCGGCGCACGCGCTCGCCCACGCGCTGACGCCGATCACCGGCCTCCACCACGGCCTCGCGAACGCGATCGTCCTCCCGGCGGTGGCCGAGCTCGTGCGCCCCGCCGCGCAGGGGCGGCTCGCCGCCGTCGCGGTGGCGATGGGCGAGCCGCCGGGCCGCGGCGAGGACGCGCTCGCGGCCGCCGCGGTCGAGCGGATCCGCGCGCTCGTGCGCGAGGTGGGCCTTCCGGCGCGGCTCCGCGACGCCGGGGTGCGCGAGGAGGACCTGCCGCGCGTCGCCGCGAAGGCGTTCGAGGACGCCTCGCACCGGACGAGCCCGCGGCCCTGCGCCGAGGCGGATCTGCTCGCGCTCGCCCGGGCCGCCTGGTGACGCCCGCCCCCCGGCGCGCGGTATCATCCCCGCCATGGGAATGGGCTCGACGCGGGTCTTCGGCCAGGGCGGGAGCCGGGTGGAGGTCGTCGGCCTGCACCGGCGCCCGGGGAGCGATCTCTACCACTGGCTCGTCACCGGCTCCTGGACGCGCCTCATCCTCGTCTTCGCCGTCGTCCATTTCGTCACGGCGCTCCTCTTCGCGGCGGCGCGCCTGCTCGTCGCGTCGCGGATCTCCGCCGACCTGACCCTCGACCCGTTCGCGCTCTTCGACGCGCCCGGCCGGCTCCCCGCCGCGCGCGACGTCGCGGCGGGCGTCCTCGGCGCGGTCGAGGGCTTCGTCCGCTGGGTCGAGCTCCTCGCCGCCTCGGGCATCGTCCTCGCGAAGTTCTCGCACGTCCGCGCGCGCGTCCTCTTCTCCGACGTGGCCGTGGTCTCGCCCCACGCGGGCGGGATGGCGCTCATGTTCCGGATGGCGAACGAGCGCGCGAGCTCGATCGTGGACGCGAAGGTCTCGGTGATGCTCCTCCGGAACGAGCTGCACGACCGCGAGGTGGTGCGGCGCGCCCACGACCTCGGGCTCGTCCGCGACGGCACCCCGCTCTTCTCCCACGCCTGGACCGCGATCCACCCGATCGCGCGCGGGACCCCGCTCGCGGGCGAGACCGCGGGCGCGCTCGAGGGGAGCGAGGCGGAGATCATCGTGAACCTCACCGGTTTCGACGAGGCGCTCGTCCGCACGGTCCACGCGCGCCACGTCTACGCGGCGAGCCGGATCCGCTGGAACGCCCGGTTCCGGGACATCGTGAAGCTGCGCGAGGACGGGCGCCGGGTCATCGACTACCGGAAGTTCCACAAGACCGTCCCGGTGGAGCAGGACGAGGGCGCCGGCGAGAGGACGCCGAGCCGCCGGGCCCGCTGAGGGGTCCCCGGTCACGCGTCCCCTGCGGGTCGCTCTGCCCCGCGGCGCCGCCGCCCGCCCCCGCCGCCGGTTACGATGCGACGATGGCACCCCGCACCTGCGCCGCCTGCGGCCGCGCGCTCGGCTCGAACGCCGACTGCGTCTCCTGTCGCGACGCCGCCGCCCGCGACCTCGCGCGCGAGGCGGCGGACATCACGCCCGAAGCGGTCCCCGGCACCACCGACGCGGTGGGCCGCTTCCTCGATCGGCCGCCCTGGTGGGCGCGCCGCGTGCCGGCCGGCCTCGTCGCGAAGCTCCGGCTCCTCTGGATGGTGCTGCGCGACTACGTGAACGGGAGCTACCGGAAGCTGCCCTGGAAGGCGGTCGCGGCGCTCGCCGCGGCGGTGGTGTACGTCGTGACCCCGTTCGACCTCATCCCCGACTTCCTCGGCCCGCTCGGCTTTACGGACGACGTCGTCGTGGTGGCGCTCACCTTGCGGCTCGTGAAGAAGGAGCTGCTCGACTACTGCGCGTGGAAGGGGCTCAGCCCCGCGCACTTCGGCCTGTGAGCGCGCGTCGAGAGCTGCGCGGGAGCGCGTTCGCGCGCGACGACCGGCGCGTCGTGGCGCTCGGGCTCGGGCGCCGTCCGCTCTCGGACCTGTATCACTTCCTCCTCTCGACCCGCTGGTGGGTCCTCGCGCTCCTCATCTTCGGGGCGTACGTCACGGTCAACGCCGTCTTCGCGCTCGCCTACCTCGCGGAGGGAGACGCGATCGAGCACGCGCGGCCGGGCAGCTTCGCGGACGCCTTCTTCTTCAGCGTGCAGACGATGGCGACCGTCGGGTACGGCAACTTCTGGCCGCGCTCCACCGCCGCGAACGTGCTCGCGACCGTCGAGATGATCCTCGGCGGGATGGGGCTCGCGCTCATGACCGGCCTCGTCTTCGCGAAGTTCGCGCGCCCGACCGCCCGCGTCCTGTTCAGCGAGGTGGCGGTGGTGCGGACCTGGGAGGGCCTCCCCTCGCTCATGGTCCGGATGGCGAACGCCCGCTCCTCCAACATCGTCGAGGTGCGGGTGGGGCTGATGCTCCTCGTGAACGCGCGGACCGCGGAGGGGGACTCGGTCCGGCGGCTGTTCGATCTCCGGCTCGTCCGATCCCGGACGCCGATCTTCGCCCTCACCTGGACCGCCATCCACCCCATCGACGAGGCGAGCCCGCTCCGCGGGATGGACGGCGCGGCGCTCGCGGCGGCGGACGCGGTGATCGTGGTCTCGCTCACCGGCTACGACGACAGCCTCGCGGCGACGATCCACGCGCGACACACCTATGCCGCGGAGCAGGTCCGGTTCGGGCACCGGCTCAGGGACGTGCTCTCGGTCGGCCCGGCCGGGGAGCGGACCATCGACTACCGGAAGTTCCACGACACCGAGCCGGAGCGCGACGCGCGGTGATCAGCGCGCGTCGAGCGCGCGCGAGAGGTCGAGCGCCGCGGCGGCGCCCCCGCCCGGCGCCTGCGCCCGCCAGGCGCGGCCGTGTCCCGGGAGGACCCACTCGAAGCGGAGGGCGCCGAGGCGCGCGAGCGACGCGCGCTGCGCGTCCCAGTCCCACCAGCAGACCGAGCGCGACATCCCGAGCCGGCCGGCGGCGTCGCCCCAGAGGTGGTCGCCGGTGAAGAGCCAGGTCTCGTCGGCGAGGAGCGCGCACGAGCCCGCGGTGTGCCCCGGGACGGGCACCGCGAGGAGCCCGGGGGCGAGGGGGACGGGGTCGTCGCCCTCGAGCCGGCGCTCGACGTCGCGGGTCCCGGCCGAGACGTCCCGCGCGTGGAGCACGCGCTCGCACCCGAGCGCCTCGCGCCAGCGGCGGTGGTCGGCGACGTCGTCGCGGTGGGTGAGGAACATCGTCCGCACCCCGCCGAGCGCGCGGAGCCGCGCGAGGAGCGGCGCCGCGTAACGCGGCGAGTCCACGAGGACGTTCCCGTCGGGCCGCAGGAGGAGCCAGCTCGCCGCGCCGAACGACGACTCCGCCGCGTAGCCGCAGCGCAGCACCGGGCCGTCGAACGCGACGGGGAACGCGTCCGCCGCCTCGCGAACGCCCTCCTTCGAGCGCGAGCCGATCGCGGCCACCGGGCAGGCGACGAGCGCGAGGAGCGCGCGCCGGCGCCCGTCGGCGTCCGTGGGCTGCCGCGCCACGAAGGCCCGATCCTCCTCGTCGCCGCCGAACGTCGAGGGGGCGAGCGCCCGGCAGGTGTCGCAGGCGATGCACGCGTCGTCGACGAAGAGATCGCCGGGCGCGTTCTCCGGGACGGCGCGGGCGAGGCGGGCCATCCGACGCACATAAGCGAAGGGCCACCCCGGTTCACGGGGCGGCCCTCGAGGAGTCGGGGTGCTCGGGAGGAGGCGGCCTAGTCGCCGTGACCATGGCCGTGGCCGTGGCCGCCCTTCCGCTCTTCCTTCTCGCGGTGCTTCTCGGCCTTCCGCTCGGCCTTCGCCTCTTCCTTCTCGCGCTTCCAGTTCTTGTACTGGCCGGGCGGGATGTGGACGAGGCGCCCCGGAACGCGGTTCGCCGGGACGACCACCCAGCCGCGGCGGTAGTCGCGCGAGCGGTACCAGTACGCGTCGCGGCGCACCCAGTACCAGCCGTCGACGAGGAAGCACTCCTCCTGGACCTCGGGGACCACCTGCACGCCAGGCTGGACCACGACGAGGCGCGGGAGTACCGCGGGGAGGTTCACGTGGATGTCTACCGACTGGGCCCGCGCGAGGGCGGGCAGGGCGAGGGTCGCCGCGAGGGCGAGAGCGATCGTGCGCATGGTCATGAAGAATCGACCGAAAGGCCCCCACGATCAAGGGACACGTCTCCCCACCCATCCGCGGGGGACCTCGGCGCCGGGCGTTAACTCCCGGGATTCCTTGACACGGTCGGCCGCCCGATCGTATATGACCGCCCTTCCGGAGGCCCGAAAGGCGCGTCGAACGGCGCAGCCGCGGCAAACTCCCAGAAATCCGAGGAGAAGGCGATGTACGCGGTGATTCGGACCGGCGGGAAGCAGTACCGCGTCGCGAAGGGCGACCGGATCAAGATCGAGAAGCTCACGGGTGACGTGGGCGGCAAGATCGCGTTCGACGTGTTGCTCGTCGGCGGCGAGGGCGAGGCCAAGGTCGGCAGCCCGACCGTCGGCGGCGCCGCCGTCGAGGGCGAGATCGTCGGCCAGGCCAAGCACAAGAAGGTCATCCACTTCCGCAAGAAGAAGGAAGGCTGGACGAAGAAGCGCGGGCACCGGCAGCCGTTCACCGAGGTGCTCATCACCGAGGTCCGCGCGTAGCGGAGGACTGAAACATGGCTCACAAAAAAGGACAGGGCTCCTCGCGCAACGGGCGCGACTCCCCCGGGCAGCACCGCGGCGTGAAGGTCTACGGCTCGGAGAAGGTCCAGGCCGGCCGGATCATCGTCCGCCAGGTCGGCACGCTCGTGCACCCGGGCAAGAACGTCGGGATGGGCAAGGACTTCACGCTCTTCGCGCTCATCGACGGGCAGGTGAAGTACACCCGCACCCGCGGCGACCGGCGCGTCGTCTCCATCGTCCCCGAGGCCTAGGGCCTCGCCGGACGGTCTCACGAGGGCGCCGCGGGCCGATCGGTCCGCGGCGTTTTCCATTTTCATGAAGTTCGTCGACGAGGTCCGCATCCGCGTGAAGGCCGGCGACGGCGGCAACGGCGCCGTGGCGTGGCGGCGGGAGAAGTTCATCCCGCGCGGCGGGCCCGCGGGTGGCGACGGCGGGAACGGCGGCGACATCGTGCTGGAGGTCGACCCGCAGCTCTCGACCCTGCTCGACTACCGGTACATCCGGGAGCACAAGGCGAAGAGCGGCGGGCACGGGATGGGCTCGGACATGAACGGCGTCGACGGGGAGGACCTCGTCCTGCGCATCCCGCCGGGCACCCTCGTGAAGGACGCCGGGACCGGCGAGGTGCTCGCCGACCTCGGCGAGGCCGGGCAGCGCTTCGTCATCGCGAAGGGCGGCCGCGGCGGCCTCGGCAACATGAACTTCGCGACCTCGACGAACCAGGCGCCGCGCTACGCGCAGGACGGCACGCCGGGCGAGGCGCGCGACCTCCAGCTCGAGCTGAAGCTCCTCGCCGACGTCGGCATCGTGGGCTACCCGAACGCCGGCAAGTCCACCCTCATCAGCCGGATCTCCCGCGCGCGCCCGAAGATCGCGGACTACCCGTTCACGACGCTCGTGCCGAACCTCGGGGTGGTCGGGTGGCGCAACCGCTCGTTCGTGGTCGCCGACATCCCAGGCCTCATCGAGGGCGCCCACGCGGGGGCCGGCCTCGGACACCAGTTTCTGCGCCACGTCGAGCGGTGCAGTGTGCTCGTGCACCTCGTCGAGGGCGCGAGCCCCGAGCCCGGCCGCGCGCCGAAGGCCGATCTCGACGCGATCGACCGGGAGCTCGCGCTCCACTCGCCCGAGCTCGCGAAGAAGCCCCAGGTGATCGCGGTGACGAAGTGCGATCTCCCCGACGCGCGCGCGGCGGGCGAGAAGCTCGCGAAGCTCCTCGGGCGCCGCAAGAAGCCGGTGAAGGTGCACCTCGTCTCGGCCGTCACCGGCGAGGGCATGCAGGAGCTCCTCGACGCGGTCGGCCGCGTGGTGTTCAAGCAGGCGGAGCCCCGCGAGGCCGGGCACGGGCGCCGGCTCGGGAAGCCGCGCGCCGTGAAGGACGGCGGGTAGCCCGTCCGACACCGCGGGTGCACCCGCGGCGGTCCCGGCGTAACATCCGCGGCCATGCCCGCGCCCTCGACCGGCGCCGTCCTCACCTACGACGGCGCGACCACCATCGGCCTGCACCTCCTCCCGGACCTCGCGGCGCTCCTCGAGCGCGCCGGGCTCCGCTTCGGCGCCGTGGGCGGGCGAGGCACGAACCCGGGGCTCGAGGCGGCGCGGCGGCGCGAGATCGACGTCGCGGGCGTCCTGCGCGAGCTCACCGCCGCGGAGAAGGCGGAGCTGCGCTGGGAGCTCGTCGGCCACGACGCGCTCGGCGTCTTCGTCTCCGACGCGAACCCCGTCCACGGGCTCACCCGCGCGCAGCTGAAGGGCGTCTTCACCGGGGCGATCCGGAGCTGGCGCGAGCTCGGCGGCGCCGACGCGCCGGTCGTCCCCGTGACCGAGGTGAAGACCGGAGGGCGCGGCACGGTCCTGGAGCTCCGGCGCATCGCGCTCGGCGGCGCGGAGTACGGCGCGACGGTCGAGTACGAGGACGCCCCGGATTGCCTCGTCCACGTGGCCCGCGATCCCGGGGCCGTGACCGCCGCGTCGATGTCGATGGCGATCCCGGGTGTGCGGGCGCTCGCGATCGACGGGGTCGCGCCGACGACGGAGGGGGTCCGTGGCGGCGCGTACCTGCTCGGCCGCCCGATGTACCTCGTCGCCGCGAGGCCCGCCTCCCCCGCGGTGGAGGCGCTCCTCGAGGCGGCACGCTCCCCCGAGGCGCAGGCGATCGTCGCACGGCGGTTCACCCCCGCGCGATGAACAGTCGTTGAAACGTCCGGAGACGTGACGTAGCGTTGCTCGTCACTTCGCGTGACGGGGGCGCGGCAGGCGCGTCCGGGGAGGCATCATGACGGCGAGGAGCGGACGGCACTTCTTGCAGATCCCCGGCCCGACGAACGTGCCGGACCGGATCCTTCGTGCGCTCGCGCAGCCCACCATCGATCACCGCGGCCCGGAGTTCGGCCAGATGGGAAAGGAGCTCCTCGAGGGGCTCCGCCGGGTCTTCAAGACGAGCGGGCCGGTGATCATGTACCCGGCCTCCGGCACCGGCGCGTGGGAGGCGGCCCTCGTCAACACGCTCTCGCCTGGCGACCGCGTCCTCATGTTCGAGACGGGCCACTTCGCCACGCTCTGGAAGGACATCGCGACGCGGTTCGGGCTCGCCGTCGACTTCGTCCCGGGGGACTGGCGGCGCGGCGTGGATCCGGCGGTGCTCGAGGCGAAGCTCGCCGAGGACCGCGGCCACGCCATCCGGGCGGTCGCGGTCGTCCACAACGAGACCTCCACCGCGGTCGAGAGCCGGATCCCCGAGCTGCGCCGCGCCATCGACGCGGCGAAGCACCCGGCGCTCTTCCTCGTCGACACGGTCTCGTCGCTCGGCTGCATGGACTACCGGCACGACGAGTGGGGCGTCGACGTGACCGTCAGCGCCTCGCAGAAGGGGCTCATGCTCCCGCCGGGGCTCTCGTTCAACGCGCTCGGCCCGAAGGCGCTCGCCGCGGCGAAGTCCGCGCGGCTTCCGCGCTCGTACTGGGACTGGGAGCAGATGATCCGGGACAACGCGGGCGGCTACTTCCCCTACACGCCTGCGACGAACCTCCTCTACGGCCTCCGCGAGGCGCTGCGCATGCTCGAGGAGGAGGGGCTCGACAAGGTCTTCGCCCGCCACGCCCGGCACGCCGAGGCGACGCGGGCGGCGGTGCAGGGGTGGGGCCTCGAGCTCCTCTGCGCCGACCCGCGGGAGTACAGCGCGTCCGTGACGGCGGTGATGATGCCGGCCGGTCACGACGCGGACGCCTACCGGAAGCTCGTCCTCGACCGGTTCGACCTGTCGCTCGGCACCGGGCTCGGGAAGCTGAAGGGAAAGATCTTCCGGATCGGCCACCTCGGCGACTTCAACGACCTCATGCTCGCGGGGACCCTCGCCGGCCTGGAGATGGCGTTCGCCCTCGCCAAGGTCCCGTTCAGGAAGGGCGGCGTCGCCGCCGCGCTCGAGCGCCTCGCCACCCCGTAGCCGCTGCACGCGGGCCGCGCCCGCGAAGGAGCCCTCCCCTTGTCGGTCCCGATGATCTCCCTCGTCGCGCTGCTCTTCGCGATCCTCGTCTCCGTCGTCTTCAGCTCGCTCAACATCGGAGCGCTCGCGATCGGGCTCTCGCTCATCGTGGGCCACTACTTCGGCGGCCTGAAGGTGGACGCGATCCTGAAGGGGTTCCCGACCAACCTCTTCATCCTGCTCGCCGGCACGACCTACCTCTTCTCGATCGCGTCCGCGAACGGCACCCTCGAGAAGCTCACCGCGTTCGCGATCCGGGCGGTGCGCGGCCGGGCGGCGCTCCTCCCCATCGTCCTCTTCTTCCTCGCCTTCGGGCTCTCGGCGATGGGCCCTGGCCAGATCACCACCTCCGCCCTGCTCGCCGGGCCTGCGATGCTCCTCGCCGACCAGGTCGGGATCTCGCCGCTCCTCATGGCCCTCGTGGTCGGGAACGGCGCCCAGGCCGGCGCGATGTCCCCCATCGCGCCGCCCGGGATCATCTCCGCGAGCATCCTCGCGAAGATCGGCCTCACCGGCGTGGGCGGCTGGCTGTGGCTGAACATGCTCATCGTCCACTTCGTCGCGACGGTGATCGCCTACTTTCTCTTCGGCGGGCTGAAGCTGTGGCGCGCCGCGCCCGACGCGCACGCCCACCTGCTCGCGCGGAAGGTGGAGCCCTTCGATCGCAAGCAGATCGCGACGCTCGTCGCGATCGCCGTCCTCATCGGCCTCGTTCTCGGGGTGAAGCTCGATCTCGGCCTGGGCGCCTTCGCGATCGGCTCGCTCCTCGTCCTCTTCAAGGCCGCCGACGAGGGGAAGGCGATCAAGGGGATGCCCTGGAACACGATCCTCATGGTCACCGGCGTGACCGTGCTCGTGAACCTCATGTCCGACGTGGGCGGGATGGAGCTGTTCGCGAAGCTCATCGCGGCGATGTCGAACGCGAGCACCGTCACCCTCGTCGCCGGCTTCTGGTC
>DASWCJ010000067.1:0-19116 GCA_036390155.1 Anaeromyxobacter sp.
GCTCCTCGAACCGGCGGAGCTGCTCGCGCTTGCTCACGGCGAGGAAGATCTTGATGAGGTCGATCCCGTCGTCGACGAGCAGCCGCTCGAACTCGTTGATCTCGCGGTAGGCGCGCCGCCACGCCCGCTCGGGCGCGAGCCCCTCGACGCGCTCCACCAGCACGCGTCCGTACCAGGTCCGGTCGAAGACGGTGATCGTCCCGGGCGCCGGGAGGTCGCGCCAGAACCGCCACAGCCAGTGCCGCCCCTGCTCTTCCGGGAGAGGAGGCCCGATCGGGATGACGCGCAGGCCGCGCGGGTCCACCGCCTCCGCGATGCGCCGGATCACGCCGCCCTTGCCGGAGGCGTCGAACCCCTCCACCGCGATCACCGCACGTCGTCGCGAGTGGAAGACCCCCTGCTGGACGAGCAGGACGCGCGCTTGCAGCGCGTCGAGCCGTTCCTCGTAGACGCTCTTCGAGGCGACCTGCGGGAGCGCGCGCCTCGAGAGGAGCCGGGACAGCGAAGGATGGGCCATGCGCACCTCGTCCGACGCGCCGGATCGTAGCACGGCCCTGCCCGCCGGCCGGGCGCCCCCTCGTGGGCGAAGGGGGTCACTGGAGGCGCGCCAATCGTCACACTCCAGTACGTGGCGGGGGTCCCGCGCCCGAGCTACGCTCGACGCTCCGTCGCCGCGTCGTCACCACCGGAGAGCCGATGAAGCCACCCGCGGAGCCATCCGCGCCCGAGCTGCCCCAGGCGATGAGGAGCGCCGAGGGACCCAGCTCCGGCCTGGCCGCCGACGTCGCGCTCGCGCTGGCGCACGAGCGGTCGGTCGAGGCACCGAAGGCCGATCCGCGGCTCCTCGTGAACCGGGAGCTCGCGCTCCTCGGCTTCCAGTGGCGCGTCTTCGAGGAGTCGGGCGATCCGGCGAACCCGCTGCTCGAGCGGGTCCGGTTCCTCAGCATCGTCGCGTCGAACCTGGACGAGTTCTTCATGATCCGGGTCGCGGGCATCAAGCAGCAGATCGCGGCGGGGGTGACGGAGGTCTCCCCGGACGGGCGCACCCCCGTGCAGCAGATGGCGGAGATCCGCCGCGAGGCCCTCGCGCTGACGCGGGCGCTCAACGCGCGCTGGCAGGACGAGCTGCTCCCGCTGCTCGTCGCCGCCGGGATCCACGTCCTCGACTGGCCGCAGCTCGACGCGCGGCAGGCGGCGCACGCCCGAACGTACTTCGACGAGATGGTGATGCCGGTGCTCACGCCGCTCGCGTTCGATCCGGGCCGCCCGTTCCCGCACATCTCGAACCTGTCGCTCAACCTCGCCGTGCTCGTGGACGACGGCGGCGTCGAGCGCTTCGCGCGCATCAAGGTCCCGGACACCCTCCCGCGCCTCGTCCCGCTCGGGCGGACCTCCGGCGGGGGAGACGGGAGCGGCGCGCTGCGGCGACAGTTCTCCTTCGTCTGGCTCGAGCAGCTCGTCGCGGCGAACGTGGACCGGCTCTTCCCCGGCGTGAAGGTGAAGGGGGTCTACCCGTTCCACGTGACGCGGGACGCGGAGATGGAGCTCCAGGAGCTCGAGGCGGCGGACCTGCTCGAGACGGTCGAGCTCGGCGTCCGCGAGCGCCGCTTCGGTTCGGTGGTGCGCCTCGTCGTGACCCCGTCGATGCCCGACGCCGTCCGGGACCTGCTCGTCGCGAACCTCGAGCTCGACCCGCGCGACGTCCACTCGGTGGAGGCGCCGCTCGGGCTGCCCGGCCTCGCCGCCCTCGCCGCCGTCGACCGGAGCGATCTCAAGTTCCCGTCCTTCGCGCCCGCGCTGCCGGCGCGGCTCGTGGCGAGCGAGGAGGGCCTCTTCGCGGCCATCCGCCGGCACGACATCCTCCTCCACCACCCGTTCCACTCGTTCGGCCCCGTCGTCGACTTCCTGCGCGCCGCGGCCGACGACCCGGACGTCCTCGCGATCAAGACGACGCTCTACCGCGTGGGCCGGAACTCGCCGGTCGTGGACGCGCTGCTCCAGGCGAGCCAGAACGGCAAGCAGGTCGCGGTGCTGGTGGAGCTGAAGGCCCGCTTCGACGAGGAGAGCAACATCGGCTGGGCGCGGGCGATGGAGGCCGACGGCGTCCACGTCATCTACGGCCTGCTCGGCCTGAAGACCCACTCGAAGCTCGCCCTGGTGGTGCGCCGGGAGGGCGATCGGCTCGCGCGCTACGTCCACCTCTCGACCGGGAACTACAACGCGGTCACCGCGACCGCCTACACGGATCTCGGGCTCTTCACCGCGGACCCGGAGATCGGCGAGGACGCGACGCAGCTCTTCAACTACCTCACCGGCTACGCGCACCCGAGGGAGTTCCAGCGGCTCCTGGTCGCGCCGGTCAACCTGCGCGAGCGGCTCATCGAGCTCGTCGAGCGCGAGGCGGCGCACGCCCGGGATGGCCGCGGCGGCCACATCGTCCTGAAGGTGAACGCGCTCTCCGACGAGCGGATGATCGAGACGCTCGTCGCGGCGGCGCGCGCCGGCGTCCGGATCGACCTCCTCGTGCGCGGGATCTGCTGCCTGCGCCCGGGGGTGAAGGGCGTGAGCGAGGGGATGCGGGTCACGAGCATCGTCGGGCGCTTCCTCGAGCACAGCCGCGTGTTCTGGTTCCGGAACGGCGGCGCCGAGGAGGTGTTCCTCGGGAGCGCCGACCTCATGCTCCGGAACCTCTCCCGCCGGGTCGAGGTGCTCTTCCCCGTGCGCGACCCCGCGCTCGTCCGCCACCTGCGCGACGTCGTGCTCGGCGCGTATCTCGCGGACAACGTCCGGGCGCGCCGGATGCGGGCGGACGGCGGCTACGACCGGGCGCACCCGGCGGACGGGGAGCCTGCGATCGACGCGCAGACGGTGCTGCTGCAGCTCGCGGGCACCTCGTCCGAGGGCGAAGCGCACCGCTGAGCGCACGGCCCGTTGTCCCCCGAAAGGGTCCCTGCGGCGATCCGCCGCGCAGGGCGGCAACGTGTCGGATTTGTGACGATTTCGTGACGCGTCCGCGAGGGACGAACCCGTCCTTCCGGCCTTGCTCCCCGGTACGGCCAGCGTTACGAACGACCGGCACTTCCCGCCGCACCCCGGAGCTCCGCCCATGCACCGCGAATCGATCTACCTCTGCACGTACTCCGCCGGCGCGAAGCGGGTGATCGGGAGGGTCCGCGCCTGGGACGAGCGGGAGGCGGCTCAGCTCTTCGCCGTCGAGATGGAGGGGGAGCACGGCGCCCGCCGCGTCGCGTCGGGCGAGGTCCACGCGACGAAGACCCCGCCGCCGGGCCGGCTCGTCCGGCGGCACCGTGTCGCGGTCGGCTCTCGCTGATCGGGACCCGCCTCGATGGACCTGCTCGTCGTCCGCCACGCCGTGGCGAAGGACAAGGACGCGTTCGCCCGCACAGGTCGGAGCGATGCCGAGCGGCCCCTCACCAAGCGCGGCCGGCGCGAGTTCCGGAAGGGGGCGCGAGGGATCGCCCGGGTCGCCGGGCGCGTGAAGGTCCTCGCCACGAGCCCCTACCTCCGGGCGGAGGAGACGGCCGAGCTCCTCGCGCCCGCGCTCGGGTGCGAGCCGCTGCGCCTCGAGCCGCTCGAGCCCGGGGCGCCGGCGCGCGCGCTCCTCGCCTGGCTCCGCCGGCAGCGGCGCACCGCGACGGTCGCGATCGTCGGCCACGAGCCGGACCTCTCGCAGCTCGTCGCCCTGCTCACCACGGGCGGAGCGACGGACGTCGTCGCGCTCGAGAAGGGCGGCGCGTGCTTCGTCTCGTTCGAAGGGCCCGTCCGGCCAGGCGGCGGGACCCTGCGCTGGCTCCTCACGGCGAAGCAGCTCCGGTCGCTCGCGCGCTGACGCCGCGGGCTCACTCGCGGCCACCCCTCCCATTTCCCTCTCCCCTCAGGGGAGGG
Source organism: Anaeromyxobacter sp. (assembly GCA_036390155.1). Lineage (GTDB taxonomy): Bacteria > Myxococcota > Myxococcia > Myxococcales > Anaeromyxobacteraceae > Anaeromyxobacter. Next base: position 3,907 of record DASWCJ010000067.1, read on the forward strand.
TCAGGGAGAGGGGCGGGCGAGGTCGCGGAGCAACGTCGCGTCCACGAGGCCCGAGACGTCGCCCTTCGGCGCGAAGCCGAGCGCCTGCGTGTCCTGCGCCATCCGGGCGAGCTGCGGCGCCAGAGGCTCCGAGAGCGGCTCGAGGCGCGAGAGCGCGTCCCGCAGGACGGGATCGGTGAGCGGCTTCCCGGTCCGGCGGCCGTAGGCCTCGTTCACGAGCCGCCCGAAGCCGGCCGGATCGGCGCGCCAGCGGCGCGTCAGCGCCACGTGCGCGCGGAGGAGCGCCGCGACCTCGCCGGGCCGGCGCTCGAGCGCGCGCCGGGAGACGACGAGCACCGTGTTCGGGAACCGGCCCCCTTCCCAGAGCGAGCGCTCGTCCACGAGGATGCGACCCCCGGCCTCGGCGACGAGCCGCGCGCCCCAGGGCTCGGGCACCCACGCGCCGGCGAGCTCGCCGCGGGTGAACATCGAGAGGAGCTCCGCGTTCGCGAGGGGCGTCACCTCCACGCCGCGCGGCCCGCCCCGGTCGGAGAGGCCGCGCGCGCGCAGCCAGAGCCGGAGCGCGATGTCCTGGGTGTTCCCGAGCTGCGGCGAGCCCACCCGCCGTCCGACGAGGTCCTCCGCCGAGCGGGCGTCGCGGACCACCAGGACGGCGCCTCCGGAGACCGCTCCGGCGACGACGCGGAGCTCGCCCTGCGAGCGCAGGTACGCGATGACCGCCGGACCCGCGCCGACATAGGAGGCGTCGAGGTTCCCGGCGAGGAGCGCCTCCATCGCCGCCGGTCCGGCGTTGAACATCCGGGTCTCGAGCCGGCCGCCGAGCGCGGCCGCGATCGTGCCGTCGTCCACGCCCACGAGCGCCTGTCCGTGGGTGACGTTCGGGAAGTACCCGAGGCGGAGCGGCCCGTCGGCCTGCTCGCGCCGGCAGCCCGAGGAGAGGGCGGCGGCGAGGCCGACCGCGACGGCGAGCGTGGCGAGGCGCGCGCGCAAGGTCCCTCAGGTCGCCTCGAGGAGGCCCCAGCGGCGCCGGACGCGGAGCTCGAGCGTGCGGAACAGCGCGCGGTCCACCGCCGTGCCGATCGCGACGATCGCGAGCATCACCGCCATCACCAGGGCGGGATCGAGTAGCTCGCGCCCGGTCTGGAGGAGCTGCCCGAGGCCGCCGGAGACGAAGAGCAGCTCGCCCGCCATGAGCGCGCGCCAGGCGAAGCTCCACCCGAGCTTCAACCCCGTGAGGATCCCGGGCAGCGCGGCCGGGAGGAGGACGCCGAGGTGGAACCTCGAGCCGCGGATCCCGAGGGTGCCGGCGGCGCGCAGGAGGATCGGATCCACCCCCGCCACCGCGTCCTCGGTGGCGATCGCGATCGCGAGGAGCGAGCCCATGAGCACGACGAAGAGGATGGCGGCCTCGGACAGGCCGAACCAGAGGATCGCGAGCGGGAGCCAGCAGATCGAGGGGAGCGCCTGCAGGCCGACGACGGCCGGGCGGAGCGCGGCGCGGAGCCAGGCGCTCCGGCCCATCGCGACGCCGAGCGGGACGCCGATCGCGGCCGAGAGCGCGTACCCCTGCGCGAGCCGGCCGAGCGAGCGGAGCACCGCCGCCCCGAGCCGGCCGTCGCCCGCGAGCGCGACGAGGCTCGCGAGGACCGCGCCGGGCCCGGGGAAGAGCCAGCGGGGCCACGGGCCGAACCTAGCGAGAAGCTCCCACGTCAGGAGAGATCCCGCGAGGAGGACCGCCCCTTTCATGCGCTCGCGCATCATCCTCACCCTCCGCCCCCGGGGGCTGCGCCCCCGACCGCGTCTCGGTTTCCGGTCCGCTCTGGTTCAGCTCCGCGCGGATCCACCTCGACAGCTCGACGAGCTGCTGGTCGTCCGGGTCCCGCGGCCGCGGGAGGCGCACGTCGAGGTCGTGGAGGACGCGTCCGGGCCGATCCGCCATCACCACGACCCGGTCCCCGAGCACGAGCGCCTCGCGGACGTCGTGCGTGACGAAGACGACGGTCTTCCGGTCGCGGAGCCAGATCCGTTGGAGGAGCTGGTGCATGGCGCTCCGCGTCTGGGCGTCGAGCGCCCCGAACGGCTCGTCCATGAGCAGCACCGCGGGATCGACGGCGAGCGCCCGCGCGAGCTGGACCCGCATCCGCATTCCGCCGGAGAGCTGGTGCGGGAGCGCGTCTTCGAACCCGTCCAGCTGGACGAGCGAGACGAACGCCCGCGCGCGGTCGTCCGCTTGCTCCCGGGGGAGGTGACGGGCCCGCAGCGCGAACACGAGGTTCTGCCGCACCGTCAGCCACGGGAAGAGCGCCGGCTCCTGGAACACGAGGAGCCGGTCCGGGCTCGGCCCCTTCACCTCGAGGCCGTCGATCGTGATTCGGCCGCCGGTCGGCGCGATGTGCCCGGCGAGCGCGTAGAGGAGGGTGGTCTTGCCGCAGCCGGAGGGTCCGACGAGGCAGACGAACTCGCCGGCGTGGACGTCGATGCTCACGTCCGCGAGCGCGACGAACTCCTGGAACCGGTGCCCCACCTCGCGCACCGCGATCTTCGGCGGGCCGGCGCGCGCACGGCGCGGCGCGAGGGTCCCCGCGCAAGCATGCCGCGCGGGACGCCGGACGCCGAGCAGCCGGACGAGCAGGTCCCTCCACATGAGGGCAGGATGTGCGCGGCGGCCGCGCGCCGCCTGCCCGGCGGGCTGGCGCACTCCGTTCAGTGAGGCGCGAAGCGCAGGAACCGGCAGGCGACCCCGCCCGGGCGGACCGCGGTCGCGGAGATCGGCGCGACGGGGAGGAGGCGCTCGACGCCTCGGTCGGGGGCAAGCATCGCGACCTCCCAGCCGGCGAGGCGGGGGAGGAGCGCGCCGAGCGCCGCCCACGCCTCGCGCGTCCCCTCGTCGAGGCGGAGGCCCCACGGCGGGTTCGTCGCGCAGAGCCCGGGGCCGGGCGGCGGGACGACACGCGCGGCGTCCTCGCGGCGGAGCCGCACCACCTCGCCGACGCTCGCCGCGCGCGCGTTCTTCTCCGCGAGGCGAAGCACGCCCTGGTTCCGATCGGACCCGAGGATCGGGACCTTCACCGGGCGCGCGAGCGCCGCGAGCCGCGCGCGGAGCCGCTCCGTCCGGGCCGGGTCGTGGCCGGGGAGCCCCTCGAAGGCGAACGCCCGTCCCAGGCCGGGCGCGCGGCGGGCTGCGAGGAGCGCCGCCTCGATCGCGATCGTCCCGGAGCCGCACATCGGATCGAGGAAGGGGCGGTCCCCCTCCCAGCCGCAGGCGAGGAGCATCCCCGCGGCGACGGTCTCGCGGAGCGGGGCGGCGCCGATCCGGGCGCGCCACCCGCGCCGGTGGAGGGGCGCGCCCGCCGCGTCCACCGAGATCGTCGCCGCCGCGCCGGAGGTCCGGATCGCGAGCTCCGCCGCGCCCGCGAGGCGGCGCGCGGCGCGCTTGCCGGCGGGCAGGTCCGCCGTGGGCCCCTCCCAGAGCCGGAGGAGCACGGTGTCCGCCGCGCGCGACGCGAGGCAGGCGAGCGCGGCCGCGTCCTCCCCCTCCGCCTCCGCGCCCCCGGGCACCGCGCGCGCCTCGAGCCCGAGCGCGCCGAGCTCGCCCGCGAGGACGGGCTCGAGCCCCGGGCAGCACGCGCAGAAGATCCGTTCCACCCGCCGCAGCGTTCACCTCTCCAGCGGGATCGTGAGCTTCACGAGCTGGTCCGCGCGGCACTGGAGCTCGCGCCGGACGGAGCGATAGCCCTCCTTGCGCACCCCGATCGCGACCTTCTCGGTCCCCTTGCAGTCGACGCTCGCGAGGACCGGGGCCTCGCCCCGCACCTTGCCGGCGATCGAGACCAGCGCGCCCTGCGGCACGGTGTCGACCGACACGGCGAAGCCGGTGAAGGGGGCGATCTCCTCGCCGGTCGGGGCCTTCTCGGTCTTGATGGGCGGGAGGTACACGGAGTTGTCGATCTCGGTCGCCGGCTCGTCGTGGCTCCGCCACCGCGAGATCCCACGCACCGCGAGCCAGAGGACGACGATCGCGACTCCGAGGGCGCCGAGCACCGCGGCGAGCCGGCGGAAGCGGCGCAGCGGGTCCGCGCGGTCCTTCGCGAGCATCGCGGCGAGCTCGGGCGAGCGGCGCATCGCCTCCTCGAGCCGGCCGTCCTGGGGATTCGGATCCATGCCGGGCATCGTAGAGGACCGGGCCCGGGCCGGCCAGCTCGTGACCGCGCTTGCGCCGCCGCGCTCGGGGACGGTAAAGCTGCCCGTCTCTGCATGAACGTGGGCTTCGACGCGAAGCGCGTGTTCCACAACGCGACCGGCCTCGGGAACTACTCCCGGGACGTCCTGCGCATCCTCGCGACGCGCCGGCCCGAGCACGCGTACTTCGCGTACAGCCCGCGACCGGCGGCGCTGCCGCCCGAGGCGGGAGCGGGGCGCGTCGAGGTCCGCGGCCCCCGCTCCGCGCTCGCCCGCGCCTTCCCCTCGCTCTGGCGCACGCGCCTCGTCGCCGGAGATCTGCGGCGGGACGGGATCGCCCTCTTCCACGGACTCTCGAACGAGCTCCCGCTCGGCCTCGAGAAGGGCGGCGTCGCGAGCGCGGTCACGATCCACGACCTCATCTTCGAGCGGCTCCCCGAGCTCTACTCGCCCATCGACCGGCGCATCTACGCGGCCAAGGCGCGGAGCGCGGTCCGGCGCGCGGGCATCGTGATCTCGGTCTCGGAGCAGACCGCCCGCGACCTCGTCGAGCTCTACGACGTGGATCCGGCGCGGATCCGGGTCGTCTACCAGACCTGCCGGGAGGCGTTCCGCACGCCGGTGGCGCCCGAGCGGCTCCAGGAAGTCGCGGCGCGGTACGAGCTGCCGGAGCGGTTCCTGCTCGCGGTCGGCACCATCGAGCGCCGCAAGAACCTGCTCCTCGCGCTGCAGGCGCTCGAGCGGCTCCCGGGCGTGCTGCTCGTCGCGGTCGGCCGCCCGACCCCGTACGCCGAGGAGCTCATCTCCTTCGCCCGCGCGCACGGGCTCGCTGCGCGAGTGCGACTCCTCTCCGACGTCTCGACCCCGGATCTCGCCGCCCTGTACCGGCTCGCGACGGTGTCGCTCTACCCGTCGCTCTTCGAGGGGTTCGGGATCCCCATCGTCGAGGCCCTCTTCTCGGGGACGCCCGTCGTCACGACGAAGGGTGGCTGCTTCGCCGAGGCGGGCGGTCCGGGCTCCGCCTACGTCGACCCGCACGACGTCGAGGGCCTTCGCGCGACGCTCGCGCGCCTGCTCGAGGACGAGGGCGCCCGCGCGCGCATGCGCGAGGAGGGGCTGCGCCACGTCGAGCGCTTCTCCGACGAGGCGATCGCGGAGGGGCTCTCGCGCGCCTACGCGGACGCGCTCGCGCGCCGCTGAGCCCGCGCCGCGCGCTCCTCGCGCCAGGCCGCGAACGACCAGACGAGCCCGGCCAGGAGCACCGCCACCGGGACGATCAGCACCGCCTGTCCGAGCGAGGAGCGGTCCGACAGGAACCCGATGAGCGGCGGCGAGATCACGTCCCCGAGCACGTGGATCGAGAAGATCGAAAGGGCGACGGCGCTCGCGCGCTCGGACGGGGGGACCTCCGCCACGATCGCTGCGTTCACGGGCCCGGTGGACGCGAAGAGGAGGAGCTGCGCGACGACCATCGCGCCGAGGTAGAGGACCGGGCGCGAGGTCGTGAAGACGACGAGGGCGCACGGCGCGGCGAGCAGGGCGGAGATCCCGCACACCCACAGGTCGGCCTGCGCGAAGCGCCGGCGCAGGAAGTCCGACAGGTAGCCGCCCGCGAAGGTCCCGAGGAAGCCGGTCGCGACGACGATCGCGCCGAACTGAACGGTCGCGACGCCCCGCGGGACGCCGCGCGTGCGCTCGAGGAAGGCGGGCATCCAGAACGCCATCCCCCCGACCGCGAAGGTGTACGCGGCATAGCCGAGCACGGTGAAGACGTAGGTCCGGTTCGCGACGAGCCGCCGATAGGTCGCGGAGACCCCGCCGTCGCCGGAGATGGCCCAGGCCCGCTCCGCGGCGCCGCGCGGCGGGTCGACGAGGCGCAGGCAGAGGAACGCGAGCACGAGCCCAGGCGCCCCCGCGAACCAGAAGGCGGCGCGCCAGCCGAGGGTGCGGTCGACGAGGCCGCCCACCACGTACCCGAGCGCGGAGCCGATCGGGATCGCCGCGAAGAAGAGGGCGTACGCGCGCCCACGGGTCCTGGGGCCGTAGTGGTCGGCGAGGAGGCCGGGCGAGATCGTGCCGTAGGCCGCCTCGCCGATGCCGACGGCGGCGCGCGCGGCGAAGAGCCCCCAGTACCCGCGGGCGAACCCGGAGAAGAGCGTCGCGAAGGACCAGATGGCGATGCCCGCGGCGAGGAGGGGCGGGCGACGCCGCCGGTCGCCGAGCACACCGAACACCGGCGACGCGATCGTGTACACGACGAGGAACGCGGGCTGGAGCCCGCCGAGGCTCGCGTCGGTGAGCCAGAAATCCGCGCGGAGGCTCTCGACGAGCGCCGAGACGACGAAGCGGTCGAGGTAGTTGAGGAGGTTCACCCCGGTGAGGAGGAGCAGCGCCCGCCCGGCCTGGCCGGACAGCAGGCGCTCGCGTGGGGCATCCGGCGGCGGGGCGGCCAAGGTGCGCCGAGCGTAGCTTGGGTGCCGGGGCCCGGTCGAGGACCGCGGCGCTGGCACGTTCGCCCGCATTCCGCTACACAGTCGCGGCCATGATCTCCGTGCAGAACGTCACCAAGGCCTTCGGCCCGAAGAAGCTCTTCGAGGACGTGGACGTCTCGTTCGCGCCCGGGAACCGCTACGGCCTCACCGGCCCGAACGGCGCCGGGAAGACGACGTTCATGAAGATCCTCTCGGGCGACGAGGAGTCCGACACGGGCAAGGTCCTGCGCCCGAAGAAGCTCGGCATCCTCCGCCAGGACCACTACAAGTTCGAGGACAACCGGGTCCTCGACGTCGTCCTCATGGGCAACGGGACGCTCTGGGCGGCGATGGCCGAGAAGGAGCGGCTCCTCGCGAAGAGCGACATCAGCGACGAGGACGGCCACCGGCTCGCGGAGCTCGAGACCACCATCGGCGAGGAGGACGGCTACTCCGCCGAGGCGGACGCCGCCGAGCTGCTCCAGGGGCTCGGCATCGAGGAGCCCTGGCACGACCAGCCCATGCGCGCGCTCACGGGCGGCTACAAGCTGCGCGTGCTGCTCGCGCAGGCGCTCTTCGGGAAGCCGGCGGGGCTGCTGCTCGACGAGCCCACGAACCACCTCGACATCGACTCGATCCGCTGGCTCGAGAAGTTCCTCCACGCCTACGACGGCGTGCTCATCACCATCTCGCACGACCGCCACTTCCTGAACGCGATCTGCACGCACATCGCCGACATCGACTACGAGACGATCATCACCTACACGGGCGGCTACGATCAGATGATCCGCCAGAAGGGGCAGGTCCGGTCGCGCATCGAGTCGGAGAACGCGGAGAAGGCGAAGAAGATCGAGCAGCTCCGCGACTTCGTCGCCCGCTTCCACGCCGGCACCCGCGCCTCCCAGGTCCAGAGCCGGATCCGCTCGATGGACAAGCTCAAGCTCGAGGACATGAAGCGGTCGAACATCGCCGCGCCCTTCATCAAGTTCGAGCAGAAGGTCCCCTCCGGGAAGCAGACCCTCACGATCGAGTCGATCGCGAAGCGCTACGGCGCCGGCAACGAGGTGGTGCAGCCGTTCTCGGGCCTCGTGACCCGGGGCGAGAAGATCGGCGTCATCGGCCGGAACGGCGTCGGCAAGACGACGCTCGTGAAGATGATCGCGGGCGACCTGCAGCCGGACTCCGGCCACGTGAAGTGGGGCCACCAGGCGCAGGTCGGGTACCTCCCGCAGGACCAGGCGGGCGTGATCCGCCCGGGCACGACCGCGTTCGGCTGGCTGCGCGAGCTCGAGGACAAGCTCTCGAACGAGGAGATCTCGGGCCTCCTCGGTCGGATGCTCTTCTCCGGCGAGGAGCGGATGAAGCCGACCACCACCCTCTCCGGCGGCGAGACGGTCCGGCTCCTCCTCGCGAAGCTCATGCTCTTCAAGGACAACGTCCTCGTCCTCGACGAGCCGACGAACCACCTCGACCTGCAGTCCATCGCCGCGCTGTCCGAGGGGCTCCAGCGGTACGAGGGGACCGTCATCGTGGTCACCCACGACCAGGAGCTCATCCGCGAGGTCTGCTCGCGGGTCTGGGTGATGCACCGGAACGAGCCGGTGCTCGACTTTCCCGGAAACTTCGACGAGTTCGTGTCGAAGCACCCGGACCTCGCGAGCCAGCACCAGTAGGGCGGGCTCGGCACGCTCCGCGCCGCCTGTCCGGAGACGCCCCCCAGCTCGAAGGAGTCCGGGACGCATTCTTCCTGGACGGGGACGGGCCTCGGTTCATGCAGGATCTGTCGGTCCACAAGGCGCCGAAAGATTCTTCGCGGGTCCGGATACCAGCGAGGACGCAGAGAATTCCAATGGGAGAAGCAGATCGGCGAGGTCTACGTCCGGCTGGACCTGTTCAGGCCGCAAGGCACGCCGACGCCGGCGACGCCCATGACCTAGCTGCCGCGGGGGGAGCAGGTGCTCGCGAGGGCAAGCGAGCTTCGCTTCCGTGTCGGAGCGCGCGAGGTGAGGCTCAAGACGCCGAACCCGGTCGATTTCGTGCTGATGAAGGTGGATGCGATCCGGATTCGCCGCCCCAAGAATCCGAAAGACGGGTTCGATCGGTACGCCTACGTCAGGAAGAAGACGCCGGTCGTTGTCGCGGAAGCAATCGCGGCGGCGCGGGAACGCGACGAGGCCCTGCAGCTCCTCCAACAACTGTTTGCGGACGAGAACGCCCCCGGCGTACTGGATGTCCTGAGCTTTGCCGGGTCGCTGGAGGGCAATCGACCGGCGACGATCACCAGGAACATGATGAGGACGATGATAATGACCGGAAGCGGATCGCGGGCTGCCTCGCGCTGCTGCTGAGCTCAACGGAGGAGATCGCCACGTCGAGGCGCGTGTCTCCTCATCCGCGTGCCAGCACGTCGTCCAACTTGCGTTGCACTATCGTTCGCGAGCGGCGCGAGGGGATGCGGTCAGCCCATGCGCGCGCGACGCTGCGGCGGAAGCCGCGCGGCAACTCGAGCTCGGGCAACGCGGCGAACAGGCGCCCTCGGGTGGGAGAGAGGTAGAGGAAGTCGAAGAGCGCCTTCTCCGAAAGCGCGAGCTTCGTCCCCGACGCCGGATCGTGCTCGAACCCGCCGAACAGCTCGGGGCGGATGTGGTGGACGCTGTAGGTCCCGACCTTCGTCTCGATGCGGTCGCTGCGCGCGAGGGAGACGAGATAGATCATGGACGGGATCTGCGCGACCATGCCGCGCCGGTAGAGCGCGGTCTGCAGCGATACGTAGCTCGGATACGGTGCGGTCACGTACTCGGCCAAGGCCAGCGGATCGGGCCGGTCGGAGAGCGCCCAGAGCCCCCGGCGCACCGGGGTCACCAGGCCCGACGAAGCGAGCCGCCGCAGCGTGTGGCTCGCGGCCTCGGTCGATAGACCGAGAACGGCCGCAGCATCGGACGTGGTCGCGGCCGGTATGTGAAGGCTCCGAAGCCGTCCCAGAGCTTCGCTGGCGTTCATGACGCCGCCTTCTCCAACAGCTCGACGACCCGCATCTGGAGGGCGTCCCACGCCTCGCGAGATCCGTACGTGTCGAGCAGGTCGGGCTGCAGGTACGACGCCACCTGGGACTTGAAGTCGGCGTAGGAGACCTCCATCGCCCGCTCGATCGCCTTCGGGAGGACGGAGCGGATCGGCTGAAGCGCCTCCACCTTCCCCCCTGACTTCGCGAACAGCACACCGAGGTCGAACACGTCCCGCGCCTGGACGACGCTCCGACCTGCGAGTGCTCCGACCTTCTGGCGCAGGGCCGCTCCGAGGGGGTAGTGAGGCGCGAGGAAGGGCATCAGCTGGTGCTCGGCGAGGACGGCTGCCGCGATCGGCTCGACCTTGGCTTCCTCCATCGTGGGTCGCCGCGAGAATTCGATCTTCGTGTGGAGCGGGAGAGCGTGCCCTTCGGCGGAGAGGCCGAGCTTCCAGCGCTGCGTCGTCTCGGTTTGCTTGGGCGCGCTAACGCTCGTCATCGCGATGCCGCGGCTTCGGAGCGCCAGCGACAGTGCCGGGCCGCTCAAGACGGCGGAGACCTTCTCCTTCAGCGCGTGGACCGGCAGTCCAGCGATGTCGAGGTCGATGTCTTCGGAATACCGGACGCTCTCGAAGAAGAACCGTAGGTTGCAGCCGCCTTTGATGGCGAAGCTGCCCTTCGACGGTCCCGAGCAGAGCAGGCGTACGAAGTGGAGGTGGAACAGTTCGACGGCTTGGCGGTCAGATATCACGCGCACGCGAAAGGTGAATACGAGCTGTTGACGCTAATGTCAACATCGCGTATTCACGGTCTCCGAAGCCAGGGAAGAAATACCGCCCTCCGCTGACGCGAAGACGCCGGACGCCGACCCATCTGACAGCAGGACCGCGGCCGCGACCGACTTGGTCCGGTCCCGATCGCGTGCGGGAGGACCCCAGGGAGGACGCCGGGCGTGCGGTGAACCGCTACTTACCTCGGCAGCCCTCGACCGTTGAATCGCCGCGGGTAGCCTCCATCTCCGAAACCGGGCGTCCGCTGGACGCGAACCAGGTCTGAAGCTTGGACCTGGGATTTCGTTAGGTTGTCGTAAGGATGCTGGTTCGCCCTGCGGGTGGGCTGTTCGAGCAGGCCGCACGCGCTCGCCACGTCCGAATACGGCGTCTTCGTCTTCACGACACAGGACCGATCGGGGTCCCCGACGACGTAGTTCGCATGCTTCGGATCGTTGATGCTCCGCTCCCGGGCACAGCGTCCCGACGCCAGGCACCGGATCAGCGTGGGGCGTTTGCACAAGAAGATGCGACTGCATTTCCAGTTGTCGATCTCGTGATCGTCATAGGCCGCGTGCCACCACTTCTCGCCGGTCGAGTCGACAACGGAAACAAGGAAGTCCGGCGGCGGCGTGACCGCCAGGTCCTTTTTCTTCCACGCGCCCTTCCACTCGGGGTTCGGTCCCGGCTCGCCCTTCGTCAACAACACGTTGTGGCGCCCTTCGAAACGACGGGCCGCGCCCGTGTGCGTGATCAGCTCGCGAACGACAAAGAGCCCTCGCGCGTAGTACTTGCGACTTGGCCGGTGGTAGGCCACGAAGAAGAGCGAATCCCCGACCTCGAGTCGCGACCGAAGATCCGGGCGACAGATCCCCCACGTCGGGAAAGGAGACTTGAAGCTCGGGTCGTCGCCGACGTCGGTCAGGTCATCGGCGTCCGTCAGGTAGACCGCCTGGTAGCCTGCGATTGCCTCCATCCTTCGCCTCCTCGCCGGGGATCGAGGTCTCCCTATGGTTGAGAATGTAGAAGAACGTCGGGACCTCAGCGAGAACCCGGACCCACGCGAGCGCTGGATCTCGCCAGCGCGGACACGCTATCAGACTTGCTCCCGGTGATCTCGGCGAGCCGTCGAGGATCGCTTCTCCAAGATCCTGCGGTGGTACGCTCGCAACATGCCTCTGGGGCGGGTCTACGATGCCGCGTTCAACAGGATGCTCGCCGACTCAGCTTGCGTTGCAGGAAGGCGGCGCCTCGTTGTCTTGTGGCCCATGCGCGGAATGCGGTTCCGCCGCGGGGCGGAGCGCCTGATGGTCGTAGGGCGGGCGGTGAATGGTTGGGATGACACAGCATGGCGAGCAAGCGACGCTCGCACATGGTCGCGCCGCCAGAGAATCGTGAGCATCGCCCGCAGCGAATCGGCGGCGGACCCCATCGGCGCGTGCCCGCTGTCCTGGGTCACCCGGCAGTGGCAGCTGTCGAGGGTCTACAACACCGCCAACTCCGCGTTCTGGCGCACAGCGAAGGCGGTCTCTGATCCGACGGGGAGATTCCCGGAGTCGTGGGCGAGCCGTCTCTGCTGGTCGAACCTTTACAAGGTGGCCCCATTCAACGGTGGAAACCCCAGTGCCAAGCTCAAGCAAGCGCAACTTGCGCGCTGCGTCGAGCTACTCCGTCTTGAGGTCGACACGTTCCGCCCCCGCAGAATGCTCGTCATGACGGGTCTTGATTGGTTCAAGCAGTTCGCCGACGCGCTCCAGCTGAAGGTGGAGCGGCGAAGAGGGTACGTTGAGGGGGTCGCACGGGGGCTCGGGGCACGGTGGGTGATTACCCCGCACCCCGAGCGCAAGCCGGAAGCGCGGATTGCTGCCGCCGCGCGCCGGGCCCTCGAATCAGGGCGCGACTAGCTCCGACTCGGGAATCGCGGGAAGACCAGGCTCCCTCGAACATCAGCGTCGCCGGCGCGACCGGCTGCGGCGAGCTCGAGTCGCGCCGAGCGGCGCGCCTCCTGAGGTCGATCCCAGTCGACGGCGCGCGCCCCTGCAGCGGCGGCAAGTACGCCGGGAACCGCGAGGTGTCGAGATGGTCGAGCCTCACCAGGTCGAGCGTCGGCGGCGCGTTGATCTGCACGACGGCGTACCCCTGGTGCAACTGGCGAATGAGGTTCGGCGACACGTGGTATTCGTCCACCTCGCGCGCCGACTCCAGCCCGGTCGGCTCGTGGCCGAGGAGCGCGGCCAGCGTCTGCTCCGTCCGCTTGATTGGGCGATCTGACTGTGAGGCGCCGTTCACGGTGCCATGCCCAGGCCCCACGCCACCGCTGCCGACAATGAGGCCCCGCCGCGAACGGGGATCCGCCAGGCCGCCACGCCTACCGCCCCAGCACCTGCTTCAGCACGTCCGGCCGGTCCGTGACGATCCCGTCCACCCCGAGGTCGAGCAGGGCCCGCATCTCGTTCGGATCGTCCACGGTCCAGACGTGCACCGGGATCCCGAGCCGATGGAAGTGCTCGACGACCGGCGGCTCGATGACGGTGACGTCGCCCATTCGCGCGGGGAGGTCGGCGAGGTCGTAGCCACCGGGGAGGCCGACCGGCGCGGCGCCGGACTTCGCGGCGAGGACGTGGCGCCTCGCCGCGTCCTGCGGGAGGAAGCGCGCGACGCCCGGCAGGAGCGCGCCGAGGCGCTCCGCCTGACCGTCGAAGAACGAGCCCACGCAGACCCGCTCCTCGGCCCGCGCCTCGCGCACCACGCGGGCGAGCGCGTCCGCGAGCGCGGGGTCCTCGGTCTTCGCGTCCACGTTGAAGCGCATCCGCGGGTACCGGCGGAGCGCCTCCGCGAAGGTCGGGATCCGGATCCCCGCGCCGCGCAGCGGGAACGAGCCGCCCGAGTCCTCCGTGAACGAGAACCCCGCGTCGAGCGCCTCGATCTCGGCGGCGGTCCGCGTCTCGATCGTGCCGGGCTGCCCGGTGAGGGCGAGGGTGTCCTCGTCGTGGAAGACCATCACGGTGCCGTCGCGCGAGAGCCGCACGTCGGTCTCGATCGCGTCCGCGCCGAGCGCCGCGGCGCGGTCGAAGGCGGTGAGCGTGTTCTCCGGCGCGATCCGGCTCCCGCCGCGGTGGGCGACCAGCCAGGGGGCGGGCAGCCCCAGGTACGCCTTCGGCGACGCCATCAGGGAAGGGTTACCGGGTCCCCCTCGCCGACGCCAGAGCCCCGACGAGAGCGGGCGGAAGCCCGCCACCGTGGGGCCCGGCCGGAGTCGCTCGCCCGGACGTCTCCCGCGGCGTGCCGCGCCCGAACGCGCGACACGACGGTGCTTTGGGTTAGAACGGAGTCGTGCGCAGGCAGGTGAAAGGCGACGCGGTCCGCCGCGAGCTCCTCCCCGGGACCTCCCCCGGGCTCCTGCGGGAGCTCCACCTGCTCACGCGCACGGGCGACCTCAACGCGGACAGCCTGCGCAAGCTGAAGCAGGTGAACCACCTCGCGGGCCTGCTCGCGCCGGCGCTCGACGACGTGCTCGGTCGGTTCGGCGAGCCGGTCGTGGCCGACTGCGGCGCGGGCAAGAGCTACCTCGGCTTCATCCTGTACGAGCTGTTCCTCGCCCCCGCGGGGAAGGGAACGCTCCTCGCGCTCGAGTCGCGCGAGGAGCTCGCGCAGGCGGGGGCGGAGCGGGCGGCGCGGCTCGGGTTCGACCGGCTCCGCTTCGTCCCGGGACCCATCGACGCGGCGCCCGTGCCGGAGCGCGTGCACCTCGTCACCGCGCTCCACGCCTGCGACACCGCGACCGACGACGCGCTCCTCCTCGCGATTCGCCACAACGCGGACCACGTCGCGGTCGTCCCCTGCTGCCAGGCGGAGGTCGCGCGGCAGCTCTCGGAGGCCGCGACGCCCGCGGCGGCGGTCGCGCCGCTCTTCGAGCACCCGTGGCACCGCCGCGAGTTCGGCTCGCACCTCACGAACGTGGTGCGCGCGCTCGCCCTCGAGGCGGCGGGCTACCGGGTCACGGTCACGGAGCTCACCGGCTGGGAGCACTCGATGAAGAACGAGCTCCTCCTCGGGCGGAAGGTGCGCGGCGGCTCGCGCGAGGCGCGGGAGCGGCTCGACGCCCTCCTCGCCGCGACCGGCGTCCGACCCAAGCTCGTCCGCGCGCTCGCGGGCGAGGCGTGAGGCCTTTTCACCCGTCGGCGACGGTGACGTTCCGGCAGAAGGTCTCGCGCACGAGCGCGGCCGCGAGGACGCCCCCCGCGGCGCAGCCCGCAAGCACGAGGAGCGCGGGGCGCCAGCCGGCCCGGTCGAGCACGAAGCCCACGAGCGGCTGGTAGATCAGCGAGCCGAGGAACACGCCGGTGTTCGCGACGGCCATCGCGGTGCCGGAGAGCGCGGGCGCGTTCACCTCCTTCACGCTCGCCCACGACAGCGTGAACGCGGGCGCGGAGAAGCCGAGCAGCGCGAAGAGCGGGAGGCTCTCCGCGACGGAGAGCGGCACCCCCGCGACGAGCGGCACCCAGCACGCGACGTGGACGAGCCCGAGCGCCACCGCCGGCAGCCGCCGCCGGCGGAGCCGGTCGGAGACCCAGCCGATGGGGAGGGAGCAGGAGGCGAAGCCGAGGAGCATGACGAAGGTGTGGACCGAGGCGCGGTCGTTCGTCATCCCGTGCACCGCGCGCAGGTACGGTCCCGCCCAGAGCCCGGCGAACGCGATGTAGGAGCCGCCCAGCCCGAGGTTCACGAAGAACCCCGGCCAGGTGCTCCGGTTGCGCAGCACCAGCCCGAGGCCGTGCCACCACGT
>DASWCJ010000068.1:0-14801 GCA_036390155.1 Anaeromyxobacter sp.
AGCACGCCGCCGTCGCTGCGTTCGGACCGCTCCGATCGACGGAGCCGGCGTGCACGCGGCGTGACAGCGGCACACGCCAGACCCGCTCGTCCTCGGTGGCGCCCGCACTGGTTGCGCCGTGCCGGTCGCAGTCCGGTTCCGTTGCCGTGGGCCGCTGGCGCGCCCGGGCGTGCGCCGGCGTCTGCGTTTCCGGGCCCTCTCGTCAGGCCAGCGCCGGTCGCGACTCTGGCGGCGGCGCAGGAGGACGGCGCCTTCCCCGGCCCGCCTCGGCGGCGTTCGGTCCCACCTCGAGAGGCCGGCACTGCGAAATGACCGGCATTGCCGCTAGACCCTCAGCCCCCGTCAGCGCGAGGGACGAGCCCAGCTGCCGAGGAGGAAGTCCTCCTCGAGCGGCGAGAGGTCGAAGCGGCGCGCCGCCTCCGCGACGAGCTTCGGCCGGTCGGGCTTCGGCTGGTCGCGCGCCTGGTCGTCGAGCCAGCGCAGCGCCCGCCGGATGGACTCGCCCTGCGGCCCGATGCCCCCGGCTCCTCCGCCCTCGCTCATGCCCGACCTCCTTCGACTGAGATGCCCGACCTCGGGTCCCGAGTCCAGCGCACCGTTCGGGGCGGGAGGTCCGCTACCGGAGCCACCCGATCACGGCGCCGACGGTGCCCAGGGCGAGCATCGTCAGCTGGGCGAGGAGGAGCCGCCGCCCGAAGGCCCAACCTCCCGCAGCCACCGCCATGACGCCCTTCACCACCGTGTTCGAGGCGGTCCCGAGGAAGATCGTCGTCGCCGCGACCTGGTGCGAGAGCTCCCCCGAGGGGCCGGCGAGCTTCGACATCGAGAGGGTGATGGCGTCGACGTCGGTCGAGCCGGCGAGCACGCCGGCCGCGTAGGTGCCGGCGGTCCCCAGGTAAACCGAGGCCGCCTTCGTGCCGAGCAGGACCAGGGCGAAGAGGAGCGCGAACCAGAGCGCCGTGCCGAGCTCGAACGGGTTCGTGACCGCGAGCTCCTGCGCCCCAGGGCGGGCCCGCCCGGAGCGGAGCCAGAAGGCGAGGCAGACGCCGATGCCGGCCACGGCCGCGAAGCCGGCGGGGAAGGCGACGTCGAGCACGAGCGACGGGTTCACCACCGCCGCGAGGACGAGGACCCGCACGAACATCACCGTCGAGGCGAGCATGATCGCGAGCGCGGCGGAGTCGCCGAGCTCCGGCTTCTCCCGCGCGCGGCGCGACATCGAGAGGGTCACCGCCGTGGACGAGACGAGCCCGCCGAGCACGCCGGTGAGCCCGAGGCCGCGGCGCGCGCCGAAGAGCCGGATCCCGGCGTACCCGGCGAACGACAGGGCGGAGATGAGCACCATCAGCACGCCCACCTGGAAAGGATTCAGCACGCGGAGCGGCCCGTACGCCTGGTCGGGCAGGAGCGGCAGCACCACCACCGCGATCACGAGGAACTTGATCGTCCCGGCGGCGTCCTCGGTCGAGATGCGTCGCGCCAGCGGGTGCAGCGTCGGCTTCGCGTAGAGGAGGAAGGTCGCGACCACCGCGATCGAGGCGACGGCGAAGATCTTCTGCCGGGGCTCCATCACGCCGCGGGTGAGGGAGAGGACGCCGAGGAGGAACGAGAGGAGGAGCGCCACCTCGGAGGTGATCCCGCGGTGGACGTCGCGCCAGACCTCGCCCGCGTAGTTGAGCGCGAGGAGCAGGACGAGCCCACAGAACGGCACCGCGACCGCGGCGATGCCGAGCTCGCGCGAGGCGAGCATGGCCGCGCCCCCGACGAGCGCGAGGAGAGGGTGGGTCCGCGCGCCGCCCAGGAAGGCGAGGCCCGACTCCTCCGACGGCTTCGCGCGCTCCCGCTCGAGGCCGATGAGGAGCCCCGCCGCAGCGGCCACCGCGAGCGAGGCGAAGGGCTCGTACCGATCCACGCCCCGATCCTACCCCCGGCGCGGCGCGACGCGAGGAACGCGACGCAGCGTGATATCGGGTCTACGTGATCAGCCGCTCGATGGCGGACGGGTCCGCGGGCTTCGCGACGTGCGCGTCGAACCCGGCGTTCGTGGCTCGCGCGCGGTCCTCGGGCTGCGCGTAGCCGCTCACCGCGACGAGGCGGATCCCGGCGAGCGTCGGGTCGGCCCGGATCGCGCGCGCCACCTCGTATCCGTCCATCCCGGGGAGCCCGATGTCGCACAGCACGACGTCCGGGTGCCGCTCGCGCACGCGCGCCAGCGCCGCCCTCCCGTCGTAGACCGCCTCCACCGAGTGGCCGAGGAAGGCGACCACGTCGCAGAGGGACTCCGCGGCGTCCACGTTGTCGTCCACGACGAGGACGGAGCGCCCGGCGGCTTGCGCGCGCTCCGCCCCGTGCTCTGCGGCCGCGCCTTCGCCGCGACCGAGCGCGAGCGGCAGCCGCACCACGAACTCCGTCCCCGCGCCCGCCCCCTCGCTCCGGGCCTCCACCGTGCCACCGTGGAGCTCCGCGAGCCCCTTCACGAGCGGGAGCCCGAGCCCGAGCCCACCGGTAGACCGCGCGAGCGTGCGCTCCTCCTGCACGAAGGGCTCGAACACCTGGCCGAGCAGGCCCGGCTCGATCCCCGCGCCCGTGTCGCGCACGTGCAGCGCCGCCAGGTCTCCCTCCGCCGCGATCGAGAGGAGGACGCGCCCGCCCCTGGGCGTGAACTTCCCCGAGTTCTGGAGGAGGTTCCCGAGGAGCTGGGTGAGGCGCGTCGCGTCGCCGTCCACCGCGAGCGGCTCGGACGGGACCTCCACCTCGAGCTGCACGCCGCGCTCGGCGAGGACGAGGCGATGGTCCTCCCCGACCCGCCGGACGAGCTCCCCCAGGTCGAGCCGGGCGCGGCGCAGCTCGATGCGGCCGCGGGCGAGCCGCGACACGTCGAGGAGGTCGTCCACCATGCGGGCGAGGTGCCCGACCTGCCGCGCGATCACCTCGCGCGCGCGCCGCGCGCCGTCCGACGCGGGATCGGCGCGCTCGAGGAGGAACACGGCGCTCCGGATGGGCGCGAGCGGGTTGCGGAGCTCGTGCGAGAGCATCGCCAGGTACTCGTCCTTGCGCCGGTCGGCGTCGCGCAGCGCCTCGTACGCGCGCCGCAGCTCGGTCACGTCACGGATCGTCTCGGTGACGAGCTTGCGCCCTTCCGACGACACGAGCGGCACGGCCGTGTAGACACCGGTCCAGCGCCGTCCGGTCTCGGCGTCGCGCACCCGGAGCTCGACGTCGCGGACCGCCTCCCCGCGCAGCGCGCGGGCGAGCGGCCGCTCCGGGGCCTCCACCGGCGTGCCGTCGGGGCGCTCGAACTCGTACCGCCCCACGTACGTCGCGTGCGACATCCGGCACGCGCCCCCGCACCCGTGCAGCTGGCGGGCCGCGGGGTTCAGCGTCACGACGTCGCCGCGGTCGTCGAACACGAGCACGGCCTCATCCACCGCGTCGATGACGTCGCGCAGCTCCGCGTGCCCGAGCCCGGGCGTCAGCTCACCACCCGGGCCTGCCGCCCCCCGCTCCCCCGCCGGGCTTTCCCCGTCCCCCCTGAGAGTCACTGCAGGAATCTATTGACTGGCGCGCCCGCGGAAACCTGCGCGCGTGGCGGCCGGGCGGGCTGGGCCTCGCTCACGAGGCTCGGCGCAGCCGGCCGAGGAGCCGCCCGAGCCGCGCGCCGAGGCCGTTCGGCGCCTCCGCCCCGGGCGTCTCCCCGAGCACGCGCAGCACCGCCGCGCTCAGGTTGTCCGGGGTGCCCCTGGCGTTCGCGGCCTCGAGGAGGGCCCGACAGGCCTCCGCGGCCGGGCGGTCCTCGACGAGCCGCGCGATCTCCGCATCGGAGAGCACGCCGTGCAGCCCGTCTGTGCAGACGACGAGGACGTCGCCCTGGGCGAGCCGGCGCGTCACGCGATCGCGGCTGACGATGAGCTCGCGCCCCACGCTCCGGGTGAGCACCGAGCGGTCCGGGTGCGTGCGCCCGCGCTCCGCGGACAGGAGCTTCATCCGGACCTTCTCGGCGGCGACGGTGTGGTCCTTCGTGAGCTGCACGATCTCGCGGCCGCGGACGACGTACAGGCGCGAGTCCCCGACGTGCACCGCGGTGAGCTCGCCGCGCTCGACGACCGCCGCCGTGAGCGTGGTGGACATCCCACGGAGCTCCGGGACGGCGATCGCCTTGTCGTACAGATCGATGTTCGCCTGCTGGACCGCGCGGTAGAGCCGCTGGCCCGCGGGGGCGGGCGCCCCCTCGGCGAACGCGCGGAGCACCGACGAGATCGCGAGGTCGCTCGCGACCTCGCCCGCCTGGGAGAGGGACACCCCGTCCGCGACGGCCACGAGACCACAGGCCTCGCCTTCGGCGGCGCTGCCGCAGGCGTCCTCGTTGTGGTCACGCTCCGTGCCGACGTCGGTGAGCACGGCCCGCTCCAGCGCGAAGTCAAGCACCCGGACCTCTACGTTTGGTTGCAGCGCGGCGGCGCCGCGCACTAGGCTCTCGCCATGTCATCCCGGGCTCCGGTGGCGTGATGCACGACCCCGTCGTCGGCGAGGCGCTCGACCAGTACGTTCTCACGGATCTGCTCGCGCGCAGCGGCATGGCGACCATCTACAAGGCGAAGGACACGTTCAGCGGCGCCACGGTCGCGCTCAAGGTCCCCCACGTCCAGCTCGAGGCGGACATCGTGTTCTCGCAGCGGTTCGAGCGCGAGGAGAAGATCGGCCAGCAGCTCGACCATCCGCACCTCGTCCGGATCCTGAAGCCCCGCGAGAAGAGCCGGATGTACATGGTGATGGAGTTCGTGGAGGGGAAGTCGCTCCGCGCCCTCCTGCGCGGCCACCCGCTCCCCCGCGCGCAGGCGCTCGACGTCGCCCGGCAGGTGGGCGACGCGCTCGTGTACCTCGAGTCGCAGGGCGTCGTGCACCGCGACCTGAAGCCCGAGAACGTGCTCCTCGCCGCGGGCGGGCAGGTGAAGATCCTCGACTTCGGCATCGCGATGTCCACCGCGTCGCGCCGCCTCACCTGGGGTGCGCTCTCGAACGCCATCGGGACCCCCGATTACATGGCGCCCGAGCAGATCCGCGGCCGGCGCGGCGACGCCCGGACCGACGTGTACGCGCTCGGGATGCTGCTCTACGAGATGCACACCGGCAAGCTCCCCTTCGACAGCCCCGACGCCCGCTCGCTCCTGCGCGCCAAGGCGGCCGAGGAGCCCCGCGCCCCGTCCTACTACGTGAAGGACTTCGACCCCGGTCTCGAGGCCATCATCCTCAAGGCGATCGAGCGGGATCCTCGTCACCGGTACGAGAGCGCCGCCGAGCTCCTGCGGGATCTCGCGGATCCCGCCGCGGTGCCCGCGCGCGACCCGGAGCTCCTCCAGCTGCGCAAGCGCGCGGGCTCGCGCGGGCGGCGCCGAACCGTCGCGGCGATCGCGGTGGGGATCCTGCTCCTCGGGCTCGGCGCCCTGGTCTTCCTGAGCGCGCGCATGTCCGGCGAGGCCCCCGCCCCACCGCCCGGCGCGCACGAGCGGAGGTGAGCCATGGGGACGTCCCTCGAGCCGGCGCTGAACCTCGCCTGGGTCCTGCTCTGCGGGTTCCTCGTCATGTTCATGCAGGCCGGCTTCGCGATGGTGGAGACCGGCTTCACGCGCGCGCGCAGCGCCGCGAACACGATGGCGATGAACCTCGTCGTCTACCCGGTGGGCGTCCTCGGGTTCTGGCTCGTCGGGTACGGCCTTATGATGGGCGGGGTCGCCTCCTGGCCGACGCTCGGCTCCTCCGCTCCGGGCGGACACGAGGTCGCCCTCGCGTTCGGCGGCCAGGAGTGGGGCCTCTTCGGCGCCGCCCGCTTCGCGCTCGTGACCGTCGCGCGGGAGCCCTCGCACCTCGCGATGTTCTTCTTCGCCGCGGTCTTCATGGACACCGCCGCGACGATCCCCACCGGCGCCATGGCGGAGCGCTGGCGCTTCAGCGCCTTCCTCCTCTACGGCCTGTTCATGTCGGCCCTGCTCTACCCGCTCTACGGCAACTGGGTCTGGGGCGGCGGCTGGCTCTCGGCGCTCGGCGCGAACGCCGGGCTCGGCCACGGGCACGTGGACTTCGCCGGCTCGAGCGTCGTGCACATGACGGGCGGCGTGACCGCGCTCGCCGGCGCCATCGTGCTCGGGCCGCGCCTGGGCCGCTTCCGCGCGGACGGCACCATCGGCGCGATGCCAGGCCACAACCTCCCGCTCGCCGTCGTGGGCACGCTCGTGCTCGCCTTCGGCTGGTTCGGCTTCAACGCCGGGTCCACCCTGTCGGCGGCGAGCCCGCGGATCGCGCTCGTGGCCGTGAACACGATGCTCGCGTCCTCCGCCGGCGCGCTCGCCGCCCTCCTGTACGTCCGGTTCACCCTCTCGAAGCCCGACGTGACCATGGCCTGCAACGGGCTCCTCGGCGGGCTCGTCGCGATCACCGGCGGCTGCGCTTTCGTGACCCCCGCCGCGGCGGTGCTGATCGGGACGGTGGCGGGGGTGCTCGTGGTCTGGGGGGTGGCGCTCCTCGAGCGGCGGTTCCGCGTGGACGATCCGGTCGGCGCCTTCCCGGTTCACGGTGTGTGCGGGGCCTGGGGCGCGCTCGCGGTCGGCCTCTTCGCCGACGGGAGCTGGGGGGAGGGGTGGAACGGCGTGGCGGGCCCGGTGCGCGGCCTCCTCTTCGGCGACCCCGGCCAGCTCGCGGCGCAGGTCGTCGGCGTCGCCACGAACGCCGCCTTCGTCTTCGCCGCGGCCTACGGCTTCTTCCGGCTCGTGGATCGGCTGCTCGGGAACCGCGTGTCCGCCGAGATCGAGCTCCAGGGGCTCGACGCGCTGGAGATGGGCACCGACGCCTATCCGCGTACCTGAGGACATCGCCCGACCGCCCGCCCCGGAATGTGCCGCGCCGGAGCGCGCGCCCGTCGGTGCGGGCGCGCGTTCCGGCGTGGTCACGGGACCTTCAACTCAGGCCGCGGCCGTCTTCGACAACAGGACGGTCTTCCCCTTCTTCTTGCTCGAGCGCAGGAAGTAGACGGCCCCGTAGAGGCCCCACAACGCGCAGACGCCGAGGGCGATGTACGGCTCCTTCACGCTCATGCCGGCCACCATGAACGGACCGACGAGGTAGAAGAGCATGCACACGAGGTTCGCGACGAGGCCGAACAGCGGCACGAACATGTGCTTGAAGCCGCTGAACGACTGATGCTCCCGGAACGCCACGATCGCGACGAGGCAGGTGAGCATGTACAGCATGAACGTGCCGAAGTTCGAGACGAGCGTCATGATGACGAGGCTGTTCGGGAGCTTCGCGTAGGTCCCCGGCGCGAAGATGCCGAAGCTGTACCAGATGCTCCCGACGTACTTCGCCTCGAGCGGCGCCGGCGTGGTCCCACCGAGGTAGGTGACCACGGTGATCGCGCCCAACACGCCGGAGATGACGGCGAGCGTCCAGATGGCGCGGTGCGGGGTGAGCCGCTTGCCGTGGAGCAGGCCGAAGTGGCTCGGCACCTCGTCGTCCTTGCCCATCGCGTAGGTGACCCGCGCGCCGGTGGAGAGGCACGAGAGCGTCGTGCCGATGAGCGCGAGGAACACCGTCGCCGCCTGCACGAGCATGAAGGCGCGGCCCGCCGCGTAGCTGCCGAAGAGCCAGGTGCCGGCGAGCACCATCATGTCGCCGACCGGCGCGCCCGACGCGCCCGCGTCGGCGAGCGTGTAGCCCTGGTTCAGGAAGTAGCCCGCGGCGAAGTACTCGATGAGGTAGCAGAACAGCCCCTGGATGAGCAGCGAGAGCATCACCGCGCGGGGGATGTCGCGCTTCGCGTTCTTCGCCTCCTCGCCCATCGACGTGACGGACTCGAAGCCGACGAGGATGAGGATGGCGATGCAGGCCTGGATGATGAGGTACGAGAAGCCGTGCGGCGCGGGGACCGACGAGGCAGTCGGGTGGAACTTGAACTTCGCGACGAGGTCCTTCGGGTGGTCCGCGTCCACGGGCTCCATCGCCGTCGCGGCGTCGGGGGCGTAGCTCAGCGTGAACGGGACCGGCTTGCCGTCCTTGAGCAGGGCGACGGGGGTGCCGTCCGCGTCGATCTTCGGCTGCGTCACCGGCTGACCCGCGGCGTCGAGCTTGGGCTTGCCGTTCTCGAGCACCGGCTCGTCCGCGACGACGTAGTCCACCGGGACCCCGCCGACGAGGTGCCAGCCCTTCGAGCCCTCGGGGTGCTGCACACGGTACGAGATCGCGATGACCGAGAAGACGATGAGCGCCGTGATCTGGATGACGTTGATCGCGAAGTTGACGCCCGTCGTCCCGGTCACGCCGCGGAACGCGATGTAGGCGACGCCGAGCGCGAACAGGAACGAGAAGCCGATCATGAACAGCGGGCTGTTGTACGTGCCGCTGAACGAGTTCGGGAAGAACTGGTTGAGGAGGTAGCCCGAGAGGAGCGCGGTCACGCCGACCATCACGCCCGGGTAGACCCAGTAGTAGAGGTGCGACGCCCAGCCGGTGATGAACTTGGCGACGCGGGCGAACCTGAACGCCTTGGTCTTCGACAGGAAGGCCTGCTCCGCGAAGAAGTAGGAGGAGCCGGCGCCGGGGTAGAGCTTCGAGAGCTCGGCGTAGGCGATCGCGGTCGCGAGGCAGAGGATGAGGGCGGCGAAGATGCCGAACCACATCGCCGAGCCGGCGAGCGGGGCGCCGTAGAGCGACTGCATCTGGAACGTGAGCCAGAGGAACGCGCCGGGCGCGATGAGCGCCATGGCGTTGATGGTGAGCCCGGTGAGCCCGAGGGTCGGGCGCGGCCCGGTCGTCCCGGTCGAGGCGGCAGGGGCTTCGTTGGAAGGCATGTAGGTCTCCGGTCTGCTGCTGCGTAGGCCCGCGAGGCGGGTCACCGGGGGCTGTTTGCAGACGACGTGCCGCCTGCTCGGAGGGGCCCGGTATGGCCCCGAACGGCCGCGAATCCCGCCAGGCGGGCAGCGTGCTGCCGCGCCGGCGTGCAGGTGGCGCCAGGACGCGACTCGCGCGGCATGGCGCTGCCGCGGAATCGGGCGCGTGCTGCTCCGGGAACGGGCTCAGACGATGAGGCGCATCAGCTCCTTGCGGAGCTCGGTGCGGGACGGGTCGTCGGGCGCCGCGGCGAGCGCGCGCTCGAGGACCTCCGCCGCCTTCCGGCGGAACCCGCCCTCCTCGTACAGGCCGGCGAGCGCGCGGAGCGCCGCGAGGTGGCCCGGGGTCGCTTCCACCGCGTGCTCGAGCGCGGTGATCGCTGCGAACGGATCGCCCGTCGCGTGAAGGGCGCGCCCGAGCTGGTACTGCGCGTCGGCGAGGAGCGGATCGCGCTTCACCAGCTCGGAGAGGAGCTGGATCGCCGCGGGCGCCTTCCCCGCCGCGATGAGCTCGCGTGCCCGCGCGACCACGGTGGCGTGGGGCTCGGCGCCCGGCTCCGCCGGGGCGGCGGGCGCGGCGGCGTCCCGCATCGCGCGCTCCATCCGCTGGAGCAGGTCCTCCATCCGGAACGGCTTCTCGACGTAGTCGGAGGCGCCATACGCGTCGCGCGCGTCCTGGGCGAAGCGCCAGCCCTTGTAGATGGCGGTCATCATGATGACCGGGATGCGCCGCGTCCGCGCCCCCGCCTTGATCCGGCGGCACGCGTCGAAGCCGTGCACCTTCGGGAGCATGGCGTCGAGGAGCACGAGGTCCGGGAGGAGCGCATCCGCCTGGTCGAGCGCGTCCTGCCCGTCCACGGCGAGCGCCACCTGGTAGCCGTGCGAGGTGAGCATCCGCTCGACGAGCTGGCGGATCTCAGGCTCGTCGTCGACGACGAGCACGAGCGGCTGCGCCCGGGTGGGGCCCGGCGCGGCCGGGACCGCCTCGTCGATCTCGATCACGATCTCGGCGTCCGGGATCTCCTCGAGCTCCTCGCCGAGCAGCACGCCCGCGATCACGGACTCGACCCGGGGGGCGTCGGCGGAGCAGGCGCCGCCGCGCCAGAGGGTGGCGCCCCGGGCCCGCTCCTCGTACGCCTCGCCGATCGCGCGCAGGAGCGCGCCGCGGACGGCGACGTAGGGCGAGACCTCGCGGCCGGTGACGAAGCGCACCTCCGAGATCACCCGCTCGTCCCGGGGGCGTGCCATCGCGAGGTGGATGCGTCCGCCGTCGACGGAGAGCGGAAGGATGAGGTCGCCCTCCGCCACCACCCGCGGGACGAGGTCGAGCAGATCGAGCGAGATCGCGGTGTGGGAGAGGTCCACGCCCGGGTACCCATGGCGCTCGGCCAGCACGGAGGCGAGCTCTCCCTCCTCGATCCCGAGCGAGAGGAGCCGCGAGCAGATCGGCTCACCGCGCGCGCGAGACTCGCGCCGCGCGGCCTCGACGAGCTCGGCGCTCGCGAGCCCACGCTGGAGGATCAGGTCTCCGGTCCTGGGTGACAAAGGCGATCTCCCCGTTCGACGTCCACCGCGAGTCTCGCGCGTTCCGGCGTCCCGCGCTGTCCCACGGCGGAGCGACCCACGACCCAAGGGTCGCGTCCGGGGGGTCCCCGGCGGACGCCTACCCGACCGTGTCGGCGTAGGTCATGACGAGGTACATCACGCTCTCGCGCTCGGCGCGGCTCCGGTAGACGTGGGGGACGTCGGCCTCGAAGACGATCGCGTCGCCGGCCTGGAGCTGCTCCTTGCGCCCCTCGACCTCGATCTCGACGGCCCCCTGGGCGACCACCAGGTTCTCGGTGGTGCCGGGGTTGTGCGCCTCGGCCTTCTCGGCACCGCCGGGCGCGAGCCGCAGCTCGTAGAACTCCACCCGGCGCCGCTCGTCGAACGGGAAGAGCGCGCGCGAGGTGAACGACCCGTCGTGGCTGGTGAGGAGCTTCGCGTGCTCACCGCGGAGGACCTGCACGCCGCCGCTCGTCCGGGCCGACATGAGGGCGGAGAACGGGACGGAGAGCGCGGAGGAGATCTTCCAGAGGACGTTGATGGTCGGTGCGCTCTGGCCGAGCTCGACCTGCCCGAGCATCGCGCGCGACACGCCCGAGATCTGCGAGAGCTTCTCGAGCGAGAGGCCGCGCTCGCCGCGGAGGCGGCGCAGGTTCGAGCCGACGACGGGGGTGAGGTCGCGGGCGGAGGCGCCCGCCGCGCGCTCGGAGGGACGAGGCTCGGGCGTGGAGGCGGCCGGGCGGCCGCGCTTTCGAGAGCTCTCGCGCGCGTTCTTCATGGTCTCGATCTTTTCCGCTACAACGGAGGCGTTGTCAAACCATGCTCACGTCGCGGCGCCGTGGCGCCTGACGCTCGTCACGAACCCTGACGACTGCAACCTCGCGTGCGACATGTGCGAGTGCGGCGCCGCCCGGCGGCCGGGCCCGCCACGCCGCATGGACCCGGTGCTGGCGGAGCGCGCGGTGCGGGAGGCCGCGGCGGCCGGGCTGCGCGAGGTGATCCCCTCCACCCTGGGCGAGCCGCTGCTCTGGGAGGGGTTGGACCGGCTCGTCGACCTGTGCGCGGCGCTCGGCCTCGCGCTCAACGTGACGACGAACGGCACCTTCCCGGGCCGCGGCCCCGCGCGCTGGGCGGAGCGGCTCGTGCCGGTCGCGTCGGACGTGAAGGTCTCCTGGAACGGCGCCACCGCCGCGACGGCCGCCGCGATCATGCCGGGGATCGACCTCGACCGCGCGATCGCGGAGCTCCGGGAGTTCGCGGCGGTGCGGGACGCGCTCGCCCGCCCCGTCCGCCGCTGCCGGCTGTCGTTCCAGGTGACGGCGCAGGAGGCGAACGTCGACGAGCTGCCCGCGATCGTCCGGCTCGCCGCCTCGCTCGGCGTCGAGCGCGTGAAGGTGAACCAGCTCCAGGTCAGGTTCCCCGCCCTCGCGCAGCGCTCGCTCCTGCGCAGCGCGGCCGCCCTGCGTCGGTGGAACGGCGCGGTCGTCGCGATGCGGGAGGCCGCAGCGGCGGCTCCGCTCCGGTCCGGCGGGCGCGTGCTCCTCGAGAACGTGAACCCGCTCGCGGAGGACCCCGCCGCCCCCGCGCCGCGGGGCGCGTGCCCGTTCGTCGGGCGCGAGGCGTGGCTCCACCCGGACGGCCGGCTCGCTCCGTGCCCGCACCCCGCCGCCGCGCGCGGCGAGCTCGGCGACTTCGGCTCGGCCGCGGACGCCCCGTTCGCCGCCCTCTGGCGCGGGGAAGCCCTCCGCGCGTTCGTCGAGACGTGGCCGGCGCACCCGGTCTGCGCCGCTTGCCCGTTCCGCAGCCCCGGCGGCGCCTAGCGCGGACCCCTCTAGGGCGGGCGGTCCTCGGGTACGATCGGCGCGGTGTCCACCGAGCCGCTCCCCACCGCCATCGCCCTCGCGGCGACGGGCATCCTCCTCGCCGCGAGCGTGCTCGCCTCGCGCACCTCGGGCCGCGCCGGCGTCCCGGCGGCGCTCCTCTTCCTCTTCGTCGGGATGGCCGCCGGCGTCGCGGGCGTCCACTTCCACGACTACCGGCTCGCCTTCCGGGCGGGGACCGTCGCGCTCGTCCTCATCCTCTAGGACGGCGGGCTCTCGACCCCGTTCGCGAGCGTGCGACGCGTCCTCGCGCCCGCCGCGGTCCTCGCCACGGCGGGCGTCGCCCTCACCGCGCTCTTCGCCGCGCTCGCAGCGCGCGCGGTCGGCCTGCCCTGGCCGGAGGCCGCCCTCTTCGGCGCGATCGTCTCGTCGACCGACGCCGCCGCGGTCTTCTCGGTCCTGCGCGGCGCGCGGATCCAGGTCCGCCGCCGCGTCGCGCACGTGCTCGAGCTCGAGTCGGGCGTGAACGACCCGATGGCGGTCATCCTGACGCTCGGGTTCACCGAGGCGATCGCGGCCCGGCGCGCGCCGGGCCTGGAGCTCGCCCCCGAGATCGCCCTGCAGCTCGCGGTCGGACTCCTCGTCGGATGGCTCGTCGCCCGCGGAGGGCGCCTCGTCCTGCCGCGCGCGCGGCTCGCCGCCGGAGGCCTCTACCCCGTCCTCACTCTCTCGCTCGCGTTCGTCGCCTTCGGCGCGGCGACGCTCCTGCACGGGTCGGGGTTCCTCGCGGTCTACGTCGCCGCCGTGACCCTCGGGAACGGGCCCCCTCCCCTATCGGACCGGGCTCGTGCGCGTGCACGACGCGATGGCCTGGTTCAGCCAGGTCGCGATGTTCCTCCTGCTCGGGCTGCTCGCCGACCCCGCGCGGCTGTGGGCGATCGCGCTCCCCGGCCTCGCCCTCGCCGTCTTCCTGGTGTTCGTCGCGCGGCCCGCGGCGGTCGCGCCGTCGCTCCTGCCCTTCCGCTTCGCGCCGCGCGAGATCGCCTTCCTCTCCTGGGTCGGCCTTCGCGGGGCGGTGCCGATCATCCTCGCGACCTACCCGGTCCTCTCCGGCGTGCCGGACGCGGAGCGGATCTTCGACCTCGTCTTCTTCGTGGTGGTGGTCTCGACCTTGCTGCAGGGGACGCCCATCCGGTGGCTCGCGCAGCGGCTCGACCTCGTCGCGCCGGGCCCGCCCGCTCCGCGTGCGGTGCTCGAGATCGTGTCGCGCGATCCGCTCGCGGGCGAGGTGCTGTCCTTCTACGTGGAGGAGGCGTCGGCGGTCGCCGGCTCCGCGATCTCGGACCTGCCGTTCCCGGAGGGCGCGACGGTGATGCTCATCGTCCGCGGGCCCGAGCTCGTCCCGCCGCGCGGCCCGACCCTCCTCGTCCCGGGCGACCACGTCTACGTGTTCGTGCGGCCCGACGAGAAGGCGCTCGTCCACCTCCTCTTCGGGCGCGAGGAGGAGGACTGAGGCGAGCTCCTCGAAGGCGGAGCAAGTTACCCCCGCCCTCAGGTCCGGGAGGTCCTGATCCCGTCCTCGAGCTCGTTGAGCGGCGTCGCCGCCCCGGGCTCGCGCGGGAAGTGCTGCGCGAGCCGCGCGCCGCAGATCGCGATCGCGTCCACGAAGCCCCGCGCCGGCGCCCCCGCCCGCAGCCCCGCGACGAGCGCGTCGGCCGCCTTCTGCCAGTCGTCGCCCATCCGCGCGTGGATCCCGTGGTCGCCGAGCACCACCGCCTGGCGCTCGAAGAGCGACGCGAACACGAGGACGCCCGTCCCCTCCGCCGTGCGCTGCAGCCCGTGCTCGTGGAACGCGCGCAGCGCGCGCGCCCGGACCGCCTCGTCCATCGCGCGGCGGCCCACGAGGAGCCGCTCGAGCGGATCCCACGCCGCCGCGAGCGCGCCCACGATCCCCGCCGCGAGCTGCACGAAGGGCAGCTCCCAGGGCACGACCGGCACGCCCGCCGCGAGGACCGCCGCGGTCGCGACCGCCGCGGCGAGGACGGCGCCGCGCCAGCGGGTCTCCGGGTACGCGTCGCTCTTCTCGACGACGACGGGGACGAGCTGGCCGCGCGAGAGCGACTCCGCCCGCCGGACCGCGTCCGCGACGCGGGCGCGCGCCTCCTCGCCGAAGTCGGTCTCGATCGACACGCGTCCCCTCCTCACCAGCGGCCGGACGCGCCGCCGCCCGAGAACCCACCGCCGCCGCCCGACCACCCGCCGCCCGAGCCGCCTCCCCATCCTCCACCGCCGCCCCAGCCCCCGCCCCCGCCCATCCACGGGCCGCCGCCCCACCAGAGGTGGCTGCGCCGCCGGGGCCCGAACCCGCGCAGGATCGACCCGAGGATCCAGAAGACGACGAAGAGGCCGATCATCACCCCGCCGCCGATGGGAACCCCGGTGACGCCTCGGCGCCCGCCGCGCGCGTGGCGCGCGACCTCCTCCGGCGCGGCGCCGGCGAGCGTGAGGAGCTGGGCGCCCGTGTCATAGAGCCCGTCGCCGTAGCGCCCGGCGCGGAAGG
>DASWCJ010000069.1:0-8163 GCA_036390155.1 Anaeromyxobacter sp.
GGGCGAGGAGAACCAGTGGGACAAGAAGCGGATCGGGGCCGTGCTCGCGAAGCGGCTCCCCTCCGCCGAGCTGCGATCCCCGAAGCTCTGGGAGGACCGGATGGCGGCGCCCCTCGCGGCCATCCGCGACCTCAAGCACCAGATGGCGATGCGGGGCCTCTCGGGCGGGGCGACGGACGACCTCGAGGCGGCGCAGCGCAAGGCGGACCTCGAGCTGTGCGAGGCGGTGCACGGCGCGCGCACCTACCTCCTGCCCGACACGTACCGGGACACGGCCTTGGCGGTGCACAGGCGGCGCGACCAGGAGGCGGGGCCGGCGGCGGGCGAGTTCGCCGCCACCGCGATCCAGATCCACGAGAAGGCCAAGGGCTGCACCCTCGCCGCGGCGCCCGCCCCGCCGAAGCCGGCTGCGCCCCCCACGGCGGCGCCGGACGACGAGGACGAGGACCGGTGAGGGCGCGGGTGGCCCCGCGCGCGCGCCTCAGACCTTGATCTCGTAGCCGAGCTTCACGTCGCTCGCGGCCTGCCCGCCGCGGATGCCCCAGTTCTCGAGGGGCGGATCGTGGAGCACGATCAGCACCGCGTTCCGGGGCACGCCGGCACGCTCGAGCGCCTCGGCCGCGAGCGCGTACAGCCGCCGCTTCGCCTCGGCGGAGCGCCCGGCGAAGAGGTTCGCCTCCACGAAGACGGCATCGGGGCCGTGGCGGGCCTCGAAGTTCCCGGGCGCGTACTCGTGGACGAGCTGGTTGCGGTCGTCGGGCTGGATCTTGAGCGCCTCGACGAACGCGGCGTGGAGCCCGTCGAGGATCGCCTTCTTCTGGGTGTCGGACCGGCCGGCGCGCAGGTGGACGTGGACCATCGGCATGCGCGCGAGTCTAGCCCCAATGCCGGTCAGTTAGCGGCCGGCCGCTAACGGCGAACGCTCCCGTCGGGCCTCGGGCATGGCCCCCGGTCCGACGCCTTCCCCGGCCCGCCACGGCGGCGTTCGGTCCGGGCGACGAGATCGTCGCCGTGCTGCGCGCGCGGTCAGCGCGGAGGCGACACGAAGGCCGACGGAGCGGACACGGTGGACGCGCCCGACACCTCGAAGGAGGCGAGGACGCCGAGGTGATCGGAAGGCGAGAGCCCGCCCGGCGTGTGCGCGTCCTGGTCGAGCCGCCCGGCGCGCGTGGGCCGCAGCTCGGGGGTCGAGAAGAGGAGGTCGATGCGCGACGAGAGGCTCCCGCCGCGCAGATCCGGGTTCCAGCAGCAGGTGAACCCCGCGTCGCCCGGGCTCACCGTCGCCCAGGCGTCCTGCAGGCGCGTCTCCGGCGCGACGTAGCGGCCGTAGCCGCCGGTGCCGGGAGGGAGGTTCATGTCGCCCACGATCACGGTCGGGCGCGACGCAGGCTGCGCGACCGCGAGCAGGTCCGAGACCTGCTGGGTCGCGACGTCCGCGGAGGCGGCCTCGAGGTGCGTGTCGAACACCCGGATCGTGCGTCCGCCGGCGTGGACGTCGGCGTACACCCAGCCGCGCTTGATCGAGGCCTGGAGCGGTGCGCCGCCCGGGACGGGCGACGGCAGCGTCAGGGTGACGATGTGCGGGTACGTCCCCGACGCGGTCGCGGTGATCGGCAACGACGTCTTCGCGAGGATCGCGTCGCGATCGGTCAAGCGGTAATCGGTGCCGCTCGACCCCGGCAGCTCGAAGTCGGCGTTCGCGTTGGTGACCACCACGCGGTAGGAGAGGCCGCGGCTCGCGAGCTCGCGCGAGAGGAGGTCGAGGAAGTCGAGCGCGACCGTGCTCGCGTTCGGGGTGGGCAGGTGGTCCCCCGGAGTCTGGGTCCGCCAGAGCGCCACCTCCTGCAGCGCGACGAGGTCTGGATCGGCCGCCTGGATCGCGTCCGCGAGGACCTTGGCGCGCGCCGGGAAGTCGGTCGCCTGGACGTCCGACCAGAGCCGCTGGACGGTCGCTGGGAGATCGGCGCTCGTGACGAGCAGGTCGATGTCGGCGCCGAGGTAGAGGTTCTGGGTCATGATCTTGAGGGACGACGGCCCCGCGGGGGTCGGCGGCGCCGCGGGCGCGGACTCGTCGCTCCCGCAGGCCGCGAGCGCGAGCGCGAGCAGGACGGCAGCGACGGATCTCCAGGCGTGGCGCACGCGGACCTCCCGACGACGCGCTCGGGCGCTTCGTCACGGGATCAACGGTGCGGCGGGCGCAGCGGCGGGGCAGCCGGCGCGCCCCGTTTCGGGATGGCCAGCGGGCGGCCGCCCGGCGACTAGCGGAGCTCCACCTCGAACCCGAGCCGCCGCGCCGCCTCGAGGAGCTCGTCGGCGGGCTGGACCTTCACCGGGACCGAGATGGTGGTCTCGCTCTCCTCGGGGATGACGGCGCGCACCGTCACCGGGGTCTGGCCGGGGAACCGCCCGAGCACGGACTTGAGCCCGCCCGCGCGCTCGGCGGTGAGCCGCGCCGCGTCGATCCGGAGCGTCACCTCGGAGGTCTTGTGGCGGCGCACGGCGGAGAGCGGCTCGACGTCGGTCGCGGTGAGCTCGGCGCGGGGGTTCTCCTCGTCGCGCGTGTTGAGCCGCACCTCACCGTGGACGAGGATCGGCTCCTCCGACTTCACGAAGGCCTCCCAGTCCGCCCAGCCCTTCTGCGCCGGGCGCCCGTTGGACACCGGCCGCGCGCCCCAGCAGATCACCTCGACCGTGCCGGTGAGGTCCTCGAGCGTGAGGATCCCGAAGCGCGTCCCCTTCTCCTTCGTGACCCGCTCGCGCAGGGCCGCGACGATCCCGACCACCGTGACCTTGTCCCCGTGCCGCTTCTGCGAGACGGCCGCGCAGGTGGTGGACGCGTACCGGCGCGCCTCCTTCTCGTAGCCCTTCAGCGGATGGCCGGTGAGGTAGAACCCGAGCGCCTCCTTCTCGAACGCGAGCCGGACGCGCTCCGGCCACTCCTCGACGCGCAGGTCGCCGACGAGGTCGCCCGGCTTCGGGTAGCGCGGCCTCGTCTCGACCGCCGCCGGGCCGCCGCCGAACAGGCTCGCCTGGCCGGAGGCGCGGTCCGCCTGCGCCGACGCGCCCGCCGAGAACGCGGTGTCGATCCCCGAGAAGAGCTGCCAGCGCGGCACGCCCTCCAGGTCGAACGCGCCGGACTTCACGAGCGCCTCGACCACCTTCTTGTTGATCTTCCGGGAGTCGACCCGCGAGGCGAGGTCGAAGAGGTCCAGGAACGGCCCGCCCGACGCGCGCGCCTCCAGGATCGCCTGCACCGCGGAGTCCCCCACGCCGCGCACCGCGCCGAGGCCGAAGCGGATGCGGCCCTTGCCGCCAGGCTTCGCCCCCTCCGCCGGCGGGAAGGCGCCGAAGTCCTTCCCCGACTCGTTCACGTCGGGCGGCAGCACCTCGATCCCGTTCGCGCGCGCCTCCGCGACGTGCACGACGACCTTGTCCGTGTTCGACGCCTCGCTCGAGATGAGCGCGGCCATGAACTCGACCGGGTGGTGGGCCTTGAGCCACGCGGTCTGGACGGTGAGGAGGCCGTAGGCGGCGGAGTGCGACTTGTTGAAGCCGTACGCCGCGAACTTCTCCATGAGGTCGAAGATGCCGCTCGCGACCTTCTCGTCCACGCCGCGGCCGCGCGCTCCCTCGAGGAAGCCGGCGCGCTCCTTCGCCATCTCCTCGGCCTTCTTCTTCCCCATCGCGCGGCGGAGCAGGTCCGCGCGGCCGAGGCTGTAGCCAGCCAGGACCTGCGAGATCTGCATCACCTGCTCCTGGTAGACGATGACGCCGTAGGTCGGCTCGAGGACCTTCTCGAGATCGGGGTGCGGGTAGCGGACCGGCTCCTTCCCGTGCTTTCGGTCGATGTAGACGTCCACCATCGTCCGCCCGTCCTCGAGCTTCTGATCGAGCGGGCCGGGGCGGTAGAGCGCGCCGGCGGCGATGACGTCCTCGAACCGCGAGGGCTTCATCTTCATCACCATCTCGGTGAAGCCGGAGGACTCCATCTGGAAGACGCCGGCGGTGTCGCCGCGGCTGATGAGCGCGTAGATCTCGGGATCGTCGAGCGGGACGTCGGATGCCTGGAAGTCCTTCCGCTCGGGATGGTTCTGCTTCACGAGCCGGAGCGCGTCGTCGATGACGGTGAGGGTCTTCAGGCCCAGGAAGTCGAACTTCACGAGCCCGGCCTTCTCCACCTCGTCCTTCGCGAACTGCGAGACGAGCAGGTCGCTCTTGTCGTCCTTGTAGACCGGGACGTACTCCCAGAGCGGCTTGTCCGCGATGACGACGCCCGCGGCGTGCAGGCCCGCCTGCCGGTTCAGCCCCTCGAGCGCCATGCCGATGTCGAGGAGGTCCTTCGTGGTGACGACGGTGGTCTTCCCCTTCTCGTCGGTGAACCGCGAGATCTCGGTGGGCCGGTCGTACAGGTCCTTCAGCCGCGGCTCGTTCTCGATGCACTCCTTGAGCGGCGGGGTCTTGCCCTGGACCGGGTCCGGTACGAGCTTCGCGATCCGATCGCCCTCCGAGAACGGGAGTCCCATCACCCGGACCACGTCGCGGATGACCGAGCGCGCCTTGAGCGAGCCGAAGGTGATGATCTGTCCGACCTCGTTTTGGCCGTACTTGCCGCGGACGTAGCGGATCACCTCGTCGCGCCGGTCCTGGCAGAAGTCGATGTCGAAGTCCGGCATCGAGACGCGCTCGGGGTTGAGGAAGCGCTCGAAGAGCAGGTTCCAGCGGAGCGGGTCGATGTCGGTGATGCGGAGCGACCATGCGACGATCGAGCCCGCGCCCGAGCCGCGGCCCGGGCCGACCGGGATCTTCCGCTCCTTCGCCCAGTTGATGAAGTCCTGGACGACGAGGAAGTACCCCGAGAACTTCATCTTCTGGATGACGCCGAGCTCGAACTCGAGCTGCCGGCGGTACGCGTCGCGGTCGTGAGGGTACTTCCCCTCGATCTCCTTGAAGCGGCGGTCGAGCCCCTCGCGCGCGAGCCTCGCGACGTACTCGTTCTCGTCGACGCCGTCGGGCACGTCGAAGCGCGGGAGGAAGGTCTTCCCGAGCGGGAGGTCCACGTTGCACATCGCCGCGATCTCGGCGGTGCGCGCGACCGCATCCTCCATGCCGGGGAGGGCGGCGGCCATCTCGGCGGGGGAGGCGATGAAGAGACCGTCGGTGTCGTGCTTGAGCCGCTTCGGGTCGGAGAAGGTCTTGTTCGACGCGATGCACATGAGGACGTCGTGCGCGCGCGCGTCCTCGCGCTTCACGTAGTGGGCGTCGGCGGTCGCCGCGAGCGGGATGTCCTCGTCCTGCGCGAGCTGGGCGAGCTTCGCGTTCACGTCCAGCTGGTCCCGCATCCCGTTCGACTGCACCTCGAGGAAGAACGAGCCCGGGTCGAAGATCGACTTGTACTCGCGGGCGGCCGCGCGGGCGGCGTCCATCTCGCCGTGGCGGATGAGGCGCGGGATCTCTCCCGCGAGGCAGGCGGTGAGGCCGACGAGCCCCTTCGAGTGGTCGCGCAGGAGCTTCTTGTCGATCCGGGGGTCGTAGTAGAAGCCCTCGGTGAACGCCTTCGAGGAGAGGACGCGGAGGTTGTTCCAGCCCTCGAGGTCCTTCGCGAGGAGGATGAGGTGGCGGCCCACCCGCTCCTTGCGATCGAAGCGGTCGTTCGCGACGTACGCCTCCATGCCGAGGATGGGCTTCACCCCGGCGTCCTTCGCCTTCTTGTAGAAGTCGACCGCGCCGAAGAGGTTGCCGTGGTCGGTGACCGCGACCGTCTTCATCCCCTTCGCCTGGACCGTCGCGAGCAGGTCCTTGATGCGGATCGCGCCGTCCAGGAGCGAGTAGAGCGTGTGCAGGTGCAGGTGGACGAAGTCGGGCATCGGCGCGAGATCTAGCAGGCGCCTCCGACAGACGGAAGGCGCCGCGAGTGCGTCGCGAACGCTGGATTAAAGGCTGATTTCTCCCCTCTCCCCTCACGTCAGTGGGGGAAAGGGCAGGGTGAGGGGGGAGGACTACCCATCTTGAATAGGCTGATGTTGTCATCCGGCCGGCGGGCCGAGATCCTTCGCCCGACTCATTCTACGCCGACCTCCTCCTGACGGTGGCTTGGCGGAGCGCCGGTCGAAATCCCCCGTCAGATCCCTTCCCCGCCGTCCACGGCGTGGAGGTGATCGGGGTGCGCCAGCTCCTCGAGCGGCCTCTGGACCACGTCGGTCCGGACCGCGGACAAGGTCCCGTCGGGCTCGAGCACCACCTGCCTGCAGTCCGAGATCCGCATGATGCCCTGCTTGCGCAGTGCGGAGCGCAGCTCCGCGACCGTGAGCAATTCGCGCCGGAGCGCGCCGAGGTGCACGCGGCCGTCGCTGACGATCCGCACCGGCCTTCCCTGGACGAGGTGTTCCACCTTGCGCCAGCGCCACGTGGCGTACCCGACTCCCCAGTTCACCACGAGGAGCGTCACCGCGCTGATGAGCCCACCCGAGAGCGAGTTGTCGCCCGCGTTGATCGAGTTCTGGACCGCGTTCGAGATGATGAGCAGGAGCACCAGGTCGAAGCTCGTCATCTGCGCCAGCTCGCGCCGGCCGGCGATCCGGAGCGCGAAGAGCAGGAACCCGTAGACGGCGAGCGCGCGTACGACGAGCAGGACGACCGAGGTGTCGGGCGTGAGGATATGGGCCATCGCTGCAGCATAGCGAGCTACAGTGACCCCGATGCCCGTCCACGTCCCCGCCCCGACCCGCCCGACCGACAAGTGCCCGAAGTGCGGAGCTCAGGGCACCGTCGAGTCGGCCATCGGCAACATGAAGACCTACGTCTGCCCCAAGTGCGGGGCCCGCTGGGTCGCGGCGAGCTGAAGGAGGAGCGCGGCGCAGGCTGAGCCCGCTGCCAGGGGAAGTTGGCGAAGCCGCGTTCCTGCGGCCATCCTACCGACCTCTGCCCCGACGGGGTGCCCGGGGAAGCGCCGCCGGGTCGCGCCGCCCGCCCAGGCGTGCGGCTTCGCTCGAGAGGACCGCCGCGAGGAACTCGAGCCCGACCCGTGCGCGGGCGGAGCGGCGCAGGTCTCCGTGGACGGCGAGCCAGATCTCGCGCTCGCGCAGCTCCGGGAGCGCGCGGACCAGCCCCGGTTCGGCGTCGCCGAGGAAGCACGGGAGCGCGGCCACTCCGAGGCCCGCGGCGGTCGCCGCGAGGAGACTGAACGCACCGTTGCTGCGGAGCACCACGCGGCCGCCGCGGAGCTCGTCGATCCATCCGAGCGGGGTGGACGCGGCGGCGAGCGGGCGGTCGTAGCCGAGGAGGGCGTGGTCGCGCAGGGTAGCCTCCGTGAAGGCTCCGCGCGCGCGCAGGTACTCGCGCGAGGCGTAGAGCGCGAACCCGATCGTTCCCGCACGGCGCGCCGCGACCGCCGGCTCCACCGGACGGGACAGTCGCACCGCGACGTCCGCCTCCCGGCGGGAGAGGCTCAACCGCTCGTTGCCGACGTGCAGCTCGACCGCGAGGCCCGGGTGCCGCACCGCGAGCTCCGGGATCCGCGGCGCCAGGATCCGACTGGCGAGCGCATCCGTCGCCGTGATCCGCAGTACTCCGGAGATCTCGGGTCGCCCGGCGTCGACCGTCCGCTCGAACGTCAGCGCCGCCTCGTACATGATCTCGGCCGCGTGGAGCGCGCGGCCGCCGGAGGCCGTGAGCGTGAGGGACCCAGGCGTCCGCTCGAGGAGCGGGGTTCCCACCGCATCCTCGAGCGAGCGCATGCGGCGGCCCACCGTGGCGGGGTCCACCCGCAGGCGTCGGGCGGCAGCCGCGAAGGACCCGGTCTGCTCCGCGGCGAGCAGGTACCGGAGGTCGTTCCAATCGAGGGCGTGCATTCCTGCAATGGTACCCGTGCGCATTCGTGCATTCCACCCGCGCCGCGCGCGAGGCAGGCTCGCCCGCGTCGTGCTCTCGAGACGCGACGAGGAGAACGTTCCCATGACCGGTCCTGCCCCCGCGACGCCGCAACTCCTCACCACGGAGTCCATCCGGGAGCTGGTCAGGTCGGAGTGCCTCCGGGCCTCGAACCGGTTCGGCCCCGCCTTCTTCGACCAGCACGTCCTCCCCGTCGCGGCGTACGGCCGGCAGCTCGCGGCGGCGCTCGGCGCGGACGCGCAGGTGGTGGAGCTCGCGGCCTACCTGCACGACCTC
>DASWCJ010000070.1:0-7803 GCA_036390155.1 Anaeromyxobacter sp.
CGGCCGAGCGCGAGCGGGGGGGCCGGTATCCGTCGGAGCGGGGGGACCCTCGCTTCGCGGAGCCTTCCGCCCTCGAAGCTCGGTCCCCCCCGAGCCCCCCGCTCATGTCCAAACGAAAGGGCGCGCGCCGCGGCAAGGGGCCAGGGATGGTCATCCGACGCGCGCGCGATGCCGCGCCGGCGACCCCGGCGGCCTCACCGGCCTCGCCTCTCGTCGAGGAGCTGCTCCTCCCGGAGGGGCGCGCCGTGCTCGAGCGGCTCCTCCGAAAGCACGGCGCCCGGCGGAAGGCGCTCGTGGACGCGCTCGCGGCGTGGCGCACGCCCGGAGGCGGCACGCCGGGCGACGCGGAACTCACCCGGCTCCTCGAGCACCACGACCTCGGCCGCGCGTTCGCGCGGCGCGAGAAGGACGAGCTCCTCCACGCGCTGCGCGCCGCGAGCGGCATCCTCGCGGAGGCGGCGGTCCGGCTCGGCCTCGACGTCGCCGCGCTCTCCGACGCGCTCGACCGGCTCGGGGCGAAGGCGGCCGCGGAGAAGATCCGCGAGGAGCGGCGCGCGGCCCTCCGGCGCAAGACGACGCTCGCGGAGCGGCTCCGCCTCGTCCTCTCCGACGGCCCGCGGCTCGAGGACCTCGGGCTCCTCGCCGAGCTCGAGGAGGACCTGCGGCGCCGGCTCCCGGAGCACGCGCGCGCGCTGCGCGCCGTGGGCGGGCCGCTCCACGCGGCGCTCTCGGCGAGCCTCTCGATCACCCCGGACCAGGCGAGGACCGTCGCCGAGCGCTTCGGGCTCACGGGCTCGTCGCCCGCTTCCCCGGCCGCCGGCAAGCCTCCGGTCGGCAGCAAGCCTGTGTTCGCCGGGAAGGCACCATTTTCCGGGAAGCCGCGCTTTGCCGCCGGGAAGCCTCCGTTCGCCGGCAAGCCTCGGATCGGCGGGAAGCCTCCGTTCGGTGGCAAGCCTCCGTTCGGCGGCAAGCCTCGCCCCGGCGGCGAACGCCCGGCTCGGGCCGCGCCTCCCGCGCCCGGGAAGCGTCCCCGCGACAAGCCTCCCGCGCCCGGGAAGCGTCCCTACGACAAGCGTCCCGCGTTCGGGAAGCGTCCCTACGACAAGCGTCCCGCATTCGGGAAGCGTCCCTACGACAAGCGTCCCGCGTTCGGGAAGCCGACCCCCGAGGGGAAGCCGTTCGCCGGCGGGAAGCAGCGCGGAGGAGCGCGGCCGCCGCGACGACGGCCGCCGGGCGATCGCTTCACGCCCTCGACTTCGGGGCGGGCTTCCCCTTCTCGAACACCACCCCGTCCCCGTACCTCGCGACGATCGCCCGCTTCGTCTTCAGGCCGGTGAGGTCGATGACGAAGTTCGGGACCCGCCGCGCGCGGCGGTCCGCCGCCCAGCGGGTCATCTCGCCGGGGCGACGTCCGCGCCGAGGCCGCCCGCCGCGCCCCGCCTTGGATACCTCGTTCTGCAGCTCGACCTCGAGCCGCTCGGCGGCGAGCTCAGCGAGGGCGCGGGCGATCGTCACCGAGGCGCGCTTCACGACGTCCTCGATGGCCTCCTGCACGAGCGCGTCGATGGAGGAGGGGGCGGCGGTCCGGGCCATTCGAGCTCCTGGGGCGGGGTGAGTGATTGACCGGATTGACAAACGGGTCGTCCGGCCATTTGCGGCGTACCACACCGGCCCCGCGCCGGGCAAACATTCCGAAGATCTGGTACGGTCCGGCGCGGCCCTCTGGCGAAACGGTAGACGCGCTCGACTCAAAATCGAGTGGGGTCACCCCCATCCCGGTTCGAGTCCGGGGAGGGCCAAAACCGCGGGGACCGGCCCGTTTTCCCTTGCGGCGCCCGGTGGCGCGCGTGTAATGCGTACCCGGCGCGCGCCGCGCCCGCTCGCCGAGAGAGCCCCATGTACAACCTCCTCATCTCCATCGCCGCCGGGATCGCCGTCTCGGCCGCGGTCGCCCTCGGGACCTCCCTCGGCGTCGCCGCCGCGATCGTCCCGGGCGTGCTCGCCCTCACCGTCGCCTACTTCGTCCTGATGCGTAGGACGTGGAAGCAGCTCGAGGCGATCTTCGAGGCGATGCAGCGCGAGGTGCAGGCGCAGAAGCTCGACAAGGCCATCCAGACGCTGCAGGGCGGGTTCGTCCTCGCCCCCTGGCAGTTCCTGGTCGCCGCCCAGCTCCACTCCAACATCGGGATCCTTCACTATCTGAAGCAGGATCTCGACGGCGCCCTCCCCCACCTCGAGAAGAGCTTCTCCCGCAACTGGATCGCCCGCGGGATGCTCGGCGCAGCCCGGTACCGGAAGAACGACCTCGCCGGCGCGAAGAAGGTCCTCGAGGACGCGGTCTCGGCGAACAAGAAGGAGGGCGTCCTCTGGTCGCTCTACGCCTGGATCCTCGAGAAGGAGGACCGCCATGAGGACGCGATCGCCGTGCTCGCCCGGGCGGCCCGCGCGGTCCCGAGCGACGAGAAGGTGAAGACCTCTCTGCAGAGCCTGCAGAACGGGAAGAAGCTGAAGCTCGGCAAGCTCTACGCGGAGCAGTGGTTCCAGTTCATGCTGGAGCGCCCGCCTCCCGGGGTCGTCGGCGGCGGCATGGGCGGGTTCCGCGGCGGGCGCCGCGCCATCTACGGGAGATAGCGAGCTCCGCTCCCGACCGGGAGCGCGTCACACGCCTCAGGTGCCACCGAAGCCGACGGTGACCCGGCCGCCTTCCACGATGAGCGGGACGCGCCGCGATCCGCCCGAGAGCTCGAGGAAGCGCTTCATCGCCTCCCCGTCCTGCTTCACGTCGAAGTACTCGACCCTGACCTTCCTTGCGCCGAAGTCCTCACGGGCGGCGTTCGTGTACGGTCAGGTGGACTTTCCGAAGATCTGGACCGGGTCGGCCATCGGGCGCCTCCTCGCGCGAACATAGCCGAACGTCGGCCGCGGGGCCCAGATTCGGGGCTGTGCGACCCGGGCGCACATGTCTTGCCCAGAACCCACTTGGATCCGCGCCCGTAGACGCTATACGCTTCAGGATGACGTAGACCTCGTCTCTGCTCTGGCGGGTGTGCGGCCGGTCCGGGGGCGGCGGCCGTTCGCCCGCGTGCTCGCACGCAGCGTCCGCCCCGCGTGGCCGAGCGATGTCCGACCCACCCAAGCCCGAGCGCCTCGCCGTCCGCGCCGCGGAGGAAGCGTCGCCCAGCGATCCGCTCGGGCCGCTCGTCGACGCGGTGCGCGAGTCGGCCGGGCTGCCCGCGGACGAGGTCGCGCGCCGGGTGCGGGAGGCGCTCCCCTCCGCGATCACCGAGCTGGTCGAGTCGAACCGGCGGCTCCGGGACGGCGCGCAGCACCTCGAGTCGCTCGTCGCGGCCGCCGCGGCCGAGCTCCGCGCCACCGCGGAGGCGTTCGGGCACGATGGGCACGAGGCGCGGGCCGCCGCCGGCGCGCGGCTGCGCCGGCTGGCCGAGGACCTCGAGCGCACGCTCCGCCCCGGCCCGGAGGCCGAGCCGTCGCGCGGGCTGGGCGCGGTGAGCTCGCGGCCGCGCGTGCTCGTGGTGGACGACGAGGAGGACGCGCGCGAGGCGCTCGCCGAGGTGCTCCAGCCGCAGTGGGAGGTCCTCTCCGCCGCGGACGGCGCGCGCGCGGTCGAGCTCACGCGGAGCGAGCTCCCCGACCTCGTCCTCATGGACCTCGCGATGCCGAAGCTCGACGGGATGCAGGCGCTCCGGCAGATCCGCGCCGACCCGACGACCGCGGACGTCCCGGTCATCTTCGTCTCCGCGCGCGGCGACGATCAGGTGAAGGCGCGCGCCCTCGACCTCGGCGCGGTGGACTACCTCCAGAAGCCCTTCTCCGAGCGCGAGCTGCGCGCCCGGATCGAGCGGACCCTGCGGCTCGCGCGCAGCCAGAGCGCGCTCCGCGAGCTCGCCCAGACCGATCCGCTCACCACCCTCGCGAACCTTCGCGCCTTCCGCGCCCGGCTCGCCGAGGAGGTGAAGCGGGCCCGCCGCTACCGGACCCCGCTCACCTGCGTGATGGCGGACATGGACCACCTGAAGCCGGTGAACGACAGCCTCGGGCACGCGGCCGGCGACCGCGCCATCGCGGCGCTGGCGAGCGTGATCCGCTCCCAGCTGCGCGAGACCGACTTCGGCGCGCGCTACGGAGGAGACGAGTTCGTCCTGCTCCTCCCCCACACCGGCGGCGACGAGGGGCGCGTCCTCGCCGAGCGCATCTGCGCGCGGCTGAAGACCTCCGTCATCGAGGTCTCCGGGCGGCGAATCTCCATCGGCGCCTCGTTCGGCGTCGCCTGCCTCTCCGAGGACTCGCCCGAGGAGACGGCGGAGGACCTCGTCCGCGCGGCCGACACGGCGCTCTATCGCGCCAAGCGGGCGGGGCGCGGCCGGGTCGAGGTGGCGGAGGCGGGCGCCGACGCGGACGCCGAGCTTTCCGCGCCGCAGGGGCACGCGTAGCGGCCACTTCCTCTAGAAGCGCTTGAAGCCGCTCCCGGCCGCCGGCTT
Organism: Anaeromyxobacter sp.; assembly: GCA_036390155.1. Taxonomy (GTDB): domain Bacteria; phylum Myxococcota; class Myxococcia; order Myxococcales; family Anaeromyxobacteraceae; genus Anaeromyxobacter. The sequence continues at coordinate 4,500 of DASWCJ010000070.1, forward strand.
GCCGTTGGGCCTGGCGGCGGTGGCGGCCAGCGGGTGCGGCAACGCGACATGGGGCGCGGGCGCAGGGTGGGCGAGCGCGCGGGGAGCGCCGGAGCCGAGTTGCCGCGGAACGCCGTCGCGTCCGTCGTTCACCTGGAAGAAGCCCATCAGCTGCTGCAAGGACTCTGCCTGGGTGGCCATCTCCTCCGACGTCGAGGACAGCTCCTCGGACGCGGACGCGTTGCGCTGGGTGACCTGGTCCACCATCCCCATGGCCTTGTTGATCTGGGCAACCCCCGACGACTGCTCCCGGCTCGCTGCGGCGACCTCCTGGACGAGGTCGGACGTCCTCTTGATGGCCGGCACCAGCTCGGAGAGCAGCTGCCCGGAGCGCTCCGCCACCTTCACGCTCGAGGAGGCGAGGCCGCCGATCTCCCCCGCCGCCTTCTGTGCCCGCTCCGCGAGCTTGCGCACCTCCTGCGCCACCACCGCGAAGCCCTTGCCGTGCTCGCCGGCCCGCGCCGCCTCGATGGCGGCGTTCAGGGCGAGGAGGTTCGTCTGGTAGGCCATCTCCTCGATGATGGAGATCCTCTCGGCGATGTTCTTCATCGCCTCCACGGTGTCCTTCACCGCGTTGCCGCTCTCCTCCGCGTCGCGGGCCCCCTTGCTGGCCATCTGCTCGCTCTGCCGGCTGTTCTCGGCGTTCTGGGTGATGGAAGCGCTCATCTCCTCGAGCGACGAGGTCGTCTCCTCGACCGAGGCCGCCTGCTCGCCGGTGCCCTGGGACAGCGCCTGGGAGGTGGAGGACACCTGGCCCGCCGCCGCCGTCAGCGCGTAGGATCCGCTGCGCACCTCGCCGATGACCTGCGACAGCTTCCCCCCCATCTCCTGCATCGCCGCCTCGAGCTGGGCGACCTCGTCGCGTCCTGCCACCGCGACGCCTTCGCGCAAGTCGCCCTGGGACATCCGACGCGCCGCGTCCACGACTCCCAGGATGGGGCGCGTGATGCTCCGGGTGACGAGGAGCGACAGGACGAACGCCACCACGACGGTGGCGAGGACGATCAGCAGCATCTGGGTGCGCGCCTTGAGGTACTCCTCGCGCGAGGCCTCGATCGCCTCGACGACGTGCGCGCGCTGGTACTCGACCATGTCGAGCCACGCGTGCTGGTAGTCCATCTGGCGCGGGATCATCGCGTCGATGAGCAATGTCGTCCCGGCGTCGCCCTCCCCTGCGCCGAACGCCGCCTCCGTCCGCTTGCGCGCGTCGAAATAGACCGCCCGCGCTCCGCGGATCTCCTCGAGGAGGGCACGGCCGCGCGCGTCCTGCACCTGCTGCTCGTAGACCCTGAGCCGGTCGGTCATCTTCGCCGAGTTCTCCGTCATCCTGCGGACGCAGTCCTCGACCCGGTCCGGGCGGCGCATGAGCAGGAACAAGAGCTTCTCGACGCTGACGCGCGTGCTCTCCCACTGGATGTCCATGAGCGAGTTCGCGGTCCGGGTGAGCTCGAACGCTTGGCGCACGTCTCCGTCCACCGTCTCCTCGATCTGATGCAACCGGTAGAGCCCGAGCCCGCCGAGCGCGAGGAGCGCCACGAGCAGGAGCGAGAACGCGAGGATGAGCCTGGTGCCGATGGAGGTATTTCGCATCCACGTCAGCGGCTGCAACGAGCGAGCCGCGCCGCGCCGAGATCGAGCCGCATGACGACCATCGCGCAAGGCCGAGGTTTCACTTGGAGACCGTGATCCCTGTGACGAACCGTCGCATCCGAACGGCAGGGGGTGAGCCGCCACCCCGGGTCACCTTTCGACTACACGTGCTACGACCTACCGTGACGGATCATCCAGGGGACCGAGCCTGTTGTTGCGGGAGCGCCCTGGCGAGACCGTTCACCACGGCAGGCGTAGCGATCGCGCGCGAGAGCGGCGCATGACCGGCTTGCACGCCACGAACGGGTGTAGGAGGATGCGCTCCCCGTCCACGTAAGGGCCGCGCAGATGCTCCTGGCAAGCCTCGCGTTGTGTATCTGGCTGCCTGCGCTGGTCGGCTTCGGGTCGCTTGCGCGGGTCGAAGGCGGGCCGCTCCGAAGGGCTGGGATCGCGGGGTTCGTGGGTCTCGCGATGCTCGCGGCGCTCGCGGTCGCGCTCAACCTGGTCCTCCCCCTGTCGCCGCTTCTCTCCGCGGCGGCCGTTCTGGGCGGCTGGGTTCTCTTCCTCCGCGCGCGACGAATGCTCCTGCTGGACGTCCGCCCGCGCCATTTCGCTTTCGGCGTCGGCCTGCTCGTGACGCTCGCGGCCCTGACGCAGCTCCCGGCGCGCCATTACGACTCCGGCCTCTACTTCTTGCAGTCGGTCCGCTGGGCGCAGGAGCACGCGCAGCCGGCCGGGCTCGCGTCGCTCCATCAGCGGCTCGGGTACAACTCGTCCTGGTTCGCGCTCGCGGCGATGGTCGAGGCGCCTGGCCTCGTCGGGAAGTCTTCCTTCTTCCTGAACGGGCTCCCGGTGCTGTTCGCGGCGTTCCTCGCCGCCGATGCCATCGGTCGGCTCCGCGCCGGGGAGAGGACGGCCTCGACATACTACTTCGCGCTCGCGACGTTCGCGGCCGCGTACGGAGCGGACACGCTCGGATCCGTCTACCCGGACCAGCCCGTGGCCGTCCTGACCGTCCTGTCGCTCGGGTTCTGGGTCCGCGCCCTCGAGGAACCGCGCGAGCTCGGGTCCTCGGTGATCGTCGGTGCGCTTCTCGCGGTCTTCGCGTTCACCGCGAAGGTGTCAACCCTCCCGCTGCTCGTCGGCTGGGGTCTCTTCGTGGCGCTGCGCTGGAGGGCTCTCGACCCGCGGCTGCGGAAAGCCGCGGTGGCGGGGATCGCGGTCACTCTCCTCCCCTGGGCGGCGCGGGGCGTGATCTGCTCCGGGTGCGTCCTGTTTCCCGCTACGTGGTCCTGTCTCCCGTGGCTCTCATGGGCGACGCCGAAGGCGATGGTTGCAGAGTCTGCCCTCGTCATACGTGCCTGGGCGCGCTGGCCCGACGTGCCGTCCGAGCAGGCGATGCGCGGATGGACCTGGTTCCCGGGATGGCTGCGGCAGACGCTCCACAATCCGCACGTAGCCATCCCCGTCGCCGGCGCGATGGTCGGGACGGCGGCGATGCGCACCCGCTTGCTGCGACCGTCGCCGATCCGCGCTCCGCTCCTCGTGACGCTCGCGGCCGTCGTGTTCTGGTTCCTCACCGCCCCTTCGCCACGGTTCGGGGTCGCGTACCTGCTCCCCGCGGCGATGCTGCCGATTTCCGCGTGGGCCGCCGAGAGGGCCCCCGCGCTCCCGA
>DASWCJ010000071.1:0-12619 GCA_036390155.1 Anaeromyxobacter sp.
GGCGATCCCCGGGGCCTGGCGCGCTCGCTCGGGGTGTCCTACTTCGCCCTCCGTCGGCTCCTCGCGCGCTACGACGTGCCGTTCCCCGCGGCGCGCGCGCGCCGCTGACCGCCGCACCGGGCGTGCTGCCCACACCGCGGGTGCTTTCGCGCCGCGCGTTCCGGCGGACGGTCCGTCTCGCCGCATGTGCCGTGCGGCCGCACGGCTCGTGCGAGTCGCTCGGCCACGGGACACGGCGCCGTCGCCGCGAGCTCGGGTTACGCGGAGTGAGGGTCGCGCGGCCACGGGACAGCGCACTCCCTGGTCAGGCCGGACCGACCGTGATATTCATCATCCTGCGGAATCCGCACGAGAGCGTAGCGGAATCCGCAGAAGCGCTCAGCGCCCCCAGCCCACGAAGGAGCACCCCCCATGCCTGGTCTCGCCGACAAGTTCGCCGTGAACCTCAAGAGCGAGCGGCTTCGCCGCAAGCTGTCCCAGGAGTCCCTTGCCGCCAAGGCCGGGCTCTCCGTCTCGTACATCTCGATGCTCGAGCGAGGGCAGCGCACGCCGCCGCTCGCCACCCTCGAGTCGCTCGCCAAGGCGCTCGCGGTCTCGCCGACCTCCCTGCTCTCCTGAGGCGGCCGTCTTCCTTCGTCCCCGTGCATCCGGGGTCGAGATCGCTTATGTTCCCCGCGGCCTCGATCCCGGAACCGGAAAGGACGAAGGAATGGCGCGCATGGTGCAGTGCAAGAAGCTCGGGCGGGAGCTGCCCGGCCTCGGCTTCAAGCCATTCCCGAACGAGCTCGGGCAGCGCATCTACGACTCCGTCTCCCAGGAGGCGTGGAAGATGTGGCTCGAGCACTTCAAGATGATCTTGAACGAGTACCGGCTCGCTCCCGCGGATCCGAAGACCACGCAGATCCTGTACCAGCAGGCGGAGCAGTTCTTCTTCGGCGAGGGCGCGCAAGTCCCGCCGGACTACCGGCCCCCGCCGTCCAAGGGCTAGGGGACGCCCGAGGGAGCGGCGCGGTGATGCGCGGCCCCGGCGACATCCTCCTCGTCTCGACGTACGAGCTCGGTCACGCGCCGCACGGCGTCGCGCTGCCCGCGGCGCACCTCGTGCGAGCGGGCTTCCGCCCGGCCGCGCTCGACCTCGCCGTCGAGCCCTTCGACGAGGCGCGCGTCCGCCGTGCGCGGCTCATCGCGATCTCCGTCCCGATGCACACCGCGCTCCGGCTCGGCCTCGCCTTCGCTGCGCGCGTCCGCGCGTCCGCGCCCGGCGCGGTGCTCTGCTTCCACGGCCTGTACGCGCCGCTCCACGCGCGACTCCTCCTCGCGGCCGGCGCCGGCGCCGTCCTCGGCGCGGAGGCGGGCGAGGCGCTCGTCGCGCTCGCAGGCGCGGTCGAGCGCGGCGAGGACCTCGGCCCCTTCGTGCACCAGGGGCCCGGCGCCCCTCCCCGGGCCGATCCGCCGGTCCTGCCCGACCGCTCCGGGCTCCCGTCGCTCGACCGCTATGCCCGGCTCGACCCCGGCGACGGCACGACCCGGGTCGCCGGGTACGTGGAGGCGACGCGCGGCTGCAAGCACCGCTGCCGCCACTGCCCCGTGGTCCCCCTCTACCAGGGGCGCTTCTTCGCGGTCCCGGAGGCGCTCGTCCTCGAGGACGTGGCCGCCCAGGTCGCGGCGGGCGCGCGCCACGTCACCTTCGGCGACCCGGACTTCCTCAACGGGCCGACCCACGCGCTGCGCGTCGCGCGCGCGCTGCACGCGCGGTTCCCGGAGGTGACCTTCGACTTCACCGCGAAGGTCGAGCACCTCGTGCGCCAGCCGGAGGCCGTGGCGGAGCTCGCCCGCCTGGGCGCGGCGTTCGCCACGACCGCCGTCGAGTCGCTCTCGGACCGGGTCCTCGGCGCGCTCGCGAAGGGCCACACCCGTGCCGACGCGCGGCGGGCCTTCGAGCTCGGCCGCGAGGCGGGGCTCGCCCTGCGGCCGTCGCTCGTCCCGTTCACGCCCTGGTCCACCCTCGAGGACGTGCTCGATCTCCTCGAAACGCTCGAGGCCTGGGACGTGCTGCCCGCACTCGACCCGGTGCAGCTCTCGATCCGGCTCCTCGTCCCGCCGGGCTCGCTGCTCGAGGGGGATCCCTCGATCCCGTTCACCGGCCTCGACGAGGCCGGTCTCACCTGGCGCTGGCGCCACCCCGACCCGCGGATGGACGCGCTCCACGCCCGGATCGCCGCGGAGGTCGAGGCGGCCGCCGCGCGCCACGAGGAGCCGCTCGCGACGATCGCGCGCGTGAAGGTGCTCGCCCTCGCCGAGGCCGGCCTCCCCCACGGCCACGTCCGCACCCTCGCGCCCGACCAGCGGCGGGTGCCGAGGCTCACCGAATCCTGGTTCTGCTGAGCGGAGCCTCTGGCTTCGCAAGCCAGTTGGGTTTCCGGTTCGGAAGCCGAGACAGAGAAGAGGGTGACGGGGCCGGAGTTCGAGGTCGAGATGAAGCGCAGGGGTGGCCCGGGCGACTAATCGTACCCAGGGTCGGAGACGGAGTTCCCGCGTCGGCTGCTCCCCCCGGCACGACTACCTGACGAACCGTTGGCCGCTGCTTCCCGCTGACTTGGGCAGCCAGCCGCGTTCCGTCACGGTTCGAGCGCCACCTGCGCCCTGTACCAGCGACGGATGCCATGGTGGATGGGCCGCCGGTGCCCCTCGACGTTGAGCACGTACACGCGCGTAGAGGTCGTGCGCCCAGGGAACGTGATCGAGGAAGGGCGGCATTCCATCGGAGATGTCGGAGCAGCGCCGATACTATGAGAGTGACCAGCACCCTCGTTCTCCTCGCGCGCGAGCCTGACGCCACTGCGGAGAACTGCGCCGTCATCTACGCTCGGTTCTCGACGAAGAACCAGGACCCGCGCAGCATCGACGACCAGGTCCGAAACTGCACGCGCTACGCCCAGGATGAGGGGCTGACGTGGATCCTCGTCCTCAAGGACGAGGCCATCAGCGGCGCAGGCGATGACCGACCCGGACTCGACCAACTTCGGGCCTTGGCCAAGAAGAAGCCGCTCGTCTTCCGCCACGTCGTCATCGACGACTCGTCCCGGCTCTCTCGCGACAACATCGACGCGCAGACGCTGGTCTTCCGCGAGTTCAAGGCTGCCGGCATCGTCGTCCACGACGTGGCCGGCAAGCTCCGGTCGGACGACGAGAACGCCGAGATGGTCTGGGGGTTCCGGGGCATCATCGACGCGATGTACGTGCGCGACATGCGCAAGAAGGTCATCCGTGGGATGGAGGGCCGGGCGCTCGCAGGCTTCTCCACCGGAGGCCGGTGCTACGGGTACCACGCCATCCCGGAGGAGAACCCGCAGGACTCGGAGCACCCCCGCAAGAAGGTCATCGTCCTGGAGTCCGAGGCGGCCATCGTGCGCCGCATCTTCCAGATGTTCCTGGACGGCGTCGGGAGCCACGGCATCGCCCAGACGCTGAACGATGAGCGCATCTCGGGACCACGTCGCCCCACCTGGCTCGCGAACACCATCGAGCACCTGCTCAACAGCGAGCGGAACACCGGGAAGGTCTTCTGGCGCACGGGCGAGTGGCGGAAGCACCCCATCACGAAGAAGTACACGTACAAGCCCCGGCCGAAGGAGGAGTGGCTCGTCCGCGAGGACCCCACGCTCCGCGTCATCGACGAAAGACCTGGGATGCCGTCCGGAAGCTCCGCGCCGCGCGTGGCAAGTTCCGGCCCGGTCGGCCGGTCGGGTCGAAGAACGCGAGCAGGACGCTCTCCGGCTTGCTCTTCTGCGGCGTTTGCGGGAGCAAGCTCTTGGTCCACAGCAGCAGCAGCGGCAAGAAGCCCTGGGTGGGCTACTCGTGCGGCGCCAACCGCCGGGGTTGCGAAGCGGTCTGCTCGAACAACCGGATGATGTCCGAGGCCAAGATTCGGAACATCATCCTCAAGCACACGTTGAAGTACCTCACCACGGAGAAGTTCAACGAGTGGGTCGAGGTCGGCCGCAGGCGCTGGGCCGAGGGGGTGCAGCGCGAGGACCGGGAGAATCGGGAAGCCGTCGCCCTGACGGAGTCGATCCGGAACCAGGAGGAGCGTATCGAGCGCGTCCTGGAGATGGTCGCGTCAGGCGCGGGCTCGACGGGCCTCCTCAAGCGCAAGCTCGCCGTTGAGGAGGAGAAGCTGACAGCCATGAAGGCGCGGATCGCGAAGCTCCTCGCCCCCCGTGCGCGCCGCGCCCCGACCGTGGATGCGGACGCCCTCCGCGCGAAGCTGGAGAAGGTGGGCGACCTCTTCTCGGCGAAGCCCGACGAGGCGCGGATGGTCCTCCAGGGGTTCATCCGGCGCGCGACCATGATTCCGACCCCCGACGCGGTGAAGTGGAAGATTTCCCTCCAGCCGTCGCTCATAATGCCCGGCGCGGCGAACACCCCGGTCAGCCTGGACTCCGAGGGTAGAGCGGAGCCCACGACTGCGCAGGTGGGCGCGGTGAGCGAGCGAGGGAAGGACACGACGCACGGGCCCCGCACGTCGTAGGGTGAGGCATCCACCTCGCCTTCCGCCGGAGGCCGCATGAGGCTCGCCCCGCTGGCCATGCTGCTGCTCGCCGCCTCGATCGCGGCCGCGACCGAACCGGACGCGAAGCTCGAGGCCGCGCCCCTGAAGGGCGCGACCGTCCTCTGCACGATCCGGGCGACCGACGACCAGTCCCCGGCGCCGCACCTGGTCTTCGACGGCCCGTGCAGATTCCTGAGCGAGGGCAAGGGAGGCTCGTTCAGCCTGTCCGCGCTCGATGGGCATTCGCCGCTCTACGCCGGGATGCTCGACGTGTCCGTCACGGTGGTCGCTTCCGGCAAGGCGGAGGTCCGCGGGCTCACCGCCGAGGGGATCAACTCGCGCTGGGGCGAGGCCCGCCGGTCGAAGGCGGACCCGGCGTGCTGGAAGGGGAACGACTTCGAGATCTGCGCGCGCCGGAAGAAGTGAGCCGCTAGGCGCGACCCCTGACGGCCCGGGACCGCTGCGCCTCAGGCGACCGGCAGCGCCTCGCGGAGCTCGAACGTGAGGAGCGCGTGCGCGCGCCGGAGCGCCGCCTCGACCTCCGCCGGCGTCTCGCCCCGCCCGAAGAGGAATCCGAGGTAGCTGTCCCCCTCGGGCAGCGGGAGCACCTCGCGGCCCTCGGGCACCGTGATGACCACGTCCTCCACCCCGGGCACCGCCCTCGCCGCCTCGACCCCGCGGACGCCGTGGAGCACGCCGCGCCTCGGAATGGGCAGCATCATCACGCCGGAGGCGCGCGCCTCGCGCCGCAGCGAGTCGAGCGGGAGCCCCATCGCATGGGCGACGAGCACCTCCTCGAGCGTGAGCCCCGCGCCGAAGCGGAGCGTGCGCGAGCACAGCCCGCCGATCGACCGCGCCGCGATCTCGAGCACGACCGGCCCGTCCGGTGACAGGCGGAGCTCCGCGTGGACGGGCCCCTCCGCGAGGCCGAGGGCCCGCGCGCCGGCGGCGACGATCCGCTCCACGCGCGCGAGCACCTCGGGCGGGTGGCGCGACGGCGTGACGTAGATCGTCTCCTCGAAGAAGGGGCCGTCGAGCGCGTCCGGCTTGTCGAAGATCGCGAGCACCTCGAGCCGCCCGCGGCGCAGGAGCCCCTCGAGCGCGACCTCCGCGCCGGGCACGAACCCCTCGACGAGCAGCGTCCGCGCGTCCTCCTCCTCGCGCGCGCGCCGCTCCGGCGCGGTGCCGCGGAGGAGCCGCTCGATCCGGCGCCACGCGGCGCCGAACGCGGCGGGATTGTCCGCCCGGATCACGCCGCGGCTCGCGGAGAAGAGGAGCGGCTTCAGGACGCACGGGAACGGGACCTCGCGCGCCGCGGCCGCCGGATCGGACGCGAGCGCGAACGCCCGGAACCACGGCACCGGCACCCTCGCCTCGCGGAGCGCCGTCCGCATCGCTTGCTTGTTCGCGGCCCGGCGGGCGGCGGCGGGCGGGTTGTGCGGCAGCCCGAGCCGCTCCGCCGCGAGAGCGGCGATCACCGCGGTCGGGTCGCTCGCCGGGACGATGCCGCGGATCCGCCGCCCCGCCGCGGCCTCCGCGATCTGCTCGGCCGCGCGCTCGGGGTGCCGGTAGTCGAGCGACAGGAGATCGCGCTCCTCCCCGAAGGCGTCCTCGATCTTGTGGCAGCGATCGCTCCCCACCACGAGCGGGACGCCGAGCCGGCGCGCGGCCGCGCGGAAGTCGTCGAGGCGATAGCTGGTCGTGGGGACGAGGAGGAGCAGCTCCCCAGGGGAATCGGCCATGTTCCGGCGTGTTATGCGCGGGCCGCCGACCCGACGCAAGACGGCCGCGCCCGCCGCGCCCGCCCGGGGCGTAACTTCCCGCCGCCCGCCGGGTCTTGGGCAGGGAGACGTCCGCCCGGCGAGGCGCTCCGACACGCTTCTTCACGATCGCTTCGTTGACCCTTCGCGGCGCCGGGATTAGATGCTTTTGCAAATGTTGCGAGATCAAGAAGAGCCCATCGGCCTGCTGCTCGCGGCGATCCGCCGCCGGAGCCGGCAGGTCGTCCAGGCGAAGGCGCAGGGCCACCGACTCTCGCCCCAGCAGTTCTGGGCGCTCGTCGGGATCCGCGAGGCGGCGCCCCGCTCGCTGCGCGAGCTCTCGGAGCTCCTCCGCATCGACCCACCCACCGCGTCGCGGGTCGTCGCGTCCCTCACCCGCCGCCGCCTCGTGCGGATGGCGGAGGATCCCGCGGACCGCCGCCGCCTCGTCCTGGAGACGACCGGCGAAGGCGCCGACCTCGCCGCGCGCATCCGCCCGGTCGCCCGCGACCTCCGCGCCGCCCTCGTGGACGGCTTCAGCGAAGCGGAGGTGACCGCCCTGCGGGGCGCCCTCCGGCGGATCCTCGACAACCTCGACCGGTTCGAGGCGCGCCGCGCGCGCCGGCCGGCACGCCCCGCCCCCGTGCGGGAGGAGCACGCATGAAGCCCGCAGAGCGGATCTCGTCCGAGCCCACCCCCATCGGCGGTCGTCGCGGGCGCACGCGCCGGATCGTCGCCGTGGCCGTCGCCGTCGCGGTCGTGATCGCGGCGGTGGTCGGGTGGCGTCTCACCCGCAGCGCGCCGCCGCCCACGTATGAGACCGCCAAGGTGGACCGCGGTCGGCTCGTCGCCCAGGTCACCGCCACCGGCACGCTCTCCGCGATCGTGACCGTCCAGGTCGGCAGCCAGGTCTCGGGCCGGATCGCGAAGCTGTTCGTCGACTTCAACAGCCCGGTCAAGAAGGGGCAGCTCATCGCCAAGATCGACCCGGAGCTCTTCCGCGCCGCGCTCGACCAGGCGCGCGCGAACCACCTCGCGGCGAAGGGCGACCTCACCCGCGCCAAGGTCCAGTCGGCCGACGCGAAGCGGCAGCTCGAGCGCACGAGGAGCCTCGCGGAGCGGAAGCTCGTCGCCCAGGCCGACCTCGACACCTCGCAGGCGAACGCCGACGCTTCGGACGCCGCGGTCGACGCCGCGGCGGGCCGCGTCGAGCAGGCGGCCGCGGCGCTGCGGCAGTCGCAGGTGAACCTCGCCTACACCGACATCGTCTCGCCGATCGACGGCACGGTGATCTCGCGGAACGTGGACGTCGGCCAGACGGTCGCGGCGTCGCTGCAGGCGCCCATCGTCTTCGTGATCGCCGAGGATCTGAAGAAGATGCAGGTGGACACCTCCGTCGCGGAGGCCGACATCGGCAAGCTGCGCGACGGGATGGACGCGACCTTCACGGTGGACGCCTACCCCGGCCGCCGGTTCAGGGGGGTCGTCCGGCAGATCCGGAACTCGCCGCAGACCGTGCAGAACGTCGTCACCTACGACGCGGTCGTGGACGTGGACAACTCCGACCTCGCGCTCCGGCCCGGCATGACCGCGAACGCGAGCTTCGTCTTCGCCGAGCGAAACGACGCGCTGCGCGTCCCGAACGCGGCGCTCCGGTTCCGGCCGTCGCCCGACCTGCTCAAGTCCCGGGGGGGCGCGGGCGCCCCAGCGCCGGGCGCCCAGGGCGGCGCTGCCGGCCGCAGGCCCGGCGGCGACGGCGGGCAGGACCGGAAGACGGTCTGGGTGTTGCGCGGGACCTCCCCCGAGCCGGTGCACCTGAAGGTCGGCGCGTCCGACGGCTCGCTGAGCGAGGTGGTTGAGGGCGACTTGCGCGAGGGCGACACGGTCGTCACCGACGCGAGCGGCGGCGCCGGCGGCGGCCCCACCGGCGGCTCCCGCGGCGGCGGCGGCCCGCCCCGCATCTTCTAGGTCCCTTCCATGGCGACGCCGATCATCGACCTCGACGCGATCACGAAGACCTACCGGATGGGCGAGGTGGACGTGCGCGCACTGCGCGGCGTGACCCTCTCCGTCGCGGAGGGGGAGTTCCTCGCGATCATGGGCGCTTCCGGCTCGGGCAAGTCCACGCTCATGAACCTGATCGGCTGCCTCGACCGCCCGACCACGGGCTCCTACCGCCTCGCAGGCGACGAGGTGTCCCGGCTCGGGCGCGACGAGCTCGCCGCGGTCCGGAACCGGACGCTCGGGTTCGTCTTCCAGAGCTTCAACCTCCTCTCCCGCACGAGCGCCCTCGAGAACGTGGAGCTCCCGCTCGTCTACTCCGGCCTGCCCGCCCGCGAGCGACACGCCCGCGCCCGCGAGGCGCTCGGGCGCGTGGGCCTCGGCGACCGCGTCCACCACCACCCGAACCAGCTCTCCGGCGGCCAGCAGCAGCGCGTCGCGATCGCGCGCGCCATCGTCTCCCGCCCCCACATCCTCCTCGCCGACGAGCCGACCGGTGCGCTCGACTCGCGCACCTCGGTCGAGGTGATGGCCCTGCTCCAGGAGCTCGGCCGCGAGGGGCTGACCGTGGTCCTCGTGACGCACGAGCACGACGTGGCCGAGTTCGCCTCGCGCCTCGTGGTCCTCAAGGACGGCCTCGTCACGAGCGACGAACGCCGCGTCGCACGGGTGGCCCGGCCGGCCCCGGCGGCGGAGGAGGCCGTCCCGTGAACCTCCTCGAGACCCTGCGGGTGGCGGCGCGCGCCCTCCGCCGCAACAAGATGCGCTCGTTCCTCACCACGCTCGGCATCGTGATCGGGATCCTCGCCGTGATCGCGATGGTGGCGATCGGCGAGGGCGCGAAGAAGAAGGTGGAGGACGCGTTCGCGTCGATGGGCTCCGACCTCCTCATCGTCCTCCCCGGGACGACCACCCGCGGCGGCGCCTTCGGCGGCTTCGGCTCGATGCCGACGCTCACCTGGGAGGACCTCAAGGCGATCCGCGCCGAGGTCCCCTCGGTCCGCTACGCCGCCGCGAGCCTGCGCGCTACGTCCCAGATCCTCTCCGAGGACCAGAACTGGACGACCTCGGTCACCGGCACGACCCCCGAGTTCTTCGACATCCGCTCCTGGCCGATCGGCTCGGGCGCGCTCTTCACCCCGTCGGACGTCGACTCCGGGACGAAGGTGGTGGTCCTCGGCAAGACCGTCGCCGACAAGCTCTTCGGCGCCGGGATCGATCCGGTCGGCCTCACCGTCCGTATCAAGAACAACCCGTTCCAGGTGGTCGGCGTCCTCGCCCCGAAGGGCCAGTCGCCCATGGGGCAGGACTACGACGACGCCGTGTTCGTGCCGCAGTCCACCTTCCAGGCGAAGATCCAGGGCGGGCTCCAGAAGTACCTGTCCGGCGCGATCATGGTGAGCGCGCAGCCCGGGCAGACCACCCGCGCGGAGCGGCAGGTGTCGGAGCTCCTCCGCGACCGCCACCGCGTCCCGGTGGGCGCCGACGACGACTTCTCGATCCGCAACCTCACCGACATCGCCGGGGCGCAGCAGCAGGGCGTCTCGACGATCACGACGCTCCTCGCGGTCATCGCCATGGTGTCGCTCGTCGTCGGGGGCATCGGGATCATGAACATCATGCTCGTGTCGGTGACCGAGCGGACGCGAGAGATCGGCATCCGCATGGCGGTCGGCGCGCGCCCGCGCGACATCCTCGCCCAGTTCCTCGTCGAGGCCCTCACCCTCTCCATCGCGGGCGGCGCGATCGGCGTCGTCTTCGGCGTCGGGCTCGCGAAGCTCCTCGGCTCGCGGATGGGCTGGCCGGTGCTCATCCGCCCCGACATCATCGTCATCTCCGTCGTGTTCAGCGCGGTCATCGGCATCGCGTTCGGCATCTACCCCGCCCGCAAGGCCTCGCAGCTCGATCCGATCGAGGCACTGAGGTTCGAGTGAGCCCTCCCGCCATCGCCCTCGCGCTCGCCCTCGCGGCGAGCCCCGCCCCTCCCGCGCCCGCCGAGCCGCAGCGAGTGCTCACGCTCGAGGAGGCGCTGCGCATCGGCCGTACGCGCCAGCCGGCGCTCCGGCAGGCCCGGGCCGCGAGCGAGGCCGCGCGCGCCCGGGTCGATCAGTCGTTCTCCTCGCTCCTGCCGCAGATCACCGGGAACGGGCAGTACCAGCGCTACGCCACCTCGGCCGCCGCGGCGGGCTCCGCGGCCGCCGGATCCGGAGGGAGCGCGCTCGTGGGCAGGACCACCTCGCCACAGGACCTGTTCTCCTTCGGCGTGAACGGGCGGCTCCTCCTCTACGACTTCGGCCAGACCACCGGCCACTGGCGCGCGGCGGAGGCGTCCTCCTCGGCGCAGGAGCAGTTCGAGCGCGGCACGTCCCAGTCCGTCGCGCTGAACATCCGGAACGCCTACTTCAATGCCGTCGCGTCGAAGGCGCTCGTGAGCGTGGCCCGGGACACCCTCGCGAACGAGCAGAAGCACCTCGAGCAGATCCGCGGCTTCGTCGAGGTCGGCACCCGTCCGCGCATCGACCTCGTGTCGGAGCAGGCGAACTACGCGAACTCGCGGGTGCGGCTCATCCAGTCCGAGAACGGCTACGCCACCGCCCGCGTCCAGGTGGAGCAGGCGATCGGCGCGACCGACCTCGGCCCGTGGCAGGTCGCCGAGACGGCGCTCCCGCCCGTGCAGGGGGAGGAGTCGGCGCCCCAGGTCCTCCTCGAGGAGGCGATCCGGGCGCGCCCCGACATCGCGGCGCTCGAGCAGCAGGTCCGCGCGCAGGAGCTGACGGTCCGCTCGCTCCAGGGCGGCTACGGCCCGAGCCTCTCGCTCTCCGGCGGCGCCTCCGAGAGCGGCCCCGCCACCTCGGACCTCGGCCCGGCCTGGAACGCGACGCTGTCCCTGAGCTGGCCGCTCTACCAGGGCGGGCTCACCCGCGCGCAGGTGCGCGAGGCGAGCGCGAACCAATCGGCGCTCGAGGCGCAGGTCGAGCAGCTCCGGCAGCAGGTCCGGCTCGAGGTCGAGCAGGCGCGCCTCGGGGTCGTCGCGGCGGTCGCGACGCTCGACGCGGCGAGGGACGCATCGCTGGCGGCGCGGGAGCGGCTCACCCTCGCCGAAGGCCGCTACCAGACCGGCGTGGGGAGCGTGCTCGAGCTCTCCGATGCGCAGCTCGCGCTCACCACGGCGCTCGGGCAGCAGGTCCAGTCCGAGTTCCAGCTCGCCACCGCCCGCTCCCAGCTCCTGCGCGCCCTCGGAAGGGAGTAGGCACGCCACCTGCCGCGCGCTAATCACGCGGCATGTTCAACGCGCCCGACGCATACGACCGCTCCATCGCCCGCTACTCGCGGGAGCTCGCCCCGCGCTTCGTCGCGCTCACCGGGGTCGCCGCCCTCCCCAGCGGGCCGGTGCTCGACGTCGGGTGCGGGACGGGCGTGCTCACCGCGTGGCTCGCCCGGCAGTTCGGGCCGGAGGGCGTGGCGGGGGTCGATCCGAGCGAGGCGTTCGTCGAGGCGTGCCGCGCGAGGATCCCCGGCGCCGACGTGCGGGTCGGAGCGGGCGAGGCGCTCCCCTTCCAGGACGGGACGTTCCGCGCGGCGCTCGCGCAGCTCGTCCTCGGGCTCGCGAAGGACGCGCCGCGCGTCGTCGCCGAGATGCGGCGGGTGGTCCGGCCCGGCGGGATCGTCGCCGCGTGCACGTTCGAGGCGAGGGGGCTCGCGATCACTCGCACCTTCTTCGACGAGGCGCGCAAGCTCGACCCGGCCGCGCCCCACGACGAGCGGCTCCCCTTCCGCCGCATCCCGGAGCTCGAGGCGCTCTGGCGCGGGACGAGCCTGCGCGACGTGCGCACCGGCGAGATCCGGATCGAGGTCGACTACGACGGGTTCGACGACTGCTTCGTGCCATTCGCGGCGGGGGTCGGGCCTCCGGGCGCCTACTTCCTCTCCCAGCCGGAGGAGCGGCGCCGCGCCCTCCGCGAGGCGCTCTTCGAGGCCCTGGGGCGTCCCGCGGGCGGGTTCACGCTCCCCGCCCACGTCCTGGCGGTCACCGGGATCGTCTAGAGGCTCGCATCCGGCGCGGCGAAGGCCCACCGTTCGACCGGGGGGTCTGCACATGGCTCGGCTCGGTTGGACGTGGGTGGCGGTCGCCGCATCGCTCGCGGCGGCAGAGGGGTGCGCGTCGCACCGGCGGGAGCAGCGCGCCTCGACGCAGGGCGCGGCATCGAGCCAGGCACAGCGCACCGCGACGCAGGCCGCGCAGACGGAGCAGCAGCTCGCGCAGGCGCGCCAGCGGCTGGAGGTGGCCCACCGGAACGCCGTCGCG
>DASWCJ010000072.1:0-10601 GCA_036390155.1 Anaeromyxobacter sp.
CCGCGCACCGCCATCGCGGTGAGGAGCGAGCTGTGGAACCAGCCGCGGTGCTGGTCGGAGCCCTCGAGGTAGAGGTCGACCGGCACCTCCATCCCGCCCGCCAGGGCCACCGCCGCCCAGGAGACGCCCGAGTCCCACCACACGTCGAGGATGTCCTGCTCGCGGCGCCAGGCCTGCCCGCCGCACTTGCCGCACCGCGCGTCGCCGGCCAGCGCGGCCGGCTCGCGCGTGTACCAGGCCTCGATGCCCTCCTGCTCGAAGGCGTCGGCCACCCGGCGCATCACCGCCGGAGAGACGAGCGGCTCCGCGCATGCCTCGCAGTAGAAGACCGGGATGGGCACGCCCCAGGTCCGCTGCCGCGAGAGGCACCAGTCCGGCCGGTGCTCGATCATGTTCGAGATGCGCTCCTCGCCCCAGCGCGGGACCCACTGCACCCGCGGGATGGCCTCCAGCGTGCGCCGGCGCAGCCCCTCGTGGTCGAGGGAGAGGAACCACTGGTCGGTGGCGCGGAAGACGACCGGGTTGTGGCAGCGCCAGCAGTGCGGATAGCTGTGGCGGAGCTGGGCCTTCGGGTCCGAGAGCAGGTGCCCGGAGGCGAAGAGGTCCGCCACGATCTCGGGGTTCGCCTCGAAGATCTTCTTCCCGGCGTACTTGCCGGCCTCCGCCGTGAACCGGCCGGCGCCGTCGACCGGGTTCAGGATCTCGAGCCCGTACTTCAGGCCGACCTGGTAGTCCTCCTGCCCGTGGCCGGGGGCGGTGTGGACGAGGCCGGTGCCGGCCTCGAGCGTCACGTGCTCGCCGAGGATGACCGGGCACTCGCGCGGGAGGAACGGGTGAGCGTACTTCACCCCCTCGAGCGCCTTCCCCTCGAGGTAGGCGAGGATGCGCTCGGGATGGGCGAGGTGCGCCGCGGGGACGGTGCCGCCGCCGCCGGTCGCCGCCTCGTGCGCGGCGGGCGAGTGCGGGACGGGCACGTCCGTCACCGCGAGCTCCCCGGGCGCGACGTCGGCGAGGAAGCGCGAGAGGAGGTCCTTCGCGACCACCACCACCTGCCCGCCGAGGTCGTAGGCGACGTAGGTGAACTCGGGGTGCGCCGAGACGGCGAGGTTCGCCGGGAGCGTCCACGGGGTCGTCGTCCAGATGACGAGCCGGGCCTTGCGCCCCGCGAGCTTCGGGTCGGGGAGCGCGCCCAAGACGTCGAAGGCGACGTAGATCGAGGGCGAGGTGTGGTTCTCGTACTCGACCTCCGCCTCGGCGAGCGCGGTCCGGTCGGTCGTGCACCAGTAGACGGGCTTCTTCCCGCGGTAGAGGAAGCCCTTCTCGGCGGCGCGGGCGAGGGCGCGGATGGTCGCCGCCTCGTAGCCCTTCGACATCGTCTCGTAGGGCCTCTCCCACCGCCCGAAGATCCCGAGCCGCTTGAACGACTCGCGCTGCCGGCCGATCCACTTCTTCGCGTAGGCGCGGCAGGCCTCGATCACCTGGGCCCGGTCCATCTCCCGCTTCTTCGAGCCGAGCTCCTTGTCGACCTTGAGCTCGATGGGGAGGCCGTGGCAGTCCCAGCCTGGCACGTAGTCCGCCACCTCGCCCTTGAGGTTGCGGTACTTCACGATGACGTCCTTCAGGATCTTGTTGAGCGCGTGGCCGATGTGGATGTCGCCGTTCGCGTACGGCGGGCCGTCGTGCAGCACGAACCTCTTCGCGCCGGGTCGCGCGGCGTTCTGCTCGACGACCTTCTCGAAGATCCGCGAGGCCTCCCACTCGCGCAGGAGCTCGGGCTCCCGCAGCGGAAGGTTCGCCTTCATCGGGAAGCCGGTCTTCGGGAGGTGGATCGTCGACTTGTAGTCCACGGGCGCCTTGGGGCTCGGAAAGACAAGGGTTCTAGCAGCGGCGGGGGAGAGGATCAATGAACGCGGCCGGCCCTGCCCGGCGCGGGGACCCCGGTCGTTGCGGCGGGGTGCCCCCGTCGATAACCTCACCCCCGCGATGAGCACCGCGGGGAAGAGGGGGACGCGCCGGGGGAGCGCGCGGCCGACGCCGGGTCCCCGGCGGCGCAGGCGCCTCGGCGTCGTGGTCCTCTCCCGCAACCGGAAGCTCTACTCGACCCGCCGGCTCGTCGAGGCCGCGAAGGCGCTCGGCCACGCGCCGCGCGTCGTGGACACGCTCCGCTGCAACATGGTGGTCGAGCGCGACCGCGCCCGCATCGTCTACCGCGGCGAGGACATCGACCCCTTGACCGTCCACGTCGCGATCCCGCGGATCGGCGCCTCGATCACCGGGTACGGCCTCGCGGTCGTGAACCACCTCGACCTCATGGGCGTTCCGGTCCTGAACGCGGCCGTGCCGATCGCCCGCTCGCGCGACAAGCTCCGCGCGCTCCAGCTCCTCGCGCGCTTCGGCATCGACATCCCGCGCACGGTGATGTGCCGCTTCAAGGAGGAGGTCGAGGGCGCGGTCCGGCTCGTGGGCGGGCTCCCCTGCATCATCAAGCTCATCCAGGGGACGCAGGGCGTCGGCGTCATGATCGCGAACACCGAGGCGGAGGTCTCGGGGATGCTCGACACCCTCTGGACGCTCGGCCAGGAGATCCTCCTGCAGGAGCTCGTGGCGGAGTCGCGCGGGCGGGACGTGCGCGCGCTCGTCATCGGGGATCGGGTGGTGGCCGCGATGCGCCGCACCGCGCGCGCGGGCGAGTTCCGCTCCAACATCCACCGGGGCGGCGTCGCCGAGGCGGTGGCGCTCGACCGCGAGTACCACGAGGCGGCGGTGAAGGCGGCGCGGGTGATGGGGCTCGAGGTCGCGGGGGTGGACATGCTCGAGGCGCGGACCGGGCCGAAGATCATGGAGGTGAACTCGTCCCCCGGCTTCGAGGGGCTCGAGCGCGCGACCGGCGTCGACATCGCGCGGCTCTACGTGCAGCACGCGGTGGACTTCGCGGCGGCGCGGAACGCGCGGCCGGCCGTCGACCGGCTCGGGTGAAGCGACCGGGCGGTCGAGCGCCCGCCTCTCGGACCATCCGGGGGGTGCCCGTACAATCCGCTGCCCGTGCCGCCGAGGTCCCCCCCCGAACCCGTGTCGCTCGTCCTCTACGAGGACCCGCTCTCGCCGTGGTGCCTCGTCGCCGAGCGCCGCCTGCTCGCCGCGCTCGAGGAGACCGCGGGCACGTTCGGCCCCCTGCGGATCGAGCCCTTCCCGCTCCGCTTCGTGCCGAGCGCGCTCACCCGGCGCGAGCGGCTCGCGCTCGTCCGCGACGCCCGCCGCGCCGCGCTCGAGCCAGAGGCGGCGGGCACGACGCCCGACCTGTGGCTCTCGCGCCACCCGCCGCACTCGACCTTCCCGGCGCTCGCCGCGCTCAGCGCGGCGCGCGCGCAGGGGCCGGCGCGAGAGACGGCGCTCCGCGCGGCGCTGCGCGACGCCGCGCTCGTCCGCGGCATCGACGCGACCCGGCGCGACGTGCTCCTCGAGCTCGCGAGCACCGCGGGGCTCGACGTGCCGCGCTTCGACGCGACGCTCTCCCACGCGACGACCGAGAAGCGGGTGCTCGCCGCGGTCGACGACGCGCTGTCGAAGGGCATCGAGGAGGCGCCGGCGCTCGTCGTCGGCGACGAGTGGCTCGTCGCGGGCCCTCGCACGTCGGAGGAGTACTTCGCCGTGCTCCGCCGCTACGCCGAGACCCGGCTCGGGCTCAAAGGGCTGCGCGTCCTCCACTGATCGCGACCGGTTCACGCGGGGGCGAGGGGGCTCGGGAAACCCGTGCGCCGGCGGCACGGCGTGCGGGAGGCTCCCGCAGCGCACCTTCACCGACTCCCGTCGAATTGCGCACTTGGCGCCGGCACGGTCGCTGCTAACATGCTGAGCTCGACCGGCGCGCGGCCAAGGGCTCCGGGTGAATGTGAATGCAGACGCGGTCCCGCACGTCCCCTCGGTGCGGTCCGCCTTCCGACATGGAGAACTCGATGAAGCGCGCCCTCTTGCTGCTCCCGCTCCTCACCGCCGCCGGCTGCATCGTCGTTCCCATGCGCCCGCGCCCGCCGCCACCCGCCTACGAGCCGCCGCCGCCGGTCGCCGAGTACGCCCCGCCTCCCGTGGAGCCGGTGTACGCCGCGCCCGCGCCCGTCGAGGCCTGGTACTACGGCGAGCACTTCGTCCCCGACCGGCTCGGCGGCGGGTGGTGCTACGTGAACGGCCCGCACGTCCACGACTACTACCCCGAGAACCAAAACCACTTCTATCTCGACGGCGGGTACTACTATTACCGCGGCCCGTACGTGTTCACGTACGTGCAGGGCCACCCCCTCCCCGGTGGCGGCTGGTGCGGGATCGTCGGGCCGCACTCGCACGGCTACGCGCCGCAGCGCACCGACTTCGTGTTCCGCGCGGGCTCGGGCTGGGTGTACACGGGCCCGTACCGGCACAACCGTCCGCCGCCGCCGTCCTACTGGGCCGCGCCCGCCCCCGCGCCGCGCCCGCCCGCCGTGCGTCCGGCGCCCCCGCCCGCGCCGCGCCCGGCCTCCTACACGCCGGGTGGACCCGGCCACAACGCGCCGCCCCCGGGCCCGGGCTATCGCGCCCCGCCGCCCGAAGATCGCGACCGCCCGGGCCACAGCGGCGCCGCGCCGGGGCACGGGAACCTCCCGCCCGGCCACGGCGGCACGCCTCCCGGCCAGACCGCGCCGTCCTACGCCCCGCCACCCGCGAATGCGCCGCCGCCCGCGAACTACGCCTCTCCCGGGCGGAGCGGCGAGGCCCCCGGCCACGGCAACGTCCCGCCGGGCCAGGGCGGCACGCCGCCCGGTCACGCCGCGCCCCCGTCGTACCAGCAGCCCGCGCCGACGACGTACGTGCCGGTGACGAGCTCGCCCGGGAAGAGCGGCTCCGCGCCGGGCCAGGGCGGCCCGCCTCCGGGCCGCGGCGAGCCCGCACCGACCGTCGCAGCGCCGCCTGCCGCGCCGGCCGCTCGGCCGGCGGCGACTCCCGCCGCGGCGCCTCCGCAGGCCTCCGCTCCCGCCTCCAAGAAGGAGGAGAAGAAGAAGGGCAAGGAGGAGCGGAAGGACGACAAGAAGGAGAAGAAGGGCAAGGACTAGCCCTCGTCCGTTCCGTCGCGAAGGACCCGCGGCCCGGCGCCAGGATGCGCCAGGCCGCAGAAGGGCCGTCCGGGTGTCCGGACGGCCCTTTGTCCTTTGTCCCTTTTCACCACCGCGGGGGACCGCAACGGACATCCTGCCCCCTGCGTCGCGGTGATAGCGTCGGGGCTGCATGAGCCCACTCCTCACCGCCGTCCTCCTCGTCGCCGGCCTCGCCTTCTTCGCGCGGACGATGGCGCTCCGGCTCGCGCCGCTGCGCGCCCTGCGGAAGGACGAGCGCACCGACCGCCTCGGCGAGCGCGTCCGCGCCCTCCTCGCCTTCGGCTTCGGGCAGAAGCGGCTCGTCGATCCCGAGGAGCGGGTCGCCGGGCTCCTCCACGTCCTCGTCTTCTCGGCGTTCCTCGTCCTCGCGCTCCGGACGATCACGATGTTCGGAATGGGGTTCTCGGAGCCGTTCCACCTCCCGCTCCTCGGCGAGGACTCGGCCATCGGCCGCGCCTACCTCTTCCTGAAGGATCTCGTCGTCCTCGGCGCACTCGTCGGCGTCGCCGGCTTCCTCTGGCGGCGGCTCGTCACGAAGCCGGACCGGGTGACGCGCTCGACGGAGGGCGTCGTCATCCTGCTCTTCATCGCCGGCCTCATGGTGACGGACATCGCCCACGACGGCGCGGCCCTCCTCTGGCGCGATGTGCTCCGCCTCGGGCCTGCCGGGCTCGCGGAGCTCCCGCCGCCCACGATCGACGCGTTCGCCCCCGCGGGCTCGCTCGGCTCGTTCGCCCTCTTCGTCCTCGGGGTCCACCCGACGACGCTGCCGCACGTCCTCTCCGTCTCGCTCTTCCTGCACCTCGCGCTCATCCTCGTCTTCCTGAACGTGCTCCCGTACGGGAAGCACTTCCACATCATCACCGCCCTCCCGAACGTCCTCTTCGCGCGCCTCCCGCCGGCGGCGGCGCTCCGCAAGCTCGACCTCGAGGCGGAGGACGCCTCCTTCGGCACCGCGACGGTGAAGGACCTCTCCTGGAAGGAGGGCTGGGACGTCTACAGCTGCACCGAGTGCGGCCGCTGCCAGACCCACTGCCCGACCTACGTCACCGGGAAGCCGCTCAGCCACAAGGAGGTGAACCGCGCGATCCGCCACCACCTCCAGGACCGGGCGAAGGACCTCGTCGAGCTCTCGAACGCGAAGGACGCGGCGGCGAAGGTGGCCGCCCTGGCGAAGCTCCCGCGGATCACCGAGGTGGTCCCGCCCGAGACCTTCTGGTCGTGCACGACCTGCGGCTGGTGCGAGACCGCCTGCCCGGTCCTCATCGAGAACGTGCCGCGGCTCGTGGACATGCGCCGGCACGAGGTGCTCGTCGAGGCGTCCTTCCCGGACGAGGCGGCCCGCGTCTTCAAGGGGATCGAGACGCAGGGGAACCCCTGGGGCATCGGCTCGAACAAGCGCGCGGAGTGGTGCGCCGACCTCTCCCTGCCGCGCGCGGGCGACGGCGAGTTCGAGTGGCTCTTCTTCGTCGGCTGCGCGGGCGCCTTCGACGACCGGCAGAAGAAGGTCTCCCGGGCGATCGTGAAGATCCTCCGCGAGGCGAAGGTCTCGTTCGCGATCCTCGGCGAGGAGGAGACCTGCACCGGCGACGCGGCCCGCCGGCTCGGCAACGAGTACCTCTTCCAGACGCAGGCCCAGGCGCTCACCGAGACCCTGAACGGCCACGGGGTGAAGAAGATCCTGGTGCAGTGCCCGCACTGCCTCAACGCCCTCGCGAACGAGCTCCCGCAGTTCGGCGGGAGGTACGAGGTGGTGCACCACGCGGACCTCGTCGCGCGGCTCGTGAAGGACGGGAAGCTCTCGCCCGGAAAGGTCGAGGGGCTCGGGAACGTCACCTTCCACGACCCCTGCTACCTCGCGCGCTGGAACGGGATCACCGAGCCGCCGCGGGAGGCGCTCCGGAGCGCGGGCGCCGCGCCGGTGGAGATGGCGCGGAACCGCCGCCAGGGCTACTGCTGCGGCGCGGGCGGCGGAAGGTTCTGGCTCGAGGAGAAGCTCGGCACGCGCGTGAACCGCGGTCGGGCCGAGGAGGCGGCTGCGACGCTCGGGCCGGCGGGCGGCACCGTCGCGACCGCCTGCCCGTTCTGCCTCACGATGATGAAGGACGGGCTCGCCGACGCGGGGAAGGAGGACCTTGTGAAGGTCCTCGACGTCGCCGAGATCGTCGCCGCCGGGCTTCCGAGCCGCGGATAGGAGCCCACGATGGTGCGCCTCTCCGCGCCGGCGCTCCCGGACTTCATCGCGCGGGAGCTCCCCTTCGAGCGGAGCCTCGTCCGCGCCGGCGGCGTCTCGCTCCACGTGATGGAGGCGGGGCGCGGCCCGGCCGTGGTCTTCCTGCACGGGAACCCGACCTGGGGCTTCCTCTGGCGCAAGGTCGCGCCGCCGGTCGCGGCGGCAGGGCTCCGCGTGGTCCTCCCGGACCTCGCCGGCCTCGGGCTCTCCGAGAAGCCGCGCGACCCCGCCTTCCACACGCTCGAGAACCACGCCCGCGTGGTGGGCGCGCTCCTCGACGCCGTCGCGCCGGGGCCGCTCGTCCTCGTGCTCCACGACTGGGGCGGGCCCATCGGCCTCACCGCGCTCGCCGACCGGCCCGGGCGGCTCGCCGGGCTCGTCGTCACGAACACCGGCGTCCGCCCGCCGCGCCCGGGCGCCCGGCCCACCACCTTCCACCGGTTCGCGAACCTCCCCGTCATCGCCCCGCTCGCGTTCCGGCTCCTCGGCTTCCCGCAGAACGCGCTCCACCTCGCCCAGGCGGACCGGGGCTCCATCGCCGGCGACGTCGCGCGTGCCTACCGCTGGCCGCTCCGGCGGCTCGCCGACCGCGTCGCGCCGCTCGCGATGGCGCGGATGGTGCCGATCTCGGCCGACCATCCGTCCGTCGGCCCGCTCCGGCGCTCGCTCGCGGTGGCGACCGCGTTCGAGGGGCCCGCCGAGATCGTCTGGGGCGAGCGCGATCCGGTGATCGGCCGGGCGCTGCGCGGCGTCGCCGAGGCGCTGCCCCGCGCGCGCGTCACCGCCGTCCCGGCCGGGCACTACCTGCAGGAGGAGACCCCGGCGCCCATCGCCGAGGCGGTCCTCCGCGTGGCCCGCGCGGCGGGCCTTCTGTAGCTAGGCCTTCGGTTCACGCTTCTTCACGCCGGCGACACGCACGGGCAGCCGCCCGCGCGCACCTTCCTCCGCGTGACCCGAATCCATGGAGGCACCCGATGACCCCGTTCGTCTCCGGCGCGCTCGGCGCGCTCACCGTCCTCGTCGCCGCCGGCCTCGCGCGGCGCGTCGCCTGGCGCCGCTTCGCGCGCCGCCGCGGCATGGGGCCGCGGCTCGTCCTGCGCCGCATCGGCGCGACCCCGGAGCAGGAGCGGGCGGTCCTCGCCGAGACCGACGCGCTCGCCGAGGTGCTCCACGCGCTCCGGGGCGACGCCCGCGCGCTCCGCGCCGACGTGGCCGACCTCCTCGCAAAGGACGCGGTCGACCCGGCCCGGGTTGCGGCCGCGCTCGACGCGAGGCTCGCACGGACGAACGAGCTCCGCACGCGCGCCGCCGACGCGTTTGCGAAGATCCACGCCGCGCTCGGCCCCGAGCAGCGGGCCCGCCTCGCGGCGCTCGTCCGGGAGGGGCCGCACGGGCATCACCGCTGCGGGCACCACCGCGCGGCGCACGCCTGACCGGGACGAGGTCGCTCAGCCCGGGAACGCGCCGACGCACGCGTCCAGGCGGCGGACGACCTCGGCCTCGAGCCGGTCGAGGTCGTTCCCGCTCCGCGGGTCCGCTCCGGCGCAGGTGAGGATCGCGTCGTAGCGCGACCCGGCCCGGCCCACCGCGCCGTAGTCGATGCGGCGAGGCACCTCGTCGCCCGAAGGTCCCGCCGCGAAAGCCCCGAAGAGCCCGTCCGAGCCGGGGGCGAGCTGGGTCTTCAGCTCGAGGACGCGCCGGAGCCCGCTCCGGAAGCGCCCGTCCGCGAGGTGGCGGGCCTCGACCCGCGCCCCGGTCCCGTCCGCGACGGCGCCCAGCACCGCCCGCAGGAACGGCACGTCCGTCACGACGAGCCCGTACAGGTACGGGTCGCCGCCCGTCGCCACTTCCGCGATCTCCGCCTCCTCCTCGGCGAGCCAGCTGAACGAGGGGCAGAGGAAGCTCTCGCAGATCCGCGCGTCGTAGACGCCGCAGTCGCGCAGGTCCGGGCCGCCCGTCACCGCCGGGTGGGCGAGGCACCCGACGCGCTCCTCGCGCGCGTCGAGGAGCCCGAGGAGCGTGCAGACGCGCACCGACGGGAAGAGGGGCGGCGGCGCGTCCGCCTCGAGCTTCCGCGCCGCCGCACGGAACGCCTCCGCCGTGCGCGGGACGTCCGCGAGCGCGCGCGTCCGACGCCGCAGCTCGGCGAGGACCTTGGGCCGGGAGGGATCGCCGCGGTTGTAGAGACCGCAGCACGCGCCGCACGACGCCCGGGTCCGCTGGCAGAGTCGCATGCGGAGCGTCTCTACTTCGGCCCGAGCCCGAGCGCCGCGCGGCAGCTCGCGCAGAGGCCGGGCCCCTTGCGATCCGCGTCCGCCGCGTCGCGGGAGAAGAACATCGCGCAGCGGAAGTCGCCGCAGTGCGAGAGGCCGAGGAGGTGGCCCACGGCGTGGACGCTCTCGACCCGGGCGCGGCGCCGGACGGCGTCGGGCTCCGCGTGCGAGAGCCGGTGGAGGGAGAAGATCGCGGTGCCCGCGTCGCGGTCCGCGTCCCCGATCACGTAGGGCGCGTCGGGGAGGAAGAGGTCCACGTCGAGGAGGCCGACCACCCGGTCGTCGCGCGGCCGGAGCGTCGAGAGCCTGCGAAGGATCGAGGTGGCGTGGTACTGGCCGCGGTCCTTGTTGAACGCGTACTGCGGCCGGTCGAGCGCAGGCCCGGGTCGGCTCTCGATCTCGAGCACCTCGCGCACCGCCTCCGAGGCGGCCGCGACGATGCGCGGCGCGACCGTCCCGAGCGTCATGAGCAGCACGTGGGCCGGACGGCCCAGGGGACGGACCTCCGCCCTCAGGTTCGCCGGCCTCGAGGCGGAGGTGGCTGAGGCGGAAGGATTCGAACCTTCATACGCGGATCCAAAGTCCGCAGTCCTGCCGTTGGACGACGCCTCAGAACCGTTGCGACGCACGGTGGTCCGCTCGCTTCGTGCGCTCCCCCGGCGCGGTCGATCCTGCGGGCCCCTCCGCCCGCGGTCCTTCAGGGCTTTTTACCAGCGTACCAGGGCGCTCGCCCAAGTAAAGCCGGCCCCGAAGGCGCACAGGCCGACGAGGTCGCCGCGCGCGATCCCGCGCGCCTCGATCGCCTCCGCGAGGGCGATGGGGTCTCCATCCGGCCTACACGTCGAGGTTCTGCACGTCGAGCGCGTGCTTCTCGATGAACTCGCGCCGCGGCTCGACCGCGTCGCCCATCAGCACCGAGAACACCTCGTCCGCCTCGACGGTGTCGTCGACCCGCACCTGCAGCATGGTGCG
>DASWCJ010000073.1:0-9993 GCA_036390155.1 Anaeromyxobacter sp.
CTCCCGCCCGGCGACGCGGACGCCCTCGCCGCCCGGCTCCGGCGCGGCGATCCACCCGTCGTGGGGCGCATCGAGGAGGGCCGGGTCGTGCTCGATCCCCGCACGGTGATGCCGGGCGAGGACGACGCGCTCGTCCGCGCCGTGCGGATCGCGCTGGGGGAGCGCGCTAGGAATTGAATCGGTAGCCGACCCCGCGGACCGTCTCGAAGTGCCGCGGGCGCTCCGCGTCGTCCCCGACGTGCGCACGGAGGCGCGCGACGAAGTTGTCGACGGTCCGCGACGTCCCGAAGTAGCGCGAGCCCCACACCGCCTCGAGCAGCTGCTCGCGCGTGAAGACGCGGCCCGGATGGGCGATGAAGTAGGCGAGCAGGTCGAACTCGCGGCTCGTGAGGTCGAGCTCCTTGCCGGCGGCGCGCGCCCGCCGCGCCTCGAGGTCGAGCTCGACGTCGCCCACCTTCTTCACGGTCCGGCTCGGGCCGGTCTCGCCCCGCGAGCGGCGGCGCCGGAGCAGCGCGTCGATGCGCGCGAGCAGCTCCTTCAGGCCGAACGGCTTCACGAGGTAGTCGTCCGCGCCGAGCTGCAGCCCGGCGACCTTGTCGGTCTCGTGCCCCTTCGCCGAGAGGATCAGCACCGGCAGGTCCGGATCCTGCGCGCGGATCTCGCGCACCACGTCGAGCCCGCCGAGCCGCGGGAGCATCACGTCGACGAGGACGAGGTCCAGCTTCTCGCTCCGCGCGAGGAGGAGGCCGGTCTCGCCGTCGGTCGCGGAGCGGACGACGTACCCCTCCATCCCGAGGTTGAGCTGGAGTCCGCGGAGGATCGACGGGTCGTCCTCGATGACCAGGATCCGCTCCGCCATCACCGCATCTCCGCCGCCGGAAGCTGGATCGTGAACGCGGCGCCCTTCCCGATCTCGCTCTCGACCCCGACGCGCCCGCCGTGCGCCCGGACGATGTGCTTCACCATCGCGAGGCCGAGGCCGGTGCCGGGGATCTCGCGCGCGAGCGGGTCCTGCGCCCGGTAGAACTTGTCGAAGATCCGCTTCTGGTCGCGCCGCGGGATGCCCGGGCCGTTGTCGGAGACGCGGATCAGAACGCTCCCGCCCTCGCGCCGGGCGGTGACCGCGATCCGCTTCACCGGGCCGGTGTACTTGTGGGCGTTGTTGAGGAGGTTCAGGACCGCCTCGCAGAGCGCCTGCGGATCGGCCTCGACCGCCAGGTCCGCCTCGACCGAGCGGGTGAGCTCGGTCGCGGCCGCGAGCCGCTGGGGCTCGAACGCCTGGAGCGCGGCGTCCACGATCTCCTCGACCCGATGCCGGCGGAGCTGGAAGGACCGCTTCCCCGACTCCATCCGGGCCCAGTCGAGGAGCCGGTTGATGAGCGCGGAGAGCCGCGCCGTCTCGTCGGCGATGATCTCGAGCGCCTCCGCCTGGCGGGCCGGGTCCTGGAGCCGGCCGAGCTGGAGCGTCTCGACGAACATCCGGATCGAGGTCAGCGGCGTGCGCAGCTCGTGCGAGACCTTGTTCACGAAGTCGGTCTGGAGGCGCGCCACCTCCGCCTCGCGGTAGAGGACGGCGAGCGCCGCGGACGTGCCGGCGACCGTGGTGGTGACGAGCGCGAGGATGAGCCCGCCGAACACGTAGTCGCGCGCGACCGACCCGTAGACGAGCATCAGGATGCCGACGGCGAGCATCAGCGCCGCCGGGACGAGCACGAACGAGACGACGAGCGGGATGACGCGGCGGAGCTTCACGGGGAACCCTCGAGGCGCATCTTAGCGCGCCCCGGGGGCTCGAGCCGTGGAACGGCGCGGTGCTCAGCTATGAAACGGTCGGCCGGTGCGGCCGTGCTCGAGGAGGAGCGGCGCCGGCTCGAACCGCTCGCCGTGCCGGGCGCGCAGCGTCTCCATCTTCTCGAGGAGGGCCTTGGTCCCCATCGCGTCCGCCCAGCGGAACGGGCCGCCGAGGAAGGGCGGGAACCCGAGGCCGAAGACCGCGCCGACGTCGCCGTCCCGTGGGCTCCGGAGGATGCCCTCGCCGAGGCAGCGGATCGCCTCGTTCACCATCTGGAGCACGACCCGGTCCTGGAGCGCGGCCGGGTCGAACGGCTTGCGGGCGCGGCCGCCGGGGAGGAGGTCGTAGACGCTCTCGTCGACGCGCTTCTCCTTCTCGCCGTAGGTGTAGAAGCCCTTGCCGTTCTTGCGGCCGAGCCGGCCCGCGGCCGTGACCTCGTGCAGCGAGCCCGGCGGCTCCATCCGCGCCCCGAAAGCGCCGTGGAGGATCTTCCCGACCTTCTCGCCGACGTCGATGCCGACCTCGTCGAGGAGCGTGATCGGGCCCACCGGGAAGCCGAACGACACGAGGGCGTGGTCGAGCGCGTCGATGGCCGCCCCCTCGCCGAGGAGGTGCGCCGCCTCGTTCATGTACGGCCCGAGGATGCGGCTCGTGTAGAAGCCGGGGCCGTCGCCCACCACGATGACGGTCTTGCCCTGGCGCTTTCCGAGCGCGACCGCGGTCGCGATCGTCTCCTTCGACGTCCGCGGCGCCGCGATGATCTCGAGGAGCGGCATCTTGTGGACGGGCGAGAAGTAGTGCATCCCGACCACCGCCTCGGGCCGCCGCGCCGCCTCCGCGATCTTGCCGATCGGGATCGACGAGGTGTTCGAGGCGAAGATGCCGCGCTCGTTCACCGCCTCGAAGGCCCGCACCATCTCCTGCTTGAGCGCGAGGTCCTCGAAGACCGCCTCGACGACCACGTCCAGCGCCGCGAAGCCCGACCAGTCGGTGGTCGCGGTGAGCAGCCGCATCTTCTCGCCGCGCTCGAGCCGGTCGATCGAGCGGCGCTTCACGCGCTCGTCGAGGATCCCGCGCACCGCGCCGAGCGCGCGGCCCGCGGCGGCGTCGTCCTTCTCGCGCACCCGGACCGGGATCCCGGCGTTCACGGTCACGTAGGCGATGCCGCTCCCCATGAGGCCGCCGCCGAGGACCCCGACGCGCTCGACCGGCCGCGCCTTCACCGAGGGATCGCCGGTGCCGTTCTCCTTCTTGAGCGCGGTGGTCGCGAAGAAGATCTCCATGAGCCGGCGCGCGACCGGGGAGACCGAGAGCTCGCCGAACCGCTTCGCCTCGTAGGCGAGCCCCTTCGCCATCCCGTGCCGCATCCCGTGCTCGACGGCGTCGAGGGCGGCGAGGGGTGCGGGGTAGTGCCCCTTCGTCTTCGCGAGCGCCGCCTTCCGCGCCTGCCGGAAGACGAGCTCGCGGCCGAGCGCGTTCTCGTCGAGCGCGAACGCCGCGACCCGATCCGCCGTGCCCCGGGGCCGGCGCGGCTGGCGGCGGAGCTTCCCGGAGGCGAGCGCGAGCGCCCGCTCCCGCGCGACCCGGAGGAGGATCGGCGCGGGGACCGCCTCGTCCACGAGCCCGATCTTCGCGGCCTTCCGCGCCTTGAGCGACTTCCCGGCGAGGATCACGTCGAGCGCCGCGCGGACGCCGACGAGCCGCGGGAGCCGCTGCGTCCCGCCGCCGCCGGGGATGAGGCCGAGCTGCACCTCGGGCTGGCCGATCTGCGTCCGGGGATCGTCCGACGCGACCCGCCAGCGGCACGCGAGCGCCCACTCGCAGCCGCCGCCCAGGGCCGGACCGTGGATCGCGGCGACGATCGGCTTCGGGAACCGCTCCACCCGGTCGAAGACCGCCTGCCCGTCGCGGGCGAGCTTCTCCGCCTCGGCCGCGGTCGTCACGCCCTGCATGAGCTCGATCTTCGCCCCGGCGACGAAGCCGTCCGGCTTCCCGCTCGCGAGCACGACCGCCCGCACCGAGGCGTCGCGCTCCAGCAGGTCGAGGAGCGTGACGAACTCGAGCATGAGCGCGGGGTGGACGGTGTTGACCCGCTCCCCGGGATCGTCGAGGAGGAGCGTCGCGACGCCGCCCTCGCGCTCGATCCGGAAGAAGTGAGGCAGGTCGGCGCTCTCGGCGGCCCGCGTCGTCGTGGTCTCGGTCATGGCGGTCACTCCCGCTCCAGCACCAGGGCGGCGCCGAGCGCCCCCGCGGCGCACACCGTGAGCAGCGCGTACTGCCCCTTGCGCCGCGCCAGCTCCCGCAGCGTCTGCACGATCATCCGCGCGCCGGTCGCCGCGAACGGGTGGCCGAGCGCGATCGACCCGCCGTTCACGTTGAGCTTCTCCGGATCGATCTCGCCGAGCGGCTTCGCGCGGCCGAGCTCCTTCTCCGCGAAGCGCTTCGACGCGAACGCCTGGAGGTTCGAGAGGACCTGGGCCGCGAACGCCTCGTGCATGTCGACGAGGTCCATGTCCGCGAGGGTGAGCCCGGCCCGGTCGAGCGCGACGGGGGCCGCGTAGGCGGGCCCCTGGAGGAGCTGATCGCGCGGATCGAGCGCCGCGTAGGCGTAGGCCCGCACGTAGCCGAGGGGCTCGAGCCCGAGCGCCTTCACCTTCTCCTCGCTCGCGACCACGAGCGCGGCCGCGCCGTCGGTGAGCGGCGAGGCGTTCCCGGCGGTGATGGTGCCATAGCGTCGATCGAACACGGGCCGGAGCGTGGCGAGCGCCTCCACCGTCGCGTCCCGGCGCACGATGTTGTCCCGCGCCGAGACGCGGTCGTAGCGCGGCGGCACCGGGACGTGCATCACCTCGCCGTCGAGCTTCCCCGCCTCCCACGCCGCCGCGGCGCGGGCGTGGCTGCGCTGCGCGAGCGCGTCCTGCGCCTCGCGCGAGATGCCGTTCTTCTGGGCCATCTGCTCGGCGCTCTCGCCCATGGTGAGCCCGGTGGTCGGCTCCTTCAGCGCGGGGGGGACGGGGGTGAAGTCCTTCGGGCGGAGCCGCGCGAGGATCTTCACGCGGTCGGCGAGGTTCTTCGCCCGCGAGAGCTCGACGAGCGCCTGGGCGAGCGGGCGGGACGCGAAGATGGGCGCGTCGGAGACCGACTCGGCGCCGCCCGCGATCGCGCAGTCGGAGTGGCCGAGGCGGACCTGATCGGCGGCGTCGGTGGTCGCCTGGATCGAGGTGGCGCAGGCGCGCGAGACGGTGTGGGCCTGCACGCCCCGGGGCAGCTGGGTGCGGAGCACCATCTCGCGGCCGATCAAGGTGACGGTCGTGGAGGGGACGACCTGGCCGAAGACGACGGAGTCGAACTCCTTCGCCGGGATCCCGCTGCGGACGACGAGCTCGTTCACGACGAGCGCGCCGAGCTCCACCGCGGAGAGATCCTTGAAGTCCGTTCCGGCCTTGACGAAGGGGGTGCGGAGGCCGGCCACGACGGCGGCGCGGCGACCCGCGGGAAGGGAACCGTTCACGCCCATGGGGTCGCTCCCTCGTGATTCGGAAATCAGTCGGCTGCGCGAAAGGATCTATGGGGCATGACGCAGGGTGTCAAGCGCCGTTTGGACGAACCCGCCCCGGGATGGCCGGCGCCGGCAGGGCGGACCTTCCCTTGCGCCCACCCCCCCGGCCGGACGAGCATCTCGGGATGAGGCGCTCCCGCGAGCTCAAGCCGCTCTCGAGCGAACACCACCAGGCGCTCCTCGTCGCGTTCCAGCTGAAGAAGGGGCTCGCGGGCCACGGCGCGTCCGCCGGCGCCCCGAAGGACCTCCCCGGGCTCGCTCTCCTCGCGCGGCGGTTCGGGGAGAAGCTCCTCGGGTCGCACACGCGGGCGGAGGAAGAGCTCCTCGGCGCGCTCCTGCGGGAGGAGGACCTCGCCCGGCTGCGCGCCGAGCACGCGGAGCTCTTCCGGCTGCTCGAGCTCGCGCGGAGCGCAGCGCCCGCGGACCTGCGCGCGCACCTGGGCGCGTTCGCGGACCTGCTCGAGCGGCACGTCCGCTGGGAGGAGCGCGAGCTCTTCCCGTACGCGGAGGCGCAGGTGGACGGGGCGACCCTCGCGCGGATCGGCGGCGAGCTCGAGCGGCGGCTCGTGCTCGCGCGCACCGAGGCGAAGCCGGCCCGCTGACCTTGGGGCCCCGCTCGTCGGGCCCGCCGCTCACTCCGGCTCGGGCGCGCCTCCCGAGCGCGCGACGTCCTCGCCGCGCACCTTCGCCGGGTCCATCCCGCGCGCCCGCTTCGTCATCTGCTCGAAGACCGCGTCGAACGTCGGCGGGGCGCCCTTCATGAACCGGAGCGGGTTCACCCGCGCGACGACGAACGCCTTGAGGTAGGGCGAGTCGAACCCGCGCTCCTTGAGCCGCGCGACCGCCTCGGACACCGCGTCGTCGAAGGCGAGCACCACCGCGGCGCGGCGCTCGCGCTCGGGCGTCGCCGCCGAGAGCTTCTGGTCGAGGAGGCCGTCCACCTTGCGGAGGATGGGCGCGTAGGCGCCGCCGGAGAGCCGGGGGCGCTGCTCGTACGCGAAGCCGAGCGTGATGAGGGTCGGCTCCTCGAACTCGAGCGCCATCTCCGGCTCGCGTGGATCGAGCGAGCGGGCGAGGTCACGGTACATCCGGACCACCTCGAGCGCCTTCTCGCGGAGGTTGTGGGCCTTCTCGATGTTGAGCGCGAGGATCTGGTAGGCGACCTCCCGCTCCGGCACCAGCAGCGCGAGGACGCTCTTCGCGCCGAGCTCCTTCACGGCGGTGAGCCGGTGCCCGCCGTTCGGCGTCATGTAGCCGTCGCCCTCCCTCACGGCGACGATCGGGTCGAGGTAGCGCTTCGTCTTGTCCATCGCGACGGTGAGCTTCCGCACGTGCGCGTCGGAGACGTCGCGCTGGAAGGGCGTACGGTCCACCTTGTCGACCGGCAGCGCCACGAAGAGCAGGGCGTGGCCGCCGAGCGGCTCGCGGTAGGCGGCGAGCACCGCCCCGCCGTCCGCCTCCACCTGCTTCGCGAGCCCCTCGAGCTCCGGCGGCCGCTCGGCGAGCACGAGCTGCGGCGGGGTGAGGTCGGTGGGCTTCAGCTTCACGCCCTTGCGGGCGCGCGGGCGGCCGGTCTTGGTCGGGGGGCGCATCTGGGCCATGCCCGAACTGTAGCGCCCCACCGGACGCACGGGGCCGCCCCGTGCAGGGCGGGAGTGCGGTACTAAGATCCCCCGAGTGATCGACGTCCGCGGCCTCTCCAAGCACTACCAGGTGCACCGGCGCCCGCCCGGGCTCGCCGCCGCCGTGAAGTCCGTGTTCCGCCGGCGCTACGAGACCGTCCGCGCCGTCGACGGGATCGACTTCTCGGTCGGTGAAGGGGAGCGGGTCGGTTTCCTCGGGCCGAACGGCGCGGGCAAGACCACGACCCTCAAGATGCTCTCCGGGCTCCTCCACCCCACCGCGGGCGAGGTGACGGTCGCCGCCCACGTCCCGCGCCGCCGCGAGCCCGACTTCCTGAAGGCGATCACGCTCGTGATGGGGCAGAAGCAGCAGCTCATCTGGGACCTGCCGCCCGCCGAGACGTTCGCGATGAACCACGCGATCTACGAGATCCCGCGCGCGCAGTTCCAGGAGACGCTGACGGAGCTCGTCACCCTGCTCGAGCTCGGCGACCTCGTGGACAAGCCGACGCGGCAGCTCTCGCTCGGCGAGCGGATGAAGTGCGAGCTCGCCGCGGCGCTCCTGCACCGCCCGAGGGTGCTCTTCCTCGACGAGCCGACGATCGGCCTCGACGTCTCGATGCAGGCGACCGTCCGCGGGTTCATCCGCAGCTACAACGAGCGGTTCGGCGCGACGGTCGTCCTCACCAGCCACTACATGGAGGACGTCGTCCAGCTCTGCCCGCGCGTCATCGTCATCGACCGCGGCCGGCTCATCTACGACGGCGACCTGCGCGCGCTCTCGCACAAGATCCGGCCGGACAAGCGGATCGTGGTCCGGTTCGCGAACGGGAACGGCACCGTGGTGGCGCGCGGCGACCTCGCGCGTTTCGGCCTCGTCGTCGCGGAGGAGGCGGGGCAAGCCACGATCCAGGTCGCGGCGGGCGAGGTGTCGGCGGTGGTGGCGCGGATCCTCGGCGCGCTGCCGGTCGCGGATCTCACCGTGGAGGACCCACCGCTCGAGGAGGTCCTCTCGGAGCTCTTCCGGGCCTCGCAGCGCGCCGCGGCGCCGTAACGCGAGCGCAGGCCCAGCCGGATGAGGCTGGGCCGGAGCGAGTGTCCCCCCGCTCAAAAGCTGCGCCCCACGATCGCCTTCACGAGCGCGTGGGGCCCGGGCGCGCCGGTGAGCGCGCCGCCGACGCCGACGTTCAGCTCCCACTCCGAGGCGTGGCCGGGCGAGCCGGAGGGCCCCTCCATCGCCCGCGGCACGAGGTCGAAGACCGCGAACAGCAGGTGCTCCTGCTCCTTCACGGGCAGGAGCTCGTTCATGAAGCCGAGGCTCGTGTAGTACTCCGCGCCGACCGAGAACCCGAGGGACGTGTCGAACGCGACCTTCCCGCAGGGCTCGAAGTCGGGCCGGAGCCTGTCCGGCCCGGTGAGCGCGAACCCGAAGATGGGGTTCACCGAGACGAGCCAGGGACCGCCCCGCCAGCCGAGGATCGGCCGGAACTCGGTCGCCCACTGCTCCGGCTCCACCGACCCCGGAACGCGGGCGAGCTCGACGTTCAGCCCGACCATCCACCTGCCGACGATGCGCTCCGGCACGACGAGCTTGGCGCGGAGCTTCGAGCCACCGTATTGCGCGACGCCGCCCGGCGCGGTCATGAACTGGAAGTACGCGCCGAGCTCGAGCCACTCGGTCACGCCGATGGCCGGCTCGAGCGTCGTCCGGAACGCGTGCCAGGGCGGGACCTGCCTCTCCCACTCGGGCACCTTCGTCCCCTGCGCCGTGTAGTTGACGTGGAGCTCGAGGCCGAGCTGGCCGGGCTCGTCGAGGTCCGACTGGTAGACCTGGATCTCGAACCGGTCGATCGCGCCGGCGGGGCGAGGCGCGGCGGCGAACGCGAGCGCGGCGGCAGCGGCGAGGGCTCGGGCTGCGGGCATCCGCCCGAGGTTGCCGCGCCGACGCGCGTGACGCCACGTCCCTACCGGGCCGCCGCCCGTCGCCGCCGGCGGGTGGCGCGGTACCGCGCGCCGGGCTCCGCGGCGCCGGGCGGCGCGACCGGGCGCACGGGATCGACCGGCTCGAGGAAGGGGAACCGGAAGAAGTCCGCGTCGCGGGTGTAGATGCGGCGGACGCCGTGCTCGCGCATCAGCGTCCCGCGATTTCTCCCCGCCGCTCGGTTCCGTGCTCGAATGGGGCATGCGAGCGTCCCGGGTCTTTCGCGCCATCTGGCGCCTCAACGGCGTGCTGCTCCTCCTCACGTTCCTCCTCGTCGCCGGCGTCGCGATCGTGGGCGCGGCGTCCTTCGGGAGCTCCGGCCGGCGCGACCGCCCGGGGACGCCGGCCGCGGTCCTCCCCGCCACCGGCGAGAAGCTCTTCTTCGGGAGCATCGAGCCGATCGAAGGCTCGGCGTTCGTGGTGCTCCCGCTCGAGACGCAGCGGACGGGCGGCGGGAAGCTCTCCAGCGCGCCCTACGCACCCAGCGCGACGCGGAACCTCCTCTTCTACGACGCCGCGAGCGGCGCCGCGCACTGGCTCCGTCCCGATCACCGGGCCTCCGTCCTGAGCCACGAGCTGATCGCCGAGAGCGGCGTCGTGCATCGCTGGGAGTCCCGGACGTCCGCGGGCCCCGTCCGCTGGATCCGCTACGAGCTCGCGCTCGCGGATACGAACGGAGACGGGAAGATCGACTCCGACGACCTGCGGGTGATCGCGATCTCCGGGCCGGAGGGCAAGGACCTCGCGGTCGTGCTCGCCGACGTCGACGAGGTGCTCGGCTACGCGTCGCCCGAGCTCGGCAAGCTCGTCGTGTTCTTCCGGAAGGGAGTCGCCTCGTTCGCGGGCGAGATCGCCCTCGCGCAGCGCAAGCTCGTCCGGACGACGCCGCTCCCCAGGTCCTAGTGCTGCGACCCATGCATAGCGCTCCGCTCGTAGCGAAAGACGCGCCGTGCATCGGCGGTGGTGAACTGCCAATCGATGCGGCGCTTGCCGCTGTTCGCGCGGGCATTCCAGGCGCGAGTCCTGCGGCTGAGTTCGC
>DASWCJ010000074.1:0-11569 GCA_036390155.1 Anaeromyxobacter sp.
CAGTCGATGCGCCAGCAGACCGGTGGTGGGCGCGAAGAGCGCGGCGGCCGCGGAGGCCGGGGGGGCCGCGGCGGCGGTGGCGGCGGCGGGGGGGGCGCCGGCGGCCGCGGTGGTGGCGGCGGCGGGAAGGGCGCCCCGACGAGCGGCGGCTTCTCGATGGATTCGCTCCGCGAGGACCGCAAGAAGGAGGGCGGGCGCCCCGGCTTCGGCGCGCGTCGCCCGGGTGGCGGCGGCCGCGGGCCGGGCGGCGGGCGCGGGCCCGGCGGCGGTCGTGGCCCGGGCGGCGGACGCGGACCCGGTGGGCCGGGCGGCGGCACGCCGGGCGGCACGCCGAGCGGCACGCCGAGCGGCGGCACGCCAAGCGGCGGCACGCCGAGCGGCGGCGAGTCGCGGTGAGCCTCCCGCGCGCGTCGAGCGCGCGGGGACCGTCGAGCGTGCCCGATCGCGACGCCAGGCGATCCGCGGCGGTCGGCGTCGCGTACGCCGTGGGCGCGTTCACGGTCTGGGGTGCCTTCCCGCTCTACTTCCGGGCGCTCGCGGGCGTGCCGGCGCCGGAGGTGCTCGCGCACCGGATCGCGTGGTCCGCGGCGTTCATGGTGGTGCTCCTCACCGCGACCCGGCGCTGGCGCGAGGTCCGCCGGCAGCTCACGCCCGGGACGGTCGGCCGCCTCGCCGTGAGCGCCACGCTCATCTCGAGCAACTGGCTCGTCTACATCTGGGCGGTGAACGCGGAGCACGTGCTCGACGCGAGCCTCGGCTACTTCGTCAACCCGCTCCTCTCCGTGCTCCTCGGGGTGGTCTTCCTCGGCGAGACGATGACTCGCCGCCAGGTGATCGCGATCGGCCTCGCAGCAGTGGGCGTCCTCTCGCTCGTGGTCCGCGCCGGACGGGTGCCGTGGATCGCGCTCGTGCTCGCGACGACGTTCGGGCTGTACGGCCTCATCCGCAAGAAGACGCCCGTCGACGCACGAGCGGGGCTCCTCGGCGAGGTCGCGGTCCTGGCTCCGATGGCCGTCGCGTTCCTCGCCTGGCTCGCCGTCACGGGCCGGAGCCACTTCGGCGACGGGCCGCTCCGGACCTCGCTCCTCGCGGCGAGCGGCGTCGTCACCGCCGTCCCGCTGATGTGGTGGGCGAACGGCGTGATCCGGCTGCGCCTCGCGACGGTCGGGCTCCTCCAGTACCTGAACCCGACCCTGCAGTTCGCGATCGCGGTGGCGCTCTTCGGCGAGCCGTTCACGCCCGCGCACCAGCTCGCGTTCGCATGCATCTGGGTCGCGCTGGCGATCTACGCGTCCGAGGCGATCGGGCTCGGGCGCGCGGCGCGCGCGGCCTGACGCGCCGACCCCGCCGGACGGAGGCGCGATGCGCGCAGCGCGGATCGGGACCTGGCGCGACGCGGACTACGGCTCGAGGCGATCGCGCAGCCGGTAGCCGACCCCGGGCTCGGTCACGAGCAGCCGCGGACGGGCGGGCTCGAGCTCCACCTTCTTGCGGAGCTCCGCCATGTGCACCCGCACCCAGTGGGCCTCGCTCGCGTTCGGACCCCAGACCTCCCGCAGGATCTGGCGGTGCGTGAGCACCTTCCCCGCGTGGCGCGCGAGCAGCGCGAGGAGCTTGAACTCGGTCGGGGTGAGGCGGATCATCCGGCCGTCCACGGTGACCTCGCGGCGGGCGAGATCGACTCGGAGCGGCCCCGCCTCGAGCACCGGGTCCGGTGTCGGTGTCGCCCGGGCGTGTCGGAGCGCGACCCGCAGCCGCGCGAGCAGCTCGTTCACGCCGAACGGCTTGGTGAGGTAGTCGTCCGCGCCCGCGTCGAGCGCGTTCACCTTGTCCTCCTCGCGGCCGCGCGCGGAGAGGACGATGATCGGCGCCCGGCTCCACTCCCGCACGCGCCGCGCGAGCTCGATCCCGTCGCCGTCGGGCAGCCCGAGGTCGAGGAGGAAGAGATCCGGGTTGTGGCTCGTCGCGAGCTGCTCGCCCTCGCGGACCGTCTCCGCCTCGACCAGCCGGAAGCCGTGCGAGGTGAGCGCGGCGCGCAGGAAGCGCCGCACCTGCGCGTCGTCCTCGACCACGAGGACCAGCGGATCGCCCACGTCGCTCACGGCGCGCCTCCCCCCGCGTCGCCCGGCGTCGTCGGCACGTCCGTCGGAACCGGCAGCATGAGCCGGAACACCGCCCCGCCGCCGGGCCGGCTCGCGGCCACGAGCCGCCCCCCGTGCGCCTGCGCGATGGCGCGAGCGATGGGGAGGCCCAGGCCGACGCCGCGCACGGTCGCGTGCGCGCCCCGGTAGAAGCGCTCGAAGACGCGCTCCTCGTCGCCCGGCGGGAGCCCCGGTCCGCGGTCCGCGACCTCC
Source organism: Anaeromyxobacter sp. (assembly GCA_036390155.1). Lineage (GTDB taxonomy): Bacteria > Myxococcota > Myxococcia > Myxococcales > Anaeromyxobacteraceae > Anaeromyxobacter. The sequence goes on from DASWCJ010000074.1 coordinate 2,355, forward strand.
ACCACGATGGTCCCTCCCTCGCGCCGAGCGCCCACCTCCATCTCGGAGCCGGGCGGAGTGTACTTCGCGGCGTTCTCGAGGAGGTTCACGAACAGCTGCTCCACGAGCACCGGGTCGATCGAGAGCAGGGGGAGGTCCTCGGCGAGGCGGGTGGTGATCCGGCGCCCGGAGAGCCTCCGCTCGAGCCGGGTGAGCGCCCCGCCGACGACCTCGTCGAGCGGGACCCACTCGCGCTTCGGCGCCACCGTGCCCGAGTCGAGGCGGGTCATGTCGAGGAGGTTCGAGACGAGCCGCTCGAGCCGCTCGGCCTCCTCGCACACGGTCTCGACCAGATCGCGCCGCAGGCCCGGGTCGAGCGTCGCCTCGTCGCGGAGCATCGTCCCGGCGCCGGTGATGACGGCGAGCGGGGTGCGCAGGTCGTGGGAGACGGAGGAGAGCAGGCCGCTGCGCAGCTCCTCGGTCTTGGCGCGGAGCGCGGCCTGACGCGCCTCGTCCGCGAGCCGGACCCGGTCGAGGGCGAGCGCGACCTGGCGCGCGAGCGCCTCGAGGAAGGAGCGCTGCTCGGCGCCGAGCCCGCGCTCGCGCGCCGGTCGGACGGCGAGGATCGCGAGGACCTCGCCGAACGTGCGCAGCGGCGTGCAGACGACGCGCTCCCCGGGGAGCGTGTCCGTTCCGCGCCCGGCCGGCGCGCCGTGCGCGAGCACCCAGCGCGCCACGGCCCGCTCCGCCGGCGAGAGCGGCGCGTCCGGGGGGGAGGCCGCGAGCGGCTCGAGCTCGTCGCCTTCGCGACGGATGAGCAGGACCGCCTCCGCGTCGAAGGCCTCGGCGGCGGCGCGGACGCACACGGCCGCGGCGCCGGCGGAGTCGAGCGCCGCGCCGAGCTCGCGGGAGAGCGCGTAGAGCGCGGACGTGGTCCGCTCCCGCCCGACCGCGGCCTGCTGCTGCTCGCGGAGGCGGCGCGCGAGCGTGCCCATCACCACGCTCACCCCGAACATCATCGCGAAGGTGAGGAAGTAGCGGACGTCGGCGACCGCGAGGGTGAAGGCCGGCGGGACGAAGAAGAAGTCGTAGGCGAGGACCGACGCGAAGGCGGCGACGATCGAGGCCCCCCGCCCGCAGGTGATCGCGGCGACCATCACCCCGAGGAGGAACAGCATCTCGATGTCCGGGACCGCGACGAGCGCCTGGACGGCGAGGGCGAGGACCGTCGTCGCCGCGACGATCGCGAGGGCGCGCGCGTGGTCGAGCAGCTGCGCCCGTTGCTCCGGGCGCGGCTCCGGCGCGCGCTCGGGACCCGGGTCCCCCGCGACCACGTTCACCTCGATCCCGCCCGAGCCGCGGATGATCTCGTCGACGAGCGAGCCGCGGAGGACGTCGCGCAGCCGCGGGTGGCGCGGCTTGCCGAGCACGATGCGGGTGACGTTGCGGCGCCGCGCGCACTCGAGGACCGCGTCGGAGATCCGCACCCCGGTGAGCCGGACGACCTGCGCGCCGAGCGCCTCCGCGAGGCGGAGGTGCGACTCGAGCCGGTCCCGGTCCTCGTCGCCGAGCGGCGGCCGGCCGGTCTCCTCCACGGCCGCGGCGATCCACGGGGCCCGGAGGCCCGCCGCGATCCGGCGGGCCGCCCGGACGAGCCGCGCCGAGTCGGGGGCGGGCCCGACGCAGACGAGCACCCGCTCCGCGGTGGCCCATCCCGCCGAGACGCCGTGCTCGCGGCGCCAGGCGAGCACGTCCGCGTCCACCCGCTCCGCCATCCGCCGCAGCGCGAGCTCGCGCAGGGCGAGGAGGTTCCCCCGCTGGAAGAAGTGCTCGCGGGCGCGCTCCGCCTGCTCCGGGAAGTACACCTTCCCCTCCCGCAGCCGCTCGAGCAGCTCCTCCGGGGCGAGGTCCACGAGCTCGATCTCGTCCGCGCGCTCGAGGAGCGAGTCGGGGACCGTCTCCCGCACCTGGATGCGGGTGATCTGCGCGACCACGTCGTTCAGGCTCGCGACGTGCTGCACGTTGAGCGTGGTGTAGACCTCGATGCCGGCGTCGAGGAGCTCGAGCACGTCCTGCCAGCGCTTCTGGTGCCGCGCCCCGGGGGCGTTGGAGTGAGCGAGCTCGTCGAGGAGGAGGATGCGCGGCCGGCGGGCGAGGGCCGCGTCGAGATCGAACTCCTCGACGACGCGGCCGCGGTAGGGGAGCTCGCGACGCGGCAGCACCTCGAGCCCGAGGAGGAGGCCGGCGGTGTCGTAGCGGCCGTGCGTCTCGATCTCGCCGACCACGACGTCCACGCCCTCCGCGACGAGGTCGCGGGCCACCTGGAGCATCCGGTAGGTCTTTCCGACCCCGGGGGCCATCCCGAAGAAGATCTTGAACCGGGCGCGTGCCTCCCGCCGCTCCTCCGCGGTCACGCGCGCGAGGAGCGCGTCCGGATCCGGCCGCTCGGGCGGCCCGCCGCCGGGAGCCTGGTTCACGAACCGATGAGGCACTCAGGGCGCGAGATCGTCAAGTGCGAGGTTGAGGAGCAGGACGTCCGTTATGACCGGTTCCTCGCGCGCCGCGCGCGGAGCTGCGACCAGAGCTCACGGCCCGAGAGGAGCCCGGCGAGGGCGGCAAAACCGACGACGCCGGCCGACCAGGCGCCGGGGTGGACGAGCTCGCCGACCACGGGGACGAGGCTCATCCCGAACAGTGCGCCCACGAGCGCGAGCTCGGAGAGGTCCGGGCGGCCGCTCGTCGGATCCTCGGGGCCCGGGTCGGGAGCCGGGAGGCGCACGAGCGCGAGCTGATGTGACCGCATCGGAGGCTCCTTCCGTTCCCGCTCTTCCAAGGGTGCCGAGATTAGGAGCCGCCGCGTCCGATGCGTGTCCGGGCGAGAGAGGAGGACGTCAGGGCGGCGTCAGCGGGAGCGCTCGGCGAAATCCCGAGCGACGTTAGGTACTTCGATGGCACCTTGATGCCGCGCTGATGCCGCGGCGGCCCGCCCTGACCCCGCGTTGAGGGGGTCCGCGTGTTAGGACCCCGCGCCGAGGATGACATGAACGTCCCGCAGAGCCCGAATCCCGGCGCGGCGCCCCCGAACGCGGCCCCCGCCCCCACGCCGCAGCCTTCGCAGGCGCGCACGCTGTCCCGCCTGCTCTTCGGGCCGCCGCGCGATCCGCAGGACCCCCGCACGCATCACAGCATCTCGCTCATCGCCCTCCTCGCGTGGGTGGGGCTCGGCGCGGACGGACTCTCCTCCTCGGCGTACGGTCCCGACGAGTCCTTCCGCGCGCTCGGGAACCACAGCTACCTCGCGATCGCGCTCGCGCTGGCGACGGCGGTCACCGTCCTCGTCATCTCCGTCGCCTACTCGCAGATCATCAAGCGCTTCCCGTTCGGCGGCGGCGGCTACGTCGTCGCGACCGAGCTCCTCGGCCCGAGCGTGGGCGTCGTCTCCGGTGCGGCGCTGCTCGTCGACTACGTCCTCACCATCTCCGTGTCGGTCGCGAGCTGCGGCGACGCGATCTTCAGCTTCCTCCCGCCGGCCCTCGGTGCGTGGAAGCTCACCTTCGAGCTCGCCGGGATCGTCTTCCTGCTCCTCCTGAACCTCCGCGGGGTGAAGGAGTCGGTGTCGTTCCTCGCCCCGATCTTCGGGCTCTTCCTCGTCACCCACCTGATCCTCCTCGCGGGCGGGCTCGCGACGCACGTCCCCGAGGTCCCGCGCCTCGCGCAGGAGGTCCAGCACGGGTTCCGGAGCGGCCTCGCGGAGCTCGGGCTCGCCGGTCTCTTCGCCCTCTTCGTGCGCGCCTACTCGATGGGCGCCGGGACCTACACCGGCATCGAGGCGGTCTCGAACGGCATCCAGATCATGCGCGAGCCGAAGGTCCACACCGCGCGCCGGACCATGGGGTACATGGCCGTCTCGCTCGCCGCGACCGCGGGCGGGATCCTCCTCCTCTACCTCCTCTTCCACGTCGCGCCGGAGGAGGGGAAGACGATGAACGCGGTGCTGCTCGAGCGGTTCGCCGGCGGCTTCTCGATCGCGGGGCTCCCGCTCGGGCGCTGGTTCGTCGTCCTGACGCTCGTCGCGGAGGGCGCGCTCCTCCTCGTGGCGGCGCAGGCGGGCTTCATCGACGGGCCGCGCGTCATGTCGAACATGGCGACCGACTCGTGGCTCCCGCACCGGTTCGCGCAGCTCTCCGACCGGCTCACGATGCAGAACGGCGTGCTGCTCATGGGCGGGGCGTCGATCGTCACGCTCGTCTGGACGCGCGGCGACATCCTCTCGCTCGTGACGATGTACTCCATCAACGTGTTCGTCACCTTCTCGCTGTCGCAGGCCGCGATGCTGCGGCTCTGGTGGCGGACGAAGGGGGAGGGGCGCCGGCGCGGCTTCGCGATCCACGGCGTGGCCCTCGCCCTCTGCCTCTCGATCCTCGTCGGCACGGTCTACGAGAAGGGCGAGCAGGGCGGCTGGGTGACGATCGTCGTGACGAGCCTCGTGGTCGGGCTCTGCTTCGTGATCCGCCGCCACTACCGCAAGGTCCAGACGAACCTGCGGCGGCTCGACGACATCATGGACGTCCTTCCGGTGCACGGGCCCGGGCCGGTCCCGGCGGTGGACCCGAAGGCGCCGACGGCGGTGCTCCTCGTCGGCGGCTACGGCGGGCTCGGCGTGCACGCGCTCCTCACGGTGCAGCGGACCTTCCCCGGGTTCTTCAAGAGCTTCGTGTTCGTGTCGGTGGGGGTCGTCGACTCCGCGTCGATGAAGGGCGTCGAGGAGGTCGATCGAGTGCGGCTGCGCACGCAGACCGCGCTCGAGCAGTACGTCGACCTCGCCCGCCGGCTGAAGCTCGCGGCGGAGTTCCGGCTCTCGGTCGGCACCGAGGCGGTCGCCGAGGCGGAGCGACTCTGCCTCGAGATCTCGCGCGAGTTCCCGCGGGCGGTCTTCTTCGCCGGGAAGCTCGTCTTCGAGAAGGAGCGCTGGTTCCAGCGCCTCCTCCACAACGAGAGCGCGTACGCGCTGCAGCGGCGGCTCCAGTTCGGCGGCCTCAACGCGATGGTGATGCCGGTCCGCGTGCTCGAGCCCTAGCACCAATGCCGGTCACTTAGCGGTGCCGGCCTTTCGAGGTCGCGCACATTGTGGTGCGGCTCCATCTCGACGATCTCGTCGCCCTGACCGAACGCCGCCGTGGCGGGCCGGGGAAGGCGCCGTCCTCCTGCGCCGCCGCCAGAGTCGCGACCGGCGCCGGACTGACGAAAGGGCCCGGAAACGCAGACGCCGGCGCACGCCCGGGCGCGCCAGCGGCACACGGGCGGCGCCACCGGACTGCGACCGGCACGGCGAAACCACGGAGAGCGCCGCCGAGGACGAGCGGGTCCTTCGTGTGCCGCCGTCACGCCGCGTGCACGCCGGCTCCGTCGGTCGGAGCGGTCCGAACGCAGCGACGGCGGCGTGCTCGTCGGAGACGCCTCCCCCGCCCTTGGTGGCGGCTGCCGAAGTGGCTGCGACGAACCACGATGACCGCGGAGCATCGGCACCACGGTGCCCGTGGCTCGGCCGTAGCCCCATCGGCGGCGCGCGCGGGCCCGGGCTGGCCCCCTCCGACGAGCACGCCGCCGTCGCTGCGTTCGGATGCGGTGTCCGTACGCGAGCCGGCATGCACGCGGCATGACAGCTTCGCGCGTCGGTCCCGGTGACGGTTCGGGGCCGCGCCCATGGCGCTCGCCGTGCCCGCCACCGTACGGGAACGCTCTCGCGCGGAGCTGGCGCGCCCGGGCGTGCGCCGGCGTCCACGTTTCTGGACCCGTTCGACCGTACGGTGCCGGTTGCGACCCTGGCGGCGGCGCAGGAGGACGGGGGCCATGCCCGAGGCCCGACGGGAGCGTCCCTCGCGGCGCGACGGCCGCGCGCGCCGGAGCGTCGATACGAGATCGCGCAGCGCGTGACGCTCCGGGCCCGCGAGGAATCCGGCGCCGCGGAGCGCGAGCCGGCGGAGCTCCCACCCGTACACCACTCGGCGTTCTTGAGGACCATCAAGGCTCGGCGGCGCGCCCCGCCTGTAGAGTGCCGCCCTTCCCTTCTCCCGAACCACCGCAAGGAGCTCCCATGTCCTTCTTCAGAGGTCTCGCCCTCGCCGCCGTCGCCGCCCTGCCGCTGTCCGCGCTCGCCGCGGGCGGCCACGACGCGGTCGGCTGCACCGGCTGCCACGCGATCCACACCGCCAAGGGCAACATCATCTTCGCGGTGAAGCCGAACGCGCAGGTCCAGAACCCGAAGACGAAGCAGGCGTACACCGGCACGACCGCGCTCTGCCTCGGCTGCCACGAGGAGTCGTCGAAGGGCGGCCAGGGCTACGCGCCGATCAGCTCGCACATCAGCCACCCGTACGGCGTGACCGCGGTCGACCCGAAGGTCGCGAAGGTCCCGGCGGAGCTCCTGCGCGAGGGCGGCCGGTTCGAGTGCCTCGGCTGCCACGACCCGCACCCGTCGAACCCGTACTACAAGTACCTGCGCGTCGACACCGCGAAGGGCTCGAAGATGGACGCGTTCTGCGCCATCTGCCACCCGATCAAGGCGGACCTCGCCACGGTCGCGGAGAAGGCCGTCCTCTTCACCTCGATGGACGAGACGGGCAACCGGGTCCTCGGGCCGAAGTCGGCGCCGAAGGCGGAGAAGGCCCCCGCCTCGGCCGACGGCGCCGCCCCGGCCGCCGCTCCGGCGAAGAAGAAGAAGAAGTAGCCGCGCTCTTCGGTGACGAGGCCCTCCGGCGCGCACGCGCGGAAACGAGCGCAGGCGGAGCCGGATGAGGCTCTGCCGGAGCGAGCGGTGGGATCGGGGGGGCGCGAGCTCCGCACGCCGCAGGCGTGCAGAGCGAGTGTCCCCCCGCTTCAACGCCCGGCGGTCGCGGTCCGCGGCCGCCACACCTGGATGAGGCCGCGGGGCTCGGACAGGAAGACCGGCTCGTAGCCCTCGCCGAGCTCCACCGCGAGCGCGCCGCCGCACGGCGTGCGCAGCTCCTCGCGCGTCGCCCCCCACACGAGCACGTAGCCGGCGGGCGCCCGCGCCGCGGCCTTCAGGTCCACGCACGGCGGCATCCCCTCCATCCGCCCGAGCGAGCCGGCGATCACGCGGAACGGGTTCCGATCCGCCGGGAATCGCACCGGGCACTGGTCGGTGTTGGCCTGGCTGTTCCCGAGATCCACGCCGCCGCGCTCCGCGATGATCCATCCCGCCGCATGGAGGAACGGCTTCACCCGGTACCCGAGCCGGAACCCGTCCTCGTCGCGCGGCCCGTGCGGCGACAGCGCGAGCGGCAGGACGAGGCTGCCCGGGTCGATCGCCTGCTGCGCCGAGACGTACTCCGCGAGCAGATCCGAGAGCTCCCGCTGCTTCTGGAACCGGACCCCGAGCGCCGCGACCGCGATCACCGCGAAGGCGGCGCCGACCCGGCGGAGCGACGCGGCGGGCGCGGTGCCCGCGCCGATCCACGCGGCGACCGAGAGGAGCGCGAACCATGCGAAGCGGTCGGAGACGTGGGCGCCGGCGGCCACCACGTCGGGCACGGCGAAGTAGAGGAGGACGAACGCAGCGGCGGTGACGAGCCAGCCGTCGTGCGCGTGGCGCCGCGGCCCGCGCCCGGCGCGCGCGAGGAGGAGGTGCACCACCGCGACGAACATCGCGAGCATGAGGATCGCGGACAGGTACAGCTCGCGCCGGTCGATCGAGACGAGCGCGTACCCGAGGCCGAGCTTCGCGACGAGCTCGAAGAACGGGATCCGGGCCGCGTCGTGCTCGCGGTGCGCCGCGATCCAGGCGACCGCGAGCGCCAGCCCCGGACCGGCGGCGGCGAGGAGCGCCAGCCCGCGGCGCAGGTACCCGCGCACGACGATCGCGCGCCGGGCGGGGAGGTCCCGCGCGCGCCGGAACGCGAGGCTGCCGCGCCAGGCGAGCGCGCACCCCATCACGAGCACCGCGCTCCCGAGCGCGACGAGGTGCGCGAGGTAGAGGAGCACGGAGAGCGCGGCGAGGACCAGCCAGCGGCCGGCGGAGAGCCGCCCGCGCGTGCGGAGGAAGAACCCCGCCGTGAGCAGCGCGAGCGCCGCTCCGTAGGTGAAGTTCCAGAATCCCATGTGGAACGGGAACGCGTGGACGAACGGGAAGGCGAGGAGCGCGGCCCACCAGCCGCGCGTCCCCCGCGGCGTCGCCGCGCGGAACGCGAGCGGGAAGAGGACGGTGTAGCCGCTGAGGACGAGCTTCTCCGCCACGAGCGGCGAGGCGACCGGGAGGAGCGCGGCGAAGAGCGCCTGGGTGAGCCAGTTCGGCTGCGCGCCCAGGTTCGGGAGATACCAGTGCTGCAGGAGCGGCGAGCCGGCGCGCTGCAAGAGCGCGAGGACGTTCTCGACGTGGAGCGGACCGTCCTGGGTGGGGAACCAGCGGACGAGCCAGATCGGGAGGACGTGCAGGACGAGCAGCACCGCGAAGAGGACGCGGGGGACGAGCGCGGCGAGCGCGAGCGGCTCGCGGCCGGTGCCGTCCCCCGGCGCCCACGCGAACCGCATCGAGCCGCCGAAGGACCAGACGAACGCCGCCGCGATGCCGGCGGCCTGGGCCGGATAGCGGAGGACCCCGAGGTCCGTCCGGCCGGACGCGCGCGAGAGGGCGAGCGCGGCGAGCACGAAGGTCCCGAGCTGCACGAGCGCGCCGACCGCGGAGACCGCGTGGTAGCGCACGAGCCGACCGAGCGACCCCGCCCGCGCCGCGCTGCGCCGGTCGCGGAAGGTGACCGCGTCGTGCAGGACGAAGTTCCACAGGATCGACGCCTCGATCGCGATCGCGGACGAGAGGATCTCGCGGACCGCGAGGACGCCGGCGAGCAGGTGCAGCACACCGAGGTTCACGGCCACCCCGGACGCGCCCACGGCCGCGAAGCGCAGCACGCGGCCGCCGGTCCCGGGCGGGCCGCCGCCCTCCGCCGGCACAGGAGCTGGCGAGCTCATCGGGTGTTCCCCTCCCGGACTCACGCTGAGGTGCAGGGGCCGACCGGGGCATCCCGCGAAGGAGGTCCGTGCCCGAAGAGGGTCGCCCGGCGCGCCGGTCCAAGGCGGAGCGCCTCCCGTTACAAGGTCGGAGCGTCGAAGAGCGACTCGACGATCCGGCGGAGGTCCTCGAAGTCGAACGGCTTGTGCAGCCGCGCGACGATGTCGTCGCCCGGCACCGAGCCGGCGCCCGCAGTCATCGTGATGACGGG
>DASWCJ010000075.1:0-11617 GCA_036390155.1 Anaeromyxobacter sp.
GCCGATCTCGCGCGCTGGGACGGCAGGCCCGACGCGGTGCTCGGCGTCGTGACCCGGCTGCTCGGCAAGGCCGCGGCTGCGGCCGCGCCCGCCGTCGCGAAGCCGGTCGTCGCGCCGCCCGTCGCCGCGAAGCCCGTCGCCGGGTTCCCGGGCGCCGCGAGGCCCGCGCCCGTCGCGCCCCCCGCCGTGCCGCCACCGCTGGCCGCTCCGGCGCCCGCCGCGGCGGGGACCTGGCCCTCGAACGTGCCCGGCCAGGCCGATGCGGCCGCCGCGATCGCCCGCCGGCTCGCGGGAAAGGTCGATCCGCCCGGGACGATCTTCGGCGCGGTAGGTGCGGTGCTCGGGAACCTCACCGATCTCGAGCGCGCCGTCCTCTCGGGCGCGCCCCAGGCGGTGGACGTCGAGCCCGTACGCCGCGCGGCGGTGATGCGCGTCCGGATGGCGATCGCGCTCGCGACCGCGCCCGGCGCGGGAGCCGGCGCGGACGAGGCGGCGGTGCCGGCGCTCCTCTGTGAGATCGACGCCCTCCTCTCCGAGGTGAGCGCGCTCGCGTCGGCCGCCCCGCCCGAGCTCAAGCCGGCGCTCGATCAGATCCGGAACGCGATGGTGAAGGAGGCGATCGATTTCTCGGAGGCGGCGCACCGCGCGCAGCCCGCCAGGCAGCTCGCCCCGGCGGCCGCGCCCGCACCGAGCGCGCCGCGGGGCCGCGCCGCGCAGGCGCGGGTCGTCTCCGTCTCGCGCGCCGAGCTCGAGATCGAGCAGGCGCAGACGAGCCGGGCGCGAAAGACCTTGGTGATCTTCGTGCTCGCCGTGCTCGCCGGCGGCGGGTATCACCTCTGGTCGTACTACGACCGAAAGCAGGCACTCGAGTCGCTCTTGCAGCTGGCGCAGCAGCGCGCGGCCGCGGCGGCCGCCGCCGCGGCGGTCCAGGCCCCGGCGCCGGTCGTTCCGGCCCCCGATCCCGCCGCGATGGCGCCCGCTGCCCCCGACGGCGCGACGCCCCCGGCCCCGGCCCCGGCGGCCGCACCCGATGCCGCCCCGCCCGCGGCCGGCGTGCCGGACCCGGCCCCCGCGAAGGCCCCGTAGCCAAAGCCCCCGCCCGCGCCACGCGCGCGTTGAAACCGCGGCCGCGCGGGCGTAATCCTCCCGCATGTCGCCCGAGGCCCCCCGAGCGCGCGCCGACGATCTCCGCGCGAGGATCCGCGCCGCGGACCACGCCTACTACGTGCTCGACAGCCCGGTCCTGTCGGACGCCGAGTACGACCGGCTCATGCGCGAGCTCGCGGAGCTCGAGGCGGCCCACCCGGAGCTCGCCAGCGAGGACTCGCCCACCCGCCGCGTCTCGGGCGCCCCCTCGGAGCGGTTTGCGAGAGTCGTCCACCGCGAGCCGATGCTCTCGCTCGGGAACATCCAGACCGACGCGGAGCTCGACGAGTTCGACGCGCGCGTGCGCCGGCTCCTCGGCCTTCCGGAGGGCGCGCTCCCCGGCTACGTCGTGGAGCCGAAGCTCGACGGGCTCGCGGTCGAGCTCGTCTACGAGGACGGTGCGTTTGCGCGCGGCTCGACCCGCGGCGACGGCGTGAACGGCGAGGACGTCACCGCGAACCTGCGCACGGTGGGCGGGCTCGGCGCGAACCGGGGCGTGCCCGCGCGGCTCGCCGGGCGACCGCCCCGGCGCCTCGAGGTGCGCGGCGAGGTGCTGCTCCAGAAGAAGCACTTCGAGGCGATGAACCAGAACATCCTCCGGCAGGGCGACGAGCCGTTCGCGAACCCGCGCAACGCGGCGGCGGGCTCGCTCCGGCAGCTCGACTGGCGGGTGACCGCGACCCGCCCGCTCTCCTTCATCGCCTACGAGGCGCTCGTGCCGCCGGCGGAGGCGGGCGGCGCCGTCGGCCGCGGCGCGGAGGGGACGCCGAGGCACGGGGAGGGCCCGTGGAAGACGCACGGGGAGAAGCTCGAGGCGCTCGCCGCGCTCGGCTTCGAGACGAACCTGGAGAACCGGCGCTGCGAGGGGATCGCCGCGGTGAAGGCCTACCGGGACGAGATGGCGGAGCGGCGGTTCCAGCTGCCGTACGACACCGACGGCATCGTGGTGAAGGTGGACGACCTCGACTGGCGCCGCCGCCTCGGCGCCGCCTCGAAGTTCCCGCGCTGGGCGGTCGCCTTCAAGTACCCGCCGCAGGAGGAGGAGACCCAGGTCCGGGAGATCTGGGCCTCGGTCGGGCGGACGGGGGTGCTCACGCCGGTGGTGGAGGTGAACCCGGTCCGGATCTCCGGGGCGGTGGTCTCGCGCGCGACGCTCCACAACGAGGACGAGATGCGCCGCAAGGACATCCTCGTCGGTGACTGGGTGCTCATCCGGCGCGCGGGCGAGGTGATCCCCGAGGTGGTGAAGCCGCTGAAGGAGCGGCGCTCCGGCGCGGAGCGCCCCTTCGTCTTCCCCCCGACCTGTCCGGTCTGCGGCGCGAAGGTGGTGCGCGAGGAGGGCGAGAAGGTCTGGCGCTGCACCGGTGCGGCCTGCCCCGCCCAGCTCGTCGGCCGCCTCCGGCAGTTCGCCTCGCGCCGCGCGATGGACATCGAGGGGCTCGGGGAGAAGCTCTGCGCCTGGCTCGTGGACAAGCAGCTCGTGAAGGACTTCGCCGACCTCTGGGCGGTGCCCTTCGAGGAGTGGCAGCGCGCCTTCTCGCGGCCGCGCAAGGGCGAGGAGGGAGAGCAGCCGGAGCTGCCGGAGAAGGCGGCGCGGAACCTCGTCGCCGCCCTCGAGCGCTCGAAGGCGACGACGCTCCGCCGGCTCGTCTTCGCGCTCGGGATCCCGCAGGTGGGCGAGGCCACCGGGGCGACGCTCGCGCGCCACTTCGGATCCGTGCAGCGGCTCCTCGACGCGACCGAGGACGACCTCCTCGGCGTGCGCGACGTCGGGCCGGAGACCGCGCGCGAGATCCGCGCCTGGACGCAGGAGCCGCAGAACCGGCGCGTGGTGGAGCGGCTCCTCGCGGCGGGGGTGACCCCCGCCCCCGAGGCGATCGACGGCCGGGGGCCGCTCGCCGGCAAGACGGTCGTCCTCACGGGCGGGCTCGCCGCGCTCTCGCGCGACGACGCGAAGGCCGAGATCGAGCGGCGCGGGGGGAAGGTGTCCGGCTCGGTGTCGCGCAAGACCGACCTCGTCGTCGCCGGCGAGGAGGCGGGCTCGAAGCTCGCGAAGGCGCGCGAGCTCGGGGTGCGGATCGTCGACGAGGCTGGGTTCCTCGCCCTGCTCCGGGAGTGAAGGTGGATCGCGCGCGCGTGCACCTGGTCTTGGAGGGGCTCGTCCAGGGCGTCTCCTTCCGCGCGTACACGGCGGACGAGGCGCGCCGGCTCGGGGTCGCCGGCTGGGTCCGCAACCTCCCCGACGGCCGCGTGGAGGCCGAGGCGGAGGGGGAGCGGACGGCCCTCGAGGCACTCGTCGCGTGGTGCCGCCATGGTCCGCCGGCCGCGCGCGTGGACGCGGTCCGGACGACCTGGGGGCCGTATCGGGGAGATCTCGGCCCGTTCTCGACCCGCCGCTAGGGGTCGTTCACGTCCACGTCCACGTTCTCGTTCACGTTCACGTACGGGGCGGGATTCCGGGGACGCGGTTGCCCGGGATCCTCGGGCCGTGCTACAGGCCGTCCGTCCCCGCACGCAGCACCAGCGGGGAAGAAGCCTCGGCGGGTCAGACGCGGCTCGAATCCGCGGCCCGGCGCACGATGAAGAACGAGCCCCTCCCCTCCGCGCTCGACGCGCTCGTCCTCCGCGCGGAGAAGCCGTCCCGCTACGTCGGCGGCGAGCTCGGCAGCGTGCGCAAGGACCTCTCCGCCGCCGGCCTCCGCTTCGCGCTCGCGTTCCCGGACACCTACGAGGTGGGGATGTCGAACCTCGGGTTCCGGCTCCTCTACCACCTCCTGAACGGCCGGCCCGAGATCGCCTGCGAGCGGGTCTTCCTCCCCTGGCCCGACCTCGACGCGATGCTGCGCGAGGCGCGGCTGCCGCTCTTCACGCTCGAGTCGCGCGCGCCGGTCGCGTCTTTCGATGTCCTCGGCGTGACCCTCCAGTTCGAGCTCGCCTACACGAGCGTCCTCGCGCTCCTCGACCTCGCCGGCGTCCCGCTCCTCGCCCGCGAGCGGGGGGACGACGCGCCGCTCGTGATCGGCGGCGGCCCGTGCGCATTCAACCCCGAGCCGGTCGCGGACTTCTTCGACGCGTTCGCGATCGGCGACGGCGAGGACGTCGCCCTCGAGATCGCGGACGCGGTGCGCGCGAGCGGCTTCCGGCGCGGGCGGGGGACCACCCGGGCGGAGCTGCTCCGGCGCCTCGCCCGGGTCCCCGGCGTCTACGTCCCCTCCCTCTTCGCTCCCCGGTACGACCCGGCGACGCGCGCGCTCGTCGCGATGGACCCGCTCCTCCCCGGCTACGAGCGGGTCGAGCGCCGGCTCGTCGCCGACCTGAACACGCTCTCCGCCGCCGCCTACGAGCGGCCGCTCGTGCCGTACATGGCGACGATCCACGACCGGCTCCCGGTGGAGCTGCAGCGGGGATGCACCCGCGGGTGCCGCTTCTGCCAGGTCGGGATGGTGACGCGCCCGACGCGCCAGCGCGATCCGCGGGCGGTGCTCGCGCTCGCCGAGGCGGGCCTGCGCGGCTCGGGCTACGAGGAGGTCGGGCTCCTCTCGCTCTCCTCGGGCGACTACGCGTGCCTGAACCCCCTCGTCGACGACTTCCTCGCCCGCTTCGAGCCGGACGAGGTGGCGCTCTCGCTGCCGTCGCTGCGGACCGAGACGCTCTCCGCCTCGCTCGCCGAGCGGATCGCCCGGGTGCGGAAGACCGGGTTCACCCTCGCGCCGGAGGCCGCGACCGAGCGGATGCGGGCGGTCGTGAACAAGGGGAACCGCGAGGAGGACCTGCTCCGCGCGGTCGAGTCGGTCTTCGCGAACGGCTGGTCCCTCCTCAAGCTCTACTTCATGATCGGGCTCCCCGAGGAGCGGGACGAGGACGTCGTCGCGATCGCCGACCTCGCGCGCCGCTGTCTCGCCACGGCGAAGCGCGCCGCGAAGAGCGGCGCGGCGACGCTGCACCTGTCGGTCTCGACCTTCGTCCCGAAGCCGTTCACGCCCTTCCAGTGGGAGCCGATGATCCGGCCGGAGGAGACGCGGCGCCGCCAGGCGCTCGTCACCGCCGCGCTCGGCGGCCGGCACGGCGCGATCCAGTTCAAGCCGCACGATTCGCGGGCGTCCTCCATCGAGGGCGCGCTCGCGGTGGGCGACCGGCGCGCGGGCACGGCGGTGCTCTCCGCGTACCGGCGCGGGCAGCGGCTCGACGGCTGGACGGAGTGGTTCGACGAGGGGCGCTGGCTTGAGGCGTTCGCCGACTGCGAGCGCGAGCACGGCGTCGGGCTCGCCTGGTTCGCCCACCGGCGGCGCGACCGCGACGAGGTCCTGCCCTGGGACCGGATCGACTGCGGCGTCCCGAAGGCCTTCCTCGCGAAGGAGCTCGATCGCGCCCGCTCGGCCACGTCCTTCCCCGACTGCGTGACCGCCGCCTGCGGCGCGTGCGGGGTGTGCGACTTCGACGAGGTGAAGAACCGGATCTACGAGCTGCCGAGCTACGTCGGACCACCGCCGCCCCCGCCGCGACCGCCGCCGCCGGAGGGGCGCACCCGCGTGCGCGTCCGGTACGCGAAGCTCGGCCGGCTCGTCGCGCTCTCCCACCTCGAGACGATGCACGCGCTGCTGCGCGCGATCCGTCGCGCGGGGCTGCCCGTCGCGTACTCGCAGGGCTACCACCCGAAGCCGCGCGTCTCCTTCGGCCCGGCGCTGCCGGTCGGGGTCGAGAGCCGCTGCGAGCACCTCGACCTCGACCTCCTCGGCCCAGCCGACGCGGCCGACGTCGCGGCCCGGCTCGCGGCGGAGCTGCCCGAGGAGCTCGAGATCCTCGAGTCCGAGGAGATCGACCCGGCCGAGGAGTCCGTGTCCCAGGCGATGCGCGCGGTGCACTACCGGATCCGTTTTCCCCTGGAAGATTGGGGAGAAGAGGCCCTGGCGCGCCGCGTCGAGGCGTTCCAGGGATCCGACCGCTCGGTCGTCACGCGGGCGTCCCACCCGAAGGCCCGGCGCGGAAAGCGCCCACATAAGGTCGCGGAGAAGGCCGGAAGAGAGATAAACTTGAAGGACATCGTGACCCATCTGGCGGTCGAAGGGCCGGACACGGTCGCGTTCAGCTTGCGGGCGGATCCATCGGGAAGCGCGAAGCCAGCCGAGGTGCTGGCGGCGATCTTCGGTGACGGGACTCCGCCTAGGGGAGTGAAGGTACTGAAGGAAGGCGTGAGCCTGGCGAGGACCACTCGGCCCCGACGGGGACCTCCGCGTGCCCCTCGCTACCTCGACGCCTGACGAAACGGACGAACACGCGCCCCTGCGGGCCGCGAGACACGCGGCTGCGGGCGCGAGGAGACGCGAACCGTTGAGCTTGCGCTCGACAGCCGATCCAGAAAACCCGGGACCGCCCGGGTGTTCGCGATCGTGGGCCGCCGGTCTGGGCCTCGCTCTCCCCGCGCCACGGGGAGAGAGAGGGAGCCCATGGCCGGAAGCATCCTGCTGATCAACGCGGCGGGCGCGGAGACGCGCGTCGCGCTCATCGAAAACGGGACGATCCACGAGTACTACCTCGAGCGAAAGCGCGAGAAGGGGATCGTCGGCAACATCTACAAGGGGAAGGTGGTCCGCGTGCTCCCGGGCATGCAGGCCGCCTTCGTGGACATCGGCCTCGAGAAGGCCGCGTTCCTCTACGTCGGCGACGTCTACGGCGACCCGGACTTCTCCGAGGAGTTCGAGCTCACCGAGGGCGAGCACCGCGCCGAGGTGCCCGAGGTCCCGGACGAGCACGAGGCGGAGGTGGAGGAGGCCCGCGCCCAGGCCGCGACGACCGAGGCCCCGGCGCTGACGCCGGCCCCCGGTGCGCTCGAGGCCGCGCTGGCCCCGCTGCCCGGCGCGCTCGACGCCGCGCTCGCGAGCCCGGCGCTGACCCCCGCGCCCGGCGCGGAGCTGACGCCCGCGCCCGCCATCGCGACCGCCCCCGGCACCGCGCTGCCGCCGCCGTTCCCCGAGCGCGCCGCCGCGCCCGCACCGATGGTGGAGCCCGCCGCCCCGGCGATCGCGCCGGAGGCGTCCCCCTTCACGCCGCCGCCGCCCGCCGCGGGGACCGATCTCGAGCCGCCCGCCGCGGCGGCGCTCTCGCCGCTGCAGCTCACGGCCGAGGTCCCGTTCCCGGTCCCGCCGCTCGCGGACGCCGAGGCGCCCGCGCCCATCCCGGCTCCCCCGGCCTCCGCCGGCGAGGCCATCCCACCCGCGCCCGCCGAGGGCCGCCGCGAGCTGCGCGACCGCGACACGTCGCGCGAGGCGCGCCACGATCGCGACCGCGGGCGGGATCGCGAGGGCCGCGGCCGCCGCGAGGGCCGCGGCGGCGACCGCGACCGAGGCGAGAAGAACGACCGAGGCGAGCGGAACGACCGGGGCGAGCGGAACGACCGCAACGGCCACGGCCGGAACGGCCGCGACGAGAAGCGGAAGGAGCCGAAGAACATCCAGGACCTCCTCAAGGAGGGCCAGGAGGTCATCGTCCAGGTCGCGAAGGATCCGATCGGGACGAAGGGCGCCCGGATCACGAGCCACATCTCGCTCCCCGGCCGCCACATGGTCTTCATGCCGACGGTCGATCACATCGGCATCTCGCGCCGCATCGAGAAGGACGGCGAGCGCCGCCGCCTCCGCGAGATCGTGGACCGCATGCGCCCGGAGGGGACGGGCTTCATCGTCCGCACCGTCGCCGAGGGCGTCGAGGCCCCGAAGCTCGAGGCCGACATCCGCTTCCTCATCCAGGTCTGGAACGAGATCATCCGCACGAAGGACAAGGTCTCCGCGCCGGCGCTGCTGCACGGCGACCTCGACCTCATCCTCCGCGCGACGCGCGACCTCTTCACCGCCGAGGTCGGCAAGCTCGTCATCGACGACCGCGACGAGTACGAGCGGATCCTCCGCTTCGTGCACGACCAGGCGCCGCACCTCGAGAAGCAGATCGAGCTCTACGCGGGCGACGAGCCCATCCTCGACGCGTACGGCGTCGAGCAGGAGCTGAAGCGCGCGAGCCAGCGCAAGGTCTGGCTGAAGAGCGGCGGCTACCTGATCATGGACCAGGCCGAGGCGCTCACCGCGATCGACGTCAACTCGGGCCGCTACGTCGGGAAGAAAAACCTCGAGGAGACCATCACCCGCATCAACACCGAGGCGGCGAAGGAGATCGTCTACCAGCTCCGTCTCCGGAACATCGGCGGCATCATCATCATCGACTTCATCGACATGGATAAGTCCCAGAACCGCGACAAGGTCTTCAAGGCCTTGCAGGACGCGCTGGGGCGGGACAAGGCGAAGACCAACGTCCTCAAGATCTCGGACCTCGGCCTCGTCGAGATGACGCGCAAGCGCGTTCGCGAGTCGGTGACGCGGATGATGAACGAGCCCTGCGCCTACTGCGAGGGCAAGGGGCACGTGAAGTCGCGCATCACCGTCGCGTACGAGATCTTCCGCGAGATCCGCCGCGACGCGATCCACTTCCCCGAGCCGGTGATGGTCGTGAACTGCCACCCGGAGGTCGCGCGCATCCTGCAGAACGCGGAGCGCGAAGAGCTGCGCTACCTGATGGACCGCTCGAACAAGACCATCCAGGTGAGGCCGCAGCAGAACTATCACCAGGAGCAGTTCGACATCTACGGCCGGCAGGACCGCGGCGAGCAGGGGAAGGACCGCGGCGAGCGCGAGGGCGGCGGCCGCGAGGGCGCTGGCCGGGAGGGCGGTGGCCGGGAGGGCGCTGGCCGCGAGGGCGGCGGCCGTGAGGGCGGCGGCCGTGAGGGCGGCGGCCGCGAGGGCGGCGGCCGGGAGGGCGCTGGCCGGGAGGGCGGCGGCCGGGATCGCGGCGGTCGGGGCGGACGCGATCGGGACCGGGATCGCGGCGGCGATCGCGATCGGGACCGCGGCAGTCGGAAGGAGGAGCCGGCCGCGCCGCAAGCCGCGCAGGGCACGCCGGGGCCGGCGAAGGACGACCCGGCCTAGGAGAGCGAAGCGTGGCAGTCAGCGAGGAGGAGCGCGGCGCGCGCTGGGTGACCCGGATGATCCGGAGCGCCCCGGGCGCGGTGCAGACCGCGCTCCGGATGCTGGGCGGCGAGGTCGTCCAGCTCCGCGCGATGGCGCTCACGTACATCTCGCTCTTCGCGCTCGTCCCCGGGCTCGTCGTCGCCTTTTCGGTGGTGCAGGCGTTCACCGGCATGGACCGGATCGCCAGCCGGCTCCACGAGTTCCTCATCGACAACCTCGCGGTGGGCGCGCGCACGACGATCGAGCCGTACCTCGATCGCTTCGTGCAGAACGCGCACGTCACCTCCGCCGGGCTCGTCGGCGGCGCGCTGCTCGTCTGGTCGTCGGTGAGCCTCTTCCAGAACGTGGACGCCGCCCTGAACGACATCTGGGGCGTCCGTCGCCGCCGCACCCTCGCGCAGCAGGCGACGATCTTCTGGGTCGGGATGACCCTCGGTCCGCTCCTCCTCGCCGGCTCGGTGATGCTCGGCCAGTCGACCCGGACCGCACTCGCCGGCACGCGCGTGCTCGGCACGGTCGCGGGGGGGCTCCTCACCTGCGTCTTCTTCTCCGTCGTCTACCTCCTCGTCCCGAACACCAAGGTGAAGCTCCGGAACGCGGCGGCGGGCGGGCTCGTCGCGGGGCTCGCCTGGGAGGTGGCGAAGTGGGGCTATGCCACCTTCGTCGCGCGCTCGGTCCACTACTCGGCCATCTACGGCTCGGTCGCTGCGGTGCCGATCTTCCTCCTCTGGCTCTACGTCTCCTGGGCGATCCTGCTCTTCGGGGCGCGGCTCGCGTTCGTCTTCCAGTACGCGTCGTCGTTCCTCCACGGCCATCACGCTGAGTCGCGGACCGGCAAGGAGATCACCGCCGGGCGCGCGATGCTCGCCATCGCGAGGGCGTTCGACGCGGGGACGCCGCCGCCGGACGCGGGCGAGGTCGCGAACCAGCTCGGGATGTCGGCTGACGACGCGAGCGACGCGGTCACCGCGCTCCGGAACGCGGGGCTCGTGATCACCGTCGGCGAGGGCGGGCTCGTCCCGGCGCGGCCGCTCGAGAAGATCTCGCTCCTCGACGTCCGGCGTGCGCTCTCGGGGAAGGAGCCGCCGCTCGCGCGGAACGCCGGCCTCGTGCCGGCGATCGTGCGCGGGGTCGAGGACGAGGCAGCGGAGCGGCTCTCCGGGACGACCTTCCGGACGCTCTGCGAGCGCGAGCGCGGCGGGGGCGCCGGCGAGGGCACGGAGACCTCTCCAGCGCGCCCGGATCCGGCGGGACCGGCGGCCCGCCGCGCCTGAGCGGGCGAGCGCCTGCCGGGTCACCATCGCATCACCCCGGATCCCTTGCTGATTTCGGAAACGTGGGCTAGGATTTTTTCGACCCGAAGCGGCTTCACCGAAGGGGGCCGCCATGCCTGCGGGAGTACAGATGCTCAAGTCGGACCTCATCAACATCCTCGTCGTCAAGCGCGGCGTGACGCAGAAGCAAGCCGAGGCGACAATCGAGACGATCTTCGACTCGATGAAGGACGCGCTCTGCCGCGGCGAGAACATCGAGATCCGCGGGCTCGGTGCCTTCCACGTGAAGCACTACGAGGGCTACCAGGGCCGCAACCCGAAGACGGGCGAGGTCATCCCGGTGAAGCCGAAGCGCGGGATCCTCTTCCGCACCGGGAAGGAGCTTCGCGACCGGGTGAACCGGAACGACGGTGAGGGCGGGCCCGAGGGCCAGGGAACGCCGCCGGTCGCCGCCGGCGCGTAGACCATCGCGCCCGCCGCCGACGCGGCGATCCTGGAAGCGACGAGGGCCGCGCCCGCGAGGACGCGGCCCTTCGTGCGCCCGGGGAGAGGGGAGCGGGGGAATCGTCGGCCTGGCCATCCTCGTCACGCCTCCGCAAGCGCGAGGCGCCCCACCGGCCGGACCGGGAGGTCCGGCGGGAGGTCGTCGTAGCTCAGCACCGCGACGCGCGGGAAGCGCGGCGCGACGAGCGAGCGGAGCGCGCGACGCACGTCGCCGCTCGCGAGCAGGACCGGCGGCGCCTCGCGGCCGCGGAGCTCGCGCTCGAGCGAGTCGAGGAGGAGCGCCGCGATCGCGGGGTCGAGCGCGAGGGCCTCGCCGGCGAGCGCGTCGCGCAGCGCTCCCTCCGCCCGGGGATCGAGGAGGAGCGCCGCGAGGGGGCCCGTTCCGGCGCAGCGGTGCCCGATGTGGCGCCGGAGCGCGCGCCGCGCCCCCTCCGCCAGCGCTGCGGCGCTGCGCGGCCCGCCGCCCGCCTCGAGCAGCGCCTCCAGGATCGTCCGCAGCGGGCGGATCGAGACGCCCTCCTCGACGAGCCGGCGCAGGATCTCGGCGAGCAGGGCGGGCGGGAGCTGCCGGCTCGCCTCGCGGACGAGCGCGGGCGCGGAGGGTTCGAGCGCGTCGAGGAGCGCCTGCGCCTCCTGCACGCCGACGAGGAGGTGGGCCGAGCGTGCGAGGGCGGACCCGCA
>DASWCJ010000076.1:0-6096 GCA_036390155.1 Anaeromyxobacter sp.
CGTCGCGCCGGCGAGCGCGAGGCCCGACCAGCCGGGGAGGAGGTCTCCGCTCTGCCCGAACGCGGCGACGAGCGGGATCGCGCCCGCGACCGCGATGCCGAGCGCCTCGCCCACCCCGAGCGTCCCGAACATCAGGATGAGCTCGCCGGCGGCGACGGCGGCGCCGGCCGCGGCGAGGAGCGCGAAGGGCGTGCCCCCGAGCCAGGTGAGCCAGCACGCGAGCGGGAAGAGGACCGCGGCGGAGGCGATGCGCGCGGCGAGGTTCCGCCGGTTCTTCGCGTCGAGTGCCACGCTCACTCCCGCCCGGAGGCGACCTGGGCGCCGGTCATGCCGAACCGCCGCTCGCGGGCCTGGAACTCGGCGACCGCGGCGAGGAGCTCCGCGTCGCGGAAGTCGGGCCAGAGCACGTCGGTGAAGACGAGCTCCGCGTAGGCGCACTGCCAGAGGAGGAAGTTCGAGATCCGCCGCTCGCCGCTCGTGCGCACGAGGAGGTCGAGCTCGGGCAGGCCCTGCGTCCACAGGGCGGCCTCCAGGTCCTCCGCCTCGAGCGCGGCGCCCTTCGCGGCCGCGGCCCGCCGCGCCGCCTGCACGATCTCCTGGCGCCCGCCGTACGAGAGCGCGAGCGTGAGGGTCATCCCGCGGTTCGCCGCGGTCTCGGCGCGGACCTCGGCGAGCTTCGCGCGCACCGCCTCGGGGAGCCGCGCGAGATCGCCGATCGCGTTCAGCCGGATCTGGTTCTGCATCATCTCGCCGCGCTCGCCCTCGAGGAACTCGGCGAGGAGGTGCATGAGCGCGTCCACCTCCGGCTCGGGGCGCCCCCAGTTCTCGGTCGAGAAGGCGTACAGGGTGAGCGCCTCGAGGCCGATCCGGCGCGCGGTGCGCGTCACGGCGCGGACCGCCTCGGCCCCCTCGCGGTGGCCGGCCACGCGGGGGAGCGCCCGGGCCTCGGCCCACCGGCCATTCCCGTCCATGATCACGGCCACATGGCGTGGGAGCGGGCGCGTGCGGACGCGCGCCTCCAGGTCCTCCACGAGGGTTCGCTCCGTCACGCGCTTTTCATAGCACGCCCCGTCCCCCGGGGACGCTCGGTAACAGGCCGTTTGATTTCCCTTCGGGTCCTCTCTATCGTCGATCCCGTGCCGCCCAGGCGCGTCGGCCCATACGTCATCCTCTCCGTCATCGGCCGAGGGGGGATCGGGACGGTGTACCGTGCGCGCCACGACGCGTCGGGGCGTTCGCTCGCCGTGAAGGTGCTCGGCCCCGCTCCGGCGGTGGACGCGACCGCGGCCCGCCGGCTCGCCCGCGAGTACGACGTCCTGCGCAGCCTCGATCACCCGAACGTCGTCCGCGTCTTCGACGCCGGCGTCTCGGAGGGCTACTCGTACCTCGCGATGGAGCTCGTCGAGGGGCTCGACCTGCGCGCCTACCTCTCGCCGGTGATCGACGACGAGGACCTCGCGCCGATGGGGTTCGACCTCGACGTCACCCCCGCGCCGGCGAGCCCCGGCTCGACGCCCGACGTCGACCCCGGCCCGGACGCGATCCGCGCGCTCGCCGCGATGATGGACGAGCCGGACACCGAGCCCCACGGCGTCTCCTGGCGCCCGGCCCCGCCGTCTGCGCACCACCCGTCGCCCCCGCGCGCGCTCCTCCCGCCGGACGTCCGCGACGCGCTCAACCGCCCGTCGCGGATCGAGCGGCTCCGCAACGCGTTCGGGGAGGTGGCGGACGCGCTCTCCTACGTCCACCAGCGCGGGCTCGTGCACCGCGACCTCAAGCCCTCGAACATCATGGTCGACGATCAACGCCACGCGCGGCTCATGGACTTCGGCCTCGTGAAGTCCGCCACCGAGGCGGAGGACGGGCTCACCCAGGCCGGCCGCGTTGTCGGCACCTACCGGTACATGTCGCCCGAGCAGGCGCAGGGGCTCCCGGTGGACGCGCGGAGCGACCTCTACAGCCTGGGCGTGATCCTCTACGAGCTCCTCACCGGCGCGCCGCCCTTCACCTCGGCGGACCCGGTCTCGCTGTGGCGCGACATCCTCGCCTCGCCGCCGTCTCCGGTGGTGGCGTCGAATCCGGGCGCCGACCCGCGGCTCGCGGCGCTGGCGGAGCGGCTCCTCTCGAAGGACCCGGCGCGCCGGCTCCAGACCGCGGGCGAGGTGTGGAGCGCGGTCACGGGGGCAACCACCTCGACGTGAACGTGAACGTGAACGGCCGCTGACGGGTCCCCGTCGGATCCCGCGGCTACAGTCGACCCGTGTCCGACCTGCCCCAGGGCGCCCTCGACTACCAGGCGGTGATCGGCGAGTACTTCCTGGGCCTGCGCGGCGCGGGGCTCATGCTCTCGCCGCTCGACCAGGAGCTGCTCGCGGACTGGGAGCGGCGCGGCCTGCCGGTCGCGGTGGTGTGCCGTGGGCTGCGGCGCGGCCTCGAGGATCTCGCCGAGCGCCGCGCGGGCTCGCCGCGTTCGATTCGCGCCCTCCGCTTCGCGGTGGAGGACGAGTGGCGCGCCTACCAGCACGGCCGCGTGGGCGAGTCGCCGCCGCCCCCCGCGGAGGAGGGGGCCGCCGAGGCACGGCTCGCCGCCGCGCGCGCGCTCCTGCAGGACGCAGCGCACGCCGTCGAGGAGCACCGCCGCCACGGGTACCGCGCCGCCTGGCGGGCGCTCCAGGCGGTCGCCGCGCACCCGGGGACCCCGCTCGAGCGCGTCGAGTCGGCGCTCGCGTCGGCGGACGCCCGGATCCTCGAGGTGTGGCTCCACGGGCTTCCGCCGCCGGAGCGGCGCGCCCTCGGGCCGCGGCTCCGGATGCTCGCCGGAGAGCGGCGGCGCGGCACGAGCGCGCGCGCCTACCGCGAGGGGCTGCGGGCGCATCTCGCGGACCTGGCCCGGGCGGCGGGGCTCACCTGCCTGCGTGGATCCGTGTAGACTCCGCCCCCCGATGGCCGCCCCGCCCGAGACCTCGCTCGCGTGCTCCTGCGGAGGGACCGGGTACGTCGTCGAGCAGGTGCTCGGGAAGTCCGCGCGCGCGCGCCGCTGCGTCTGCCAGCGGGTCTGCACGCGCTGCAACGGCAGCGGCTACGCGCTCGTGGCCGCGGGCGACACGAGCAAGGCGCAGGTCTGCAGCTGCGGCCACCTCGACGAGCGGATCCGGCTCTTCAACGAGGTCGGGATCCCGACCGCCGTCGCGACCGCGTCGTTCGAGTCGTTCCGCGAGTACTCGCCCGACCACGCCCGGGCGCGGACGGTGACGCAGGACTTCGCCCGGAAGTTCCGGCCCGACGTCGCCGCCCGCGGATTCCTCCTGTACGGCCGCCCCGGCGCGGGGAAGACGCACCTCCTCGTCGCGACGCTGCGGTATCTCGCCCTCGAGAAGGGGATCCCGGGCAAGTACGTCGAGTTCATGCTGCTCCTCTCCGACATCCGGGCTGGCTTCAACGCGAACCGGAGCCACATGGAGATCCTCCGGCCGCTGCTCTCCGTCCCGGTGCTCGCGATCGACGAGCTCGGGAAGGAGCGCGGGACGGAGTGGGAGCGTGCGATGCTCGACGAGCTCGTCTCGCGACGGTTCAACTCCGGCCTCGCGACGCTCTTCGCGACCAACTACTTCCTCGAGGAGCGGGAGAACCCGGTGCGCGAGTCGCCCGGCGCCCGCGTGAACACGAAGTCGAGCGCGTTCGGGGCGGACGCCGAGTCGATGACGCTCTCCCGGCGCGTCGGCGACCGCATCTTCTCCCGCCTGAACGAGATGTGCTCCTTCGTGAAGCTCGACCCGAACCAGGACCAGCGGAAGCTCCGGGCCGAAGCCCTGGACACCGGATCCCAGGCCGGGGGACTCTGGAGGAAGTAGGAGCCCCCTCCCCAGCCCCGCTTCGCGGGGCAAGGGAAGTCCGGGGACACGAGGTTGACCGGCCGGCCCCGGCCGAATATGTTCCGCCGTTCGCCGGGGTAATGCCCCCCGCGCCTGCAACCAGTCAGGAAGGTCCGGAATGGCCCGCGTCACCGTCGAAGACTGCCTCCCCATGGTGGACAACCGCTTCGCGCTCGTGCTCCTCGCGACGAAGCGGACGCGCCAGCTCATGGCGGGCGCCCGGCCGCTCATGGCTAACTTGAAGAACAAGCCGCCCGTCCTCTCGCTGCGCGAGATCGCGACGGGCAAGGTCCGGTTCGACCGCTCGGTCCGCGACGCCCTCTCCGGCAAGTTCGACAAGGAGAAGGCGACGATCCCGGCCGGGCAGACCCGGACCTTGCGCTGAGGTCTGGTGCCTTCGGGCGCGCCGGCTACGGCAGCGTGCAGCTCCCGAGATAAGCCAGCTTCTCCCCGCCCCCGCGCCGATAGGTCCTGCGCAGCTCGCGCAGCAGCCCGTCGATGTTCGCGCCGTCCACGAACCGCCCCTCGAGCCAGCGCGCGTAGCCGCCGCCGAGCCGGTTCGCCTCCTCGTAGCGCGCGCGCTCCTCCGCGCCGAGCCAGGCGTGGTAGCGGACCCGGTCGTAGAGCCGGCGGCGTAGCGCCGGGCTCATCCGCCGGAGTCCGCGCCGCCCGAGTTTGACGAGTACTCGGGCGCCGCCACAGGTGCAGGACGAGGAGCGCGAACTTGTCCACCTCCGCCTGGACCTCGAGCTCGAGCAGGGACACCTTCCCGCCCGCCGCGGCGCGGGTCGCGAGGTACAGGAAGTGGGAGACGCCCTCCGCGGCGCAGGCGACGCTCCGGAGCGCCCCCCGCGCGGTGAGCCGCGGCCGGCGGTCGTGCGGATCGGCGCCGGCGGCGCCCGCGACGACGGCGGGCGCGAGGTAGAGCCCGAGGGCGACGCCGTCCTGCTCCTCGACGACGAGCAGCTCCTCCGGCGCCCGCGGCGCGTGCCCCGCGGCCCGCGCGGCGTCGGAGCCGACGAGGAATCGCTCCACCCGCGGCGCCTCGACGCCGTAGATCGCCTCGAGCTCCCGCTGCAGGAAGGCGGGCGTCGCGCCCGCCGGCCGCGGGCTCATTGCAGGAGGCCCTTCCGCCCGCCCGGCGGCGCGCCCGGACCGGAGAACAGCGCCACGCCCCGCTCGCGGAGCCGCTCCGCCACGCGCGCGTCCCGCGTCGCGAGGAACCGCTCGTAGAGCCGGACGAGCCCGCGGTTCGAGCGGAGCTCCGAGAGCTCCGCGATCTCGGCGAAGAGGTCCACGAAGTCGGCGAACCGTGAGGAGAGCTCGCCGAAGAGATCGTCGTGGCCGCGCTCGAGCTCCGCGAGGTGCCCGTACGCCCGCTCGCCCATCGCGATGTAGTAGTCGACGTCGACGTTCGTGCGCGCGAGCGAGTCGCCGAAGAACCCGGAGACGAAGAGCGCGGTGTCGCCGAGGCGGCGCAGCCCGGCGGCGCGGGCGCGCCGCTCCGCCCCGAGGGCGCGCAGGAGGATGAGCGCGAGCGGCTCCCTGCGGATGCTGCCGTCCTCCTCCTCGACGAACAGCCGCTCGCTCTCGAGGAAGCCCGCGAGCAGGTTCACGAGATAGAACTCGGTCACCTCCTGGATCGCGAAGCGTCGGTGGGAGAGGGCGTCGGCCAGCATCTCCCGGAACCATTCCTGCGCCGTCTTGCCGATGAGGATCCGTTCGCTCTTCACTCCGGGGCCTCCTTGCCGGCTGGGACTCCCTTGAACGCTACCGCTCGGGCCGAGATCGGACAACCCCGCGTAGCAATTGAACCTTTACACTGCTAACCGCGGTGCCCGGCACTGCTGTCGGCACCGGCAACCGCGATGCCCGGCACCGGGGTCCGGGGTTCAGCAGTCCCCGAAAGAGACTGCCAGCGCCGGCTGAAAACTCGTTGAGTGACGCGATGATGCGCGCCCAGCCTGGTCGCTTGACACGAGGGGGGCCGTGGTTAGGATACGCCCGCCTTTGGCAGTCGAGGCATCTGACTGCCAGGCCTTACCCCAAGCGTGCCGCCCGATGGGCGGCCTACACCTACACCACGGAGGAAGCACATGAAGATCCGGCCGCTGCAGGACCGCATCATCGTGAAGCGCGTGCAGGAAGAGGAGAAGACCAAGGGCGGGATCATCATCCCCGACACCGCCAAGGAGAAGCCGATCGAGGGCAAGGTGCTCGCCGC
>DASWCJ010000077.1:0-6990 GCA_036390155.1 Anaeromyxobacter sp.
CGCCGCCGCTGCCGCAGGCGCATCCGCAGGCGGCAGCGGCTTCCGCATCCGGACCCGCATCCGGATCTGCGGCCGCAACCGGAGCCGCAGCCGCAACCGCAACCGCAGCCGCAGCCGCAGCCGCAACCGCAACCGCAACCGGAGCCGCAGCCGCAGCCGCAACGGTGACCGGAACCGCTACCGCCTCGGCTTCCGGCCGACCGCAGCGAAGCGGAGGCCGGCCGGAAGCCGTCTATGCCCTACGGGCTCCTAGAGCAGCTGCCAGCTCGCGAGCACGAGGAACTGCAGCTCGCCCCGGCCTTCGTGGAGCGGCGCGTCCCCTGCGCCGGCGCGGTAGCCGATCCCGACCCGGGCGCCGACGGTGACCCCGTCGAGCAGCCCCAGCTCGTAGGAGCCGGCGAGCCTCGGCGCGAAGAGGAAGCCGGAGTCGTACCGGGTCGTCACCGTCATCGGCGCCTCCACCGCGACGGAGAAGATCCCGGTCCCCGCCCGCCGCGAGAGGACGACCGCCGGCTCGAGCTGGACGCCCCGGTCGGCGTGGTTCCCCTCGTAGATCCAGTCGTTCCCTAAGCCGGCGTACCAGTAGAGCCCGACCCGGCCCGCGACGTCCCAGGCCCCCGCCATCCCGAACGGGCGCCGGTAGATCCCGCCGAGCCGGAGCTCCGTCTTGGACCAGTCGAGATCTAGGACGGCGCCGAGGTCGTCGACCGGGGTCACGCCCATCACGTACGCGACGCCGATCGAGGACCAGCCACCCCACGCGAACACCGCGGTCGCGCCGCGGAGCGGCTCGGCGGACTGGAGCGAGGGGAGCGAGGGGAGCGGCGGCGAGGCCGGGGTCGGCGTCGAGGCCTTCGTGGCAGGGGGGGCGGCCGCGGCGGGCGTGGCCGGCGGCGCAGGGGGGGCGGCCGCGCCGGGCGTGGCCGGCGGCGCAGGGGCCGCGGGAGGCGCCTCCGGGGCGGCCTCGGCGCTGATCGATTCGGCGCTCGGGTCGGCGGCGCTCGGATCGGCGGCGCTCGCGTCGTCGGGGCCGACGAGCGTGGGCGGCGTCACCTGCGAGAGGAGGAGGAGCTGGAACGCGGCGAGGGTCGTGAGCATGGCGTCGTCTCCGGGCCGCCGCGATTGTATCCGTGGGCGTGGCCGGGACGAGCGGAAACCTCGGGTCACCCCACGGCTGTTGACACCTCCCGGGGCGGCAGCTAATGAGGGGCCCTTCGCCCAGGTGGCGGAACTGGTAGACGCACCAGATTCAGGGTCTGGCGGCCTCAAAACCGTGGAGGTTCGAATCCTCTCCTGGGCATGAAGCGCGACGGCGACGGGCGATCCGGTCGGTGCGGGTCGCCCGTCGTGTCTTCCGGAGACCCCGCCCGCGCTCGGCTTCCGGCGCACCCCGCGGATCCGGTGCGCTCTTGACTTCCCCGCCGGAATGCATGTTTATGCATTTCAATGCATAGCCATACGGCCGCGATCGTCGGCGCCTCCGGCTACACCGGCCTCGAGCTCACCCGGCTCGCGACCCGCCACCCGGGGCTCCGGCTCGTCGCGCTCTTCTCGGATCGCTGGTCCGACGAGGCGGCGGGGGCACGGCTCCCGCTCGACGGCCCGGCGGCGGCGCTCCGGTACCGGGCGCTCGCGGAGGCGGAGCGCGTGGACGCCGAGCTCGTCTTCCTCGCGACGCCCGCCGAGGTCTCGGCGGACCTCGCCCCGAGGCTCCTCGCCCGGGGCGCCCGCGTGGTCGACCTCTCCGGCGCGTTCCGGCTCGAGGACGCCGCCGCGTACCCGCCCTGGTACGGCTTCACCCACCCGGCCCCCGCGCTCCTCGCCGAGGCGCGCTACGGCCTGCCCGAGCTCGCCCGCGAGAAGCTCGCGGGCGCGAAGCTCGTCACGAACCCCGGCTGCTACGCGACCGCCATCGCGCTCGCGCTCGCGCCGCTCGTGAAGGCCGGGCTCGGGCTCGCCGGCGGCATCTCCGTGACCGGCCTCTCCGGCGTCTCCGGAGCCGGGCGGAAGGCGGCGGAGGACTACAGCTTCGTCGAGGTGGCGGACGACCTCCGCGCCTACCGGCTCGGCAAGCACCAGCACGTCCCCGAGATCGAGCAGACCGTCGCGCGCTACGCGGGGGCCTGCCCGCCGATCTCCTTCACCCCGGTGCTCGTCCCGATCCGGCGCGGGATCCTCGCCACGGTGACGGTCCGGCTCGCCGCCGCGCCGCCGCCCGGGCTCGCCGACGCGCTCCGCGCGGCCTACCGGGACGAGCCGTTCGTGAAGGTGCTCGCGCCGGACCGGGTGCTCTTGAAGGACGTCGTCCACACGAACCGCTGCCACGTCGGCCTCTCGGTCGACGCGCGGGCGGGGGTGGTGGTCGCCGTCTCCGCGATCGACAACCTCGTGAAGGGCGCCGCGGGCCAGGCGATCCAGGCGCTGAACGCCGCGCTCGGCTGGCCCGAGGCGACCGGCCTCGACCTCCTTGGAGGGTGAACCGACGATGAAGATCCCGAAGGGTTTCCGGTTCGGCGGCGTCGCCTGCGGCCTCAAGCCGTCGCGCCGCGACCTCGCGCTCATCGTCTCCGATCACCCGGCGGCGGCGGCCGGGCTCTTCACGATCAACAAGGCCGCGGCGGCGCCGGTCCTCGACGCGCGCCCGCGGGTCCCCGCCGAGGGGATGCGCGCCATCGTCGCGAACTCGGGGAACGCCAACGCGCTCACCGGCCCCGCCGGGCTCGACGACGTCTCGGTCGTGCGCAGCGCGGTCGCGGACGCCCTCGGAGTGCAGAAGCGGGCGGTGCTCGCGGCCTCGACCGGCGTCATCGGCGCGCGGCTCCCGGCGATGAAGATCGTGACCGCCCTCCCCGCCTTGGTCGAGCAGCTCGGCGATCACGCGGACCTCGCCGCCGAGGCGATCATGACCACCGACACGCGCCCGAAGCTCGCGGCGCGCGAGGTCACGCTCGGCGGCAAGACCGCGATCGTGTCCGCGATCTGCAAGGGCTCGGGGATGCTCGCGCCGCAGCTCGCGACGACGCTGTGCCTCGTCGCCACCGACGCGGCGGTGACCCCCAAGGCGCTCCAGGAGGTGCTCACCCGCGCCGTGCAGAAGACGCTCCACATGGTCTCGGTGGACGGCGAGATGTCCACGAACGACTGCGTCCTCGTGCTCGCGAACGGGCTCGCGGGCAACCCCCGGATCTCCGAGCCCGGGCCCGACCTCGACGTCCTCGAGGCGGCGCTCGCGGACCTCTTCGGCGAGATGGCCCGGGCGATGGCGGCCGACGGCGAGGGGGCGACGAAGCTCATGGAGGTCGTCGTCACCGGCGCGCCGACCGAGGCGATCGCCCGGGAGTGCGCCCTCGCGATCGCCTCGTCCCCGCTGGTGAAGGCGGCGGTCTTCGGCGCGGACCCGAACTGGGGGCGGATCCTCGCCACCGTCGGCGCGCGGGCCGGCGCGCAGGCCTGGCCGATCGACCCCTTCCGGGCGCGGGTGACCCTCCAGCAGACGCCGGTGTTCGGGGACGGGGCGCCGATCGAGTTCGACCGGGAGGCGCTCCGGGCGCGCATGCGCGAGAGCCGGATCGACGTGCTCGTCGAGCTCGGGCAGGGCGACGCGCGCGCGACGGCGTGGGGCTGCGACCTCTCCTACGACTACGTGAAGATCAACGCCGACTACACCTCGCTCATCTACCAGAAGGCGGACGGCGGGGTGGCGAAGGACGACCGCGTCACCCACTACACGCCCACCATCAAGAAGGCGATCCTCGCCGAGGCGCTCAAGTACATCGCGGCGTTCTCCGGCCAGATCGCGGTGATCAAGTACGGCGGCGCGGCGATGGTGAAGGACTCGCTCAAGGAGGCCTTCGCCGAGGACGTCACGCTCCTGAAGCGGGTCGGGCTGAAGCCGGTGGTGGTCCACGGCGGCGCGCCCGAGATCACCCGCACCCTCGAGAAGCTCGGGGAGAAGAGCGAGTTCGTGGACGGCATGCGCATCACCGACGCGCAGAGCCTCCCCGTCGTGGAGATGGTCCTCACCGGGAAGGTGAACCAGGAGCTCGTCGCGCTCCTCAACGCCCGGAACGCGGGGGCGGTCGGGATCTCCGGCAAGGACGGCCAGCTCCTCCGCGCAGAGAAGATCAAGCACGAGTCCGGGCGCGACCTGGGCAAGGTCGGTCGGGTGGTCTCGGTGAACGAGAAGTTCCTCCGGATGCTCCTCGACGGGGGCTACGTGCCGGTGATCTCGCCCATCGCCCTCGGCGAGGACGGGAGCAGCCTCTCCATCAACGCCGACGAGGTGGCGGCCGCGGTGGCGGTGGCCCTCGGATCGAAGAAGCTCATCTACCTCACCGACGTGGCGGGGATCCTCGAGTCCGCGCCCGACGGCGCGCTCGTCCGCCAGCTCACGGTCGCGGACCTGCGCACCCGGGTCGAGGCGGGTGGCATCACCGGCGGCATGAAGTGGAAGGCCCAGTCGATCCTGGCCGCGCTGGAGGGGGGCGTCGAGCGGGTCCACGTCCTCGACGGCCGCCAGCCGCACACCGTCATCGCCGAGCTGTTCACCGACCGCGGCGTCGGCTCGCTCGTCCAGATGGGGCCGTTCGCGTGACCTCGGCCGATCGTCGCCGCGACGCGGTCGCGCGCATCATCCGGACGCGCCGGATCGGGACGCAGGAGGAGCTCCTGTCGGCGGTCGCCGCGGTCGGGTTCCGCGCCACGCAGGCGACCCTCTCCCGCGACCTCGCGCGGCTCGGCGCGCGGCGGGTCTCGAGGCCGCAGGGCGGGACCGTGTACGAGCTCGCCGACGGGGACGGCGCGCCGGGCGCAGCCCTCACCCCGGTCCGCGGGCTCGTCGCCGACGTCTCCGCGAACGCGACGCTCGTCGTGGTCCGCACGCACCCGGGGAGCGCGCCCGTCGTCGCGCGCGCCATCGACCTCGCGGGGCTCCGTGAGGTGCTCGGGACGATCGCCGGGGACGACACGATCTTCGTCGCGCCGTCCGCGGGGATCGGGCCGCGCCGGCTGGCGACGCGGCTCGGGGCGCTGTTCACCTAGCGGCTACGCGATCCGGTTCCACTCCGCGAACGAGCGCTGCACGCAATCCTCGATCGCGAGGCCCGCGAAGTAGTTCCCGGTCACCGCGAGCTTGCCGCCCGCGAGGCACCGGTCCACGTCCGCGACGAGCTCGGCGTGCCCGAGCTCCGGCGAGGGGAGCGTCCGCGTGACCTCCACCGGCGTGCCGAGGTCCTCCTTGCGGACGCGCAGCACCGCCGCCATCCGCGCGAGCTTCTCCTCGCGCGGCACGCCGGGCCGGAAGTGGAACGCGAAGGCGCGCCGCTCCGGGTCGGGGAAGGAGTCGCGCGTCACGGCCGAGTAGAAGAGGTCGTCCACCGGCACCACGAACGCGCACTCCTCGAGCGGCGTCTGCCCGCGCCGGAGGACGACGCCCGCGCTCTCGATCCGGACCGTGCGCACCCGCGAGATCGCGAGCGAGAGCTCGTGGAAGTCGTCGCGCAGCAGCGCGGCGGCCTGATCCGGCGTCGCCGCGACCGCGCAGCGCTCCGCCTCGAGGCGCCGGCCGTCCGCGGTGGTGACGGCGAACCCCGACCCCGCGCGCGCGACCCGCGTCGCCGTGACGCCCTTCAGGAACGTGACGCCCGGCGTGACCGCCGCCGCCTCGCACACCGACTGGAGCCCGCGCTTGAGCCCGAAGCTCCGGGGGAACTCCTTGCGGCGGGGGCGCTTCTTGAAGAGCGACCCCGGCCCCTCCGCCGGGAAGCCGTCCGCCTTCTGCGACGGCACCGCCGCGAAGAAGGCGGAGAGCAGCCGATCATAGTTCCTCCGGCCGACGAGGCCCGAGTACCACGAGTACATCGTCTCCCCCTGCTTCTTGCGGAATACGCCGAAGGGGAAGTGTACGGCGGCCTCGAGCCAGGAGAGCTCGCGGAGCACCTTCGGCGGCGTCAGGATCCGGACGTCGTCCCCGCGGAGGAGGCCGAACCGCGCCCGGGCCGGCCCGCGCTCGACGATCTCGCCGGCGAGGCCGGTGCCCACCACGACGTCGAGGAACGCGCCGTAGCTGTTGTAGGTCGTGTGCGCCCCGAGCTCGAACCAGTACCCGTCGGGCGTCCGGGGGGAGTAGAAGCAGCCACCGGCGCGCTCGTCCCGCTCGAGGACGAGCGCGCGGCGGCCCGAGCGGGCGGCAGTCCACGCGAGGGAGAGCCCGCTGATCCCGCCCCCGACGACGATGAGGTCCGCGTCGGCCATCGGGCGGGGAGCCTCGCAGAGAACGGCCCGGCGCGCCAGGGTTACGCCGCCACTGGCGGCGCCTCACCGTCTGGAATCGCACCGCCGCGAAGGCGACCCGGAGCGAGTGTCCCCCCGCTCTAGCCAGCAATGGCAGCCGCTGAGGCCCGGCCCTTGCGACGCGGGCGGCCGTGCCCGCCCCTCGCGACGCCCCCGAGACCTGGGAGCGCCACGCTGGCGCGGCGTGCGCGCCCTCGTCAGATACCGGCGGCGGGAGCCCGAGAAGACGCTCCTCCATCAGGTCGTCCGCGAGCGGCTCGAGACGTTTCTCGCGGCCGCTCGCGACCGGAGCGCCCACGGCCGCGGCCTGCCCGCCTTCGTGGAACGCGACCTGCGCGCCTACCTCTCCTGTGGAATTCTGGCACATGGCTTCGCGCGAGTTCGCTGTCCCGACTGCGGTTTCGAGCGGCTGGTGGCCTTCTCGTGCAAGGCCGCGGTCTGCCCCTCCTGCGCCGCCCGCCGGATGGAGGACGGGGCGGACCACCTCGTCCGGAACGTCCTGCCCCAGGTGCCGGTGCGGCAGCGGGTCCTCTCCTTCCCTCGACGCGTTCGCTTCCTCGCCGCCCGCCACCCCGCCCTGGCCTCGCGTCTGCTCGACGTCTTCACCCGCGCCGTCTTCGCCTGGCAGCGAAGGTCCGCGCGACGGCTGGGGGCGGCCGATCCACGGACCGGGGGCGTCACCGCGGTGCAGAGGTTCGG
>DASWCJ010000078.1:0-36361 GCA_036390155.1 Anaeromyxobacter sp.
TGCACGCGCGGTATCCGAACGGCAGCGTGGACATCACGAACGACGGTCCGTGCGATCCGCTCAGCCAGCTCTTCGCGAGCTCCTACGCGCCCGGGCGCGGCGTGAGCCTGTTCCTGGTCGAGGAGCTCGTGGACCAGACGCAGTCGGGCTCGACGACGATAGTCGGCATCGACGGCTCGATCCCCGGGCCGTCGGGGTTCCCGGGCACCGTCGCGAGCGGCGCGGCCGTCGGGCTCTTCGGAGAGCTGGGCGTGGGCACGTGCACCGGCTCGATCTCGCTCTCGACCTGCGGTCCGGACGTGCTCGCGTACGTGGCGGCCCACGAGATCGGCCACTGGCTGGGGCTCTACCACACGAGCGAGTCGAACTGCGGATTCTGGGATTCCATCTCCGACACGCCGCAGTGCACGAGCCCGTCGTGCCTCGTGAACGGGTGCAGCGACGGCAGCAACCTCATGTTCTGGCTGCTCGACCCCGCCCACTCGGTCGGAAGCCTCTCCTCCGACCAGGGACAGGTCGTCCGGCTGAATCCCGCAGTGCGCTAGGCGGCTCCATGGCCCTCGCTCCCCTCCTCCTCGCGCTCGCCGTCTCCGTCCCCGCTCCGCCGCGCGCGGGCACCGCGCCCGCGGCTCCCGGCGCGACCGTTTCGGCCGCCGAGGCCCGGGAGGCGGTACACGGCTGGCTCGGCGCGATCCACGGCGCCGTCGCGCCGGAGCGCTTCCGTGCGCTCGGCCCCGCCGGCGAGGACGCGCTCGTGGAGTTCGCCCGCACCGATCCGTCGCCGATCCGCCGGCTCCGGGCGCTCGACGCGCTCGCGGCGCTCGGCGGCGCGCGCGCAGAGGCTGTCCACCGCGAGGTCCTCGCGAGCGCGCAGACCCCCGTTGCGGTGCGGCGCGGCGCGGTGCGCGGGCTCGCGCGACTCGCGGGTCCGTCCGGTGCCGCCGCGGCCCTCGTGCCGATCCTCGAGCACGACCGGGATCCCGCCGTGCGGGCCGCCGCGGCCGACGCGCTCGCCCGGACGGCGCCGGCGTCGGGATGCGGGCCGGTGCGGGCGCGCGCGCGGGTCGACCCGGAGCCTGCGCGCTTCACGCGGGCGCTCGAGACGTGCGAGCGGGCGAGCCCCGAGCGGCCACCCGCCCGGTGAGTCCACGCGCTGCGCGGAGGGCCACCGCCTTCGCGCGAGCCGGACGTGGCGGTCCGCCCCGGGGGGCGCTACCATCGCGGCACTTCGCGCGCCGCGCGCGGCACACTCCGGAGGATCGATGGTCGGCCAGCACATCCGAGCAATGAAGGGCGGGCGGTGGATCCACGCGATCGACTGCGGGGACGAGACCGTGCTCCACCTCGCCGACGAGGCCACGCCGCAGCGCGTGCGCCGCGCCTATCGCCCGGAGTTCGTCGCGGGCTCGGCCACCGTCGAGGTGATCACCCACCGTGAGCGGACCTTCCCGGCGAAGGAGATCGTCCGCCGCGCCTACAGTCGCGCGTCGGATCCCACGCTCGCCGCCATGTTCCTCGACTCGGAGGCGTTCGCGGAGTGGTGCGCGACCGGCCGGCTCGCCGGCGCACGCAACGTCGCGCTCGAGATCCCCGGGCTCCTCCCCGCCGCCGCGCAGGCCGCTCCGGCGAAGCCTGCCCCCGCAAAGGCCGCGCTCGCGAAGGCCGCCCCCGCGAAGCCCGGGCCGCGGAAGGCGTCGCCCGCGCCGAAGAAGGCCGCCGCGAAGCGCGCCGCGCCCGCCCGCAAGGCGAAGGCAAAGGCCGCCGCGAAACACACCCCGAAGAAGGCCGCGAAGGCGAAGGCCGGGCGCGCGAAGCCGCCGCGCAAGGCGAAGCCCGCCGCGCGGCGCGGCGCGAAGCCGGCTCGCAAGAAGTCCCGGCGCTAGGCGCAAGGCGCCACTCGTCGTTCGTCACGTCGCGGCGGAGCCGGGGACCGTACGAAGAGCGCGTTTGCGTCGAGGGTCGAGCCCGAAGGCCGAACCCGAAGGTCGAACCCGAAGGTCGAACCCGAAGGTTGACCGGGGTCGGCAACGAAGAGGGCGGCGGCCGGGACGTCGCCGTGAGCGGGAGGCGTCGTGACAAGATCGGCTTGCGACCGGCCGCGAGCTTCTCGTCGATGACACGCCCCAATTTCCCGGCGCCGTCGCGCTTGACGTACTTCACCGTCAGATGACCTCCGCGATGAAGGTGCGTGCGGGAATGCCGCTCCTGGCGCCGTAGATCGCGCCTCGCGTGCGCCGAAGGCGGGCGAGGGGGTTCTCGAGGGCCCGCCCGCGTTCGCGCTCCCTGACGCGAATCCGTGCGTTTCAGGAGGCCCCGAAATCGCGTGAGATGCTCGCGCCATGACCTCCGCACGTGACCTGTCCGCCCACCTCGCCGAGCTCCTCCACCGCGAGCGTGCCGCGCTCGGCGAATTTCTGGTGGCTCTCGCCGACTTCGACCGAAATCGGCTCTGGGTCGAGCTCGGGCATGCCTCGCTCTTCTACTTCCTGCACCGGGAGCTCGGGCTCTCGAGCGGGGCCGCGTTCTACCGGAAGACCGCCGCGGAGCTCATCCAGCGATTCCCTGAGATCGTCGACCCTCTACGCGACGGGCGACTTTGCATGACGAGCGTCGTCGAGCTCGCGAAGGTCCTCACGCCCGAGAACCGTGGCGACGTCCTGCCGCGGTTCTTCCACCTGTCCAAGTCCGGCGCGAAGGCGGTCTCCGCTGCGCTCCGGCCGAACGAGGCCGCGCCGCACCGAGCGGTCGTCACGGCCCTGCGTCCCACGGCGGCCGCGGCCGCGCCCGTCCTCGCCGCGACCGCCGCGCAGGACCCCATCCTGGAATCCCCGTTTCATCCGGATGAAGCGCCGCGTGCCAACCCGGTCCAGGGGCCGACACCGCCCGTCCCGGCCCCCTCTCCCACTCTCATCCCGGCGCCAGCGAGGACGAGATCCTCGAGGCGGGACTCGACCTCCTCCTCGATCGCCACGCCAAGCGGAAGGGGCTCGTCGAGAAGCCGCGGCGCGAGCCGCCGCCTGCGAAGCCGGACCACGTCCCCGCCCACGTGAAGCGAGCCGTGTGGAAGCGTGACGGCGGGCGCTGCCAGTGGCCCGTCCAAGGAGGCGGCATCTGCGGCTCCACCCATCAGGTCGAGCTCGATCACGTGACGCCGCGGGGACGGGGCGGGCCGCCGACCGTCGAGAACACGAGATGCCTCTGCAAGTTCCACAACCAGCTCGCCGCGCGTCAGGTTTACGGCGACACGTGGATGGACAGGTTCACGCGGGGAAGCACCGCAGGGGAACCGGTCGCGGTTTGGTCGGCTTCGCCGGCAGCCGCTCATCGCGTGCCGATCGAGCAACCGATGTGGCAAATCGCGAGCGCTAGGCCCGGGCGAGCGGTGACCGCCCAGGCGGCCGGGCTAACGCGCGGCCGCGCCCTGAGAGGCGACCTGCGCCCAGATCGACTGGGCGTCCCGGAACTGCTCCATCACCGCGACCCCGATCGCGCAGCCGAGGAACACCGCGAGCGCCAGCATCCAGGGCTTGAACTCGAGGAGCGCCTTCGCGGCGTCCAGATGGTCCCGGTGCGGGGTGGGGCTCCGCCACTCCATACAGATCGAATAGCGCGCGTTCGGCAGCGAACGCAACCCCTTCGCCTTGGGGCATCCGGGGACCGTCACGGATCGGGTTCCCGTTCGTGCCGCGGCGCGTTATGATTCTAGAATCAGCCCAGGAGGTACGCGACATGCCGGACAAGAAGACCGCGAGCTTCATGCGTTCGCTCTGCCTCGGTCGGATCGAGGAGGAGATCATCCTGCCGTACCCGCAGCCGAGCACCGCGGACCGCGAGACGCTCGCCGCGATCGCCTCGACGCTGCGCTCGATGCTCGGTCCCCGCACGAACGACTTCCGGGCCTGGGACGTCGCCGGCGAGCTCCCCGCCTCCTTCGTCCAGGAGCTCCGGGAGGCCGGCCTGTTCGGCCTCGTCGTCCCCGAGGCGCACGGCGGGATGGGGCTCGGCGCCGCCGCCTACTCCCGCGTGATCCAGGAGCTCGGCCGGTACGACGGGTCGGTCGCCGTCACCGTCGGCGCGCACAGCTCGATCGGCATGCGCGGGGTCCTCCTCTTCGGGACCGAGGAGCAGAAGGCGAGGTGGCTGCCGCGGCTCGCGACCGGCGAGCTCGTCGCCGCGTTCTGCCTCACCGAGCCGGGAGCCGGCTCCGACGCGGCCGGCATCCGCACCTCCGCGGTCCGCGACGGCGACGACTGGATCCTGAACGGCGAGAAGCTCTGGATCACGAACGGCGGCTTCGCCGACTTCTTCACGGTGTTCGCGAAGACCTCGCTCGACGGGCGCGGCCACATCACCGCGTTCGTGGTCACTCGCGACCTGAAGGGCGTCTCGACCGGCCCCCACGAGGACAAGATGGGGATCCGCGCCTCGTCCACGACCTCGGTCCACTTCGACGACGTCCGGGTGCCGGCGGCGAACGTGCTCGGCGAGGTGGGCAAGGGGTTCAAGGTCGCGATGAAGATCCTGAACGCGGGGCGGACCGGCCTCGGGGGCGGCTCGGTGGGCGGGATGAAGCGGCTCATCGAGCACGCGACCGCGCACGCGCGCGAGCGGAGCCAGTTCGGGCGCCCGATCGCCACCTTCGAGACGATTCGCCAGAAGGTCGGCCAGATGGTGGTCGACTGCTGGGCGGCCGAGAGCGTCGTGAACCTCGTCGCCGGCCTGGTGGACCGCGGCTACGAGGACCTCGCGGTCGAGGCGGCCATCTCGAAGGTGCTCGCCACGGAGTCGCTCTGGCGGACCGCGGACGAGGCCCTGCAGATCGCGGGCGGGTCGGGCTACATGCGCGAGCTCCCCTACGAGCGCGCGCTGCGCGACAGCCGGATCAACCGGATCTTCGAGGGGACGAACGAGGTCCTCCGCCTCTTCATCGCGCTCGCCGCGATGAACGACGTGGCCGACGGGCTGAAGGACCTCTCGCACTCGATGAAGGGCGTCCTCGCCGATCCGGTGAAGGGCTTCGGGCTCCTCTCCGACTACGCGAAGCGGCGCGCATCGCTCGCCACCGGGATCGCGGTCGAGAAGGGGAAGTTCACGCTCGCCTCGCCGTCCCTCGCGGAAGAGACGGCGCAGTTCGAGGAGGAGGCGCGCGGCGTCGCGCTCGCCGCCGACCGGCTCCTCCGGAGGCACGGGACGAAGATCGTCGACGCGCAGCTCGCCTGCCGCTCCCTCGCCGACGCGATGATCGACCTCTTCGCGCTCGCGGCGACGCTCTCCCGGGTCTCGACGCGGATCGAGGACCACGGCGAGGCGGCGGCGGCGCAGGACCGCGAGCTCCTGCGCGCGTTCGCGGCGCAGGCGCGTCGCCGGATCCGCCGGTCCCTCGCCGCGACGGACGCGCCGGACGAGCCCGGCCTGCTCGGGCTCGGCGACCGGGCCCTCGAGGCCGGCCGGTACGCCTGGAACGACGCGTGAAGAGCACCTCCCCCCGCCCTCACCCCGCGAGGGGCTCTACTCGAGCGGGACCTGCTTCCAGGCGCCGTCGGGCTGCAGCATCGTTCCCCACACCTGGCGCGAACCCTGGTGGTCACCGCGCTCGAACGAGATCGGCGCGCCGATCCCGAGGTCGAGGTCGCGGATCCGCTCGAGCGCGTCCACGAGCCGCTCCGTGTCGAGGTCGCGCCCGGTGCGGCGGATCGCCTCCGCCAGCACCTGGCCGACGATCCAGCCCTCGAGGGCCAGGAAGCCGGGCCGATCGTCCCGGCCGCGGCGTGCCATCGCCTCCTGGAAGCGGACGACCCCCGGGAGCCGCGAGGTCGGGAGCGGGACGATCTGCGTCACGAGCACGCCCTCCGTGTAGCGCGGGCCGTTCGCGGCGAGCTCCGCCGCGAGCGCGTTCGAGTCCACCGCGGAGACGTCGGTCACCACGTGGCGGAGCCCGGCGTCGCGCAGCTTGCGCACGAACGCGGCGGCGGGGAGGTAGGTCGCGACCATCACCACCGCGTCCACGTCCTTCGCGCGCGCGCGGAGCATCTCGACCGCGGCGGAGACGTCGTCGGTGTTGCGCCGGTACCCGAGCTGGAGGATCCGCGCGGTGTCCACGCCGCGGGCGCGGAGCTCCTCGGCGGCGCCGCGCACGCCGGACGCGCCGAACTCGTCCTCCTGCGCGAAGAGCGCGATGCGCGAGGGCGCGATCCGGCGGGCGCCGGTGAGCCAGCGGACCGCCGCCGCCGTCTCCTCCGCGTAGCTCGGGCGGACGTTGAAGACGTAGCGGTCCGGCGGACGCCGCCGGAGGAGGTCGCCGCCCGAGAGGGCGCCGAAGAAGAGCACCTTGCGCGCGCTGCAGAACGGGGCGGAGACCGCCGCGGTCGGGGTGCCGACGTTCCCCACGATGGCGAAGACGCCGTCGCGCTCGACGAGCTGCTTCATCGCGGGCAACGTTCGGGTGGGCTCGTAGCCGTCGTCCACGGCGACGAGATGGATCATCCGCCCCTCGACCCCGCCCGCCGCGTTCAGGTCGAGGAACGCCGCCTCGACGCCGGCCTTGATCGCGCGGCCGAGCTCGCGGTTCGCGCCCGAGAAGACCGAGGCCATCCCGAGCACGACCTCCCGATCCTTCACGCCGCGCGGCGTGGGCGGCGGCGCGAGCGCCTCCCCCACCATCGCGTCGATCTTCCGGACCGGCGCGGAGAAGCTCACCGCCACCGCGCCCGCGACGATCGCGAGGACGGCTCCCCCGACGACGAGCAGCACCCGCAGCGTCGCAGGCACCCCCGTACCTCGCCGGCCCGGCGGGACGGCGTCGGGCTGCTCTTTGGGTGAATCGCGCAAACCCTGCGGCGATTCTTGCGCGGCCGGACCGGGAAGACAACTCCCGTGTCGAGTGCGACGGAGGTCCCGGGGTTACTTGAACTTCCCGTCGCAGGCCGTGCCGAGCCTCGACCCGTACGCCCCGAGCTCCCCGTAGATGAAGGTCGCCGCATCCCGGATCTCGACCGGCGTGAGCGGCGTCTTCGCCGCCCCGGAGATCCACTCGACCGCGCCGCCCTTCTGCACGAGCCGCCCGGTGGGCGAGACGAGGACGAGCCCACCTCCGTCCGCGATCGTGTCCGCGAGCTCGATCGGCGCGAGCGCGCCCTTCTTGCCGTAGCGAAGCCGGTACTCGGGCCGGTCGTCCGGCTGGCCGGAGTTCGGGTCGCGCGCGGCGTCGACGAGGAAGTAGGAGCCCTGGTCGTCGCGGGCGAGGAGGAACGGGACCCGGCGGAACGGCGGCGCGAAGAGCTTCGCCTGCTCGAAGACCCGCCGGACCCCGCCCGGGCCCACCGTCCGGAGCGCGATCCGGCGCTTCCCGCACGTGAGCGTCGCCTGGCTGCCCTTCACGTCGAGCGAGGCCTCCGCGCCGAACTTCGCGCGGGGCTCCCAGAAGACGCGGTTGAAGGCGTACTGGCCCTCCTGCCCGCCCCCGATCACGCGCTGGCGGAAGAGCTTCTCGCCGTCCCCCGCGTAGAACGGCGCGTCGATCCCCTGGAACGGGACGATCGCGATGACGAGCCCGTCGTCGTCGGTGAACACCGACATCCGGTCGAGCACGTCCTTCGGCACCCGCTCCGGTTCCTCGGTCCAGCCGCCCGCCGCCTTCTTCGTGAGCGCGGCGGCGACGACCGGCGGCGCCGCAAGGCCGGGGGCGGCCACGGACGACGCGGGCACGAGCGCGGCCGGCACGGGCACCACCACGGCCGGCGCGGGGACCGCCGGGGGGGGCGTCGGCGCGACCGCCGCGGCGGCGGCCGGCGCGACCTGCGACGGCGCGGGCGGGAAGATCTCGCCCACCATCTTCGGGAGGACGTCGAGGACGTCGTCGATGGTCCCGCCGCGGAGCCGGCGGTCGGCCTGCGCCGCGACCCGGACCTTCTTCACGTCCACGACGCGCAGGTGCAGGAGGAAGCTCTCGCCGAGCTTCGCCAGGTCCCCGGCGACGAGCCGGTCCGCCCCGAGCGCGCCGCCGAGCTCGGCCATGCACGCGTCCGTCTCGCACCCCAGCATCGCCTTCTGCTTCTCGAGCGACAGGATCGAGGCGATCTCCCGCTGGGTGATGACCTCCGCCTTGCTCTGCTTGCGGACCTCCGCCACGACCGCCTCGGTGATCGCCTGCGCCGTGGAGGCGGGGACCCCCTCGCCGTTCATGATCTGGAGGACGGCGAGCTTCGAAGGGGCGGCGGCGAGCACAGCGGCGAGCAGGCAGGCGACCATGACGAGGTTCTACCCCACCGGCGACGAGCCTTGCGAGCTTGCGCGCGCCCGATCCGCTCCGAAGCTTCGCGAGCGGAGGTCGCACCGATGCTCCGCCGACTCGCCTTCGCCGCCGCCCTCGCAGCGCTCCCGCCACCCGCCCGCGCCGACCCAGCGCCCGCGCAGGGCCGCGTGGAGTCCGATCAGGGCCGGCTCGAGATCCTGGGACGACCGCTGCACAAGGGCGATCGGATCGAGCTCCCGGAGGGCACCCTCGTCGTCGAGGAGGACGCGCCGGACGACGGCGCGGTCGGGTCGTTCGGCGTGCTCTCGGCCGAGCTGCTCGCGCCGCCCGCCCCGCCGGTGGCCGACGCCGCCGACGTCGAGCCGCCGCCCCGGGCCGAGGCCGCGAGCCTCGCCGCGTCCGGCGCGCGCTGCCGCGCGGAGCGCACCGCCTACCTGTCGGAGCTGTGGCGGGCCTCGGGCATCGACGTGAAGGACCCCGTCGCGCTCCTCGACGGCCTCGAGGCGGGGTCCGGAACGGCCGCGGGCTTCTACTGGTTCGCGCTCGCGACGGACGCGTTCCGCCCGCTCGCCTGGTCCTCGGAGCTGCGGTCCCGCGCGGATGCGCTCTCGCGCTGCGCCCGGGGACGCTAGAGCGCATCCAGGGATCTTCTCTCGGGGGCCCCTCGTCCCCGCGGCTGCGCGCGCTGGCTACGTTGACTCGCGTATGGGTGAGCTCGTTCGCTGCGTGATGCTCGTCGAGGACGATCCCGGAATGCGGGACGCGATCCGGGCGCTCCTCGAGCGAGCGGGCTTCCACGTCCGCGTCGCCGGCGACGGCGCCGAGGCGTGGGAGCTGCTCGGGCGCGGGCCGCGCCCCGCCGCGATCCTCGTCGACCTCTACACCCCCCGGATGACCGGGCACGACCTCGTCGCGCGCGTGCGGCGGACGCCGCGCCTCGCGGCGGTCCCGATCATCGCGATGAGCGGCGAGCCGGCGCGACGGAGCCGCCCCGCCGCCGAGGCGTTCCTCGAGAAGCCGTTCTCGCGCGAGCAGCTCGAGTGGGCGCTCGCGCGCGTCGGCGCGTAGCCCTCCGGCTCAGCCGGGCGGGGCCCGCGGCTCAGGGCGCGCGGCGGCCCGGCTCGTGCGCGACCTGAGGCGCGGAGGCGCGCTCGACCCGCCGCAGGCGCTCGTGGATCACCACCATGCGGCCGAGCGCGGTCGCGGCGGCGCCGACCGCGACGAGGGCGCAGGCGCCCTCCACCACGCGCACCTCCCAGGGCGGCGGGAGGAACGGCGCGAACAGCATCGCGAACATGAGGAGGACGACGCGGTGCGGGCGCTCCATCCCGAAGTTCGGACACGCGACGCCGAGCCCCTCGCCCCGCGCGCGGG
The DNA here is from genome assembly GCA_036390155.1 of Anaeromyxobacter sp. Classification (GTDB taxonomy): domain Bacteria; phylum Myxococcota; class Myxococcia; order Myxococcales; family Anaeromyxobacteraceae; genus Anaeromyxobacter. Next base: position 9,626 of record DASWCJ010000078.1, read on the forward strand.
TGTAGCTCACCATCAGCGAGGCCGCGAGCGCGCCCACCGCCCAGGACGAGCCCGTCCGATCGGGGAGCGACGCGGCGAGCCCCGCGAACAGCGCGATCTCCGAGAGCCGGTCGAGGGTCGAGTCGAGGAACGCGCCCGCCTTCGCTTGCGTCCGCGTGCGGCGCGCGATCTCGCCGTCGATGAGGTCGCACCAGGAGCCGAACACGAGGAGGAACCCCGCCCACCCCCACTCGCCGGCCGCGGCCACGAGGCCCGCGACGAGGACGATCGCCGCGCCGATGCCGGTGATCGCGTTCGCCGAGAGCCGCGCCGCGACCGCGGCGGCGATGAGCGGCCGGCTCACCCAGTACGCCCAGCGGCCGAGGAACCCGATCGGCCCGGAGTAGGCCCGCATCCGCTCCGGCGGGGTCGGCCGGACGACGGCGTAGAGCGCCCAGGTGGTCGCCGCGGCGGCGAGGAGGAGGAAGGCCGCGATCCGGGAGGAGCCGCTCATCGACTGAGTCTAGTGCTCCCGCCGCCCCGGCCGGCGCCGCCCTTGGGGGCGGGCCGGGTTGCGGCGCCCTCGGACGGGCGCGTACGCTCGCCTGGGTGCTCGCTTCCGCCCTCGCCGCGCTCCTCGCGCTCGCCGCTCCCGAACCCGCACCCGCACCCGACGCGGCCGTCGCGCGCGCGCTCGCGAGTCCGGCCGGCGCGGCGCGGGCCCTCGCCGCGACGCGGCCGCTCCTCGGTGCCCCGTACGTGCGTTCACCCCTCGGCGAGGGCGCGGGGCGCGATCCCGACCCGCGCTTCCGGCTCGACGCGTTCGACTGCATGACCTTCGTCGAGACGGCGGTCGCGCTCGGCAGCGCCCGCTCCCTCGCGGAGGCGCGCGCCGCGCTCGACGACGTGCGCTACTCGGGCGCGCCGGCGTGGGCGAACCGCAACCACGAGGTCCTCTCGCAGTGGATCCCTGCGAACGTCGCGAAGGGCTGGATCTCGGCGGCCCCGCTCGCGCCGCCGGGCGCCGACGCGCGCCGGGTCGAGAAGGACTACACGCCCGCCACCTGGGAAGCCGTCCGGGCGGCCGGGCGCGCCATCCCGGGCCTGCCGCGCGGGCGCCTGCCGCTCGGCCGCTTCGTCGCTCCGCTCGTCTCGATCGAGGACGCCTCGCGCGTCGCCGACCGGATCCCGGACGGCGCGGTCGTGTTCGTGGTCCGGGAGGACGCGCCCGACCGCGCGACGCTCGTGACGCACGCGGGGCTCGTCGTCCGCGGGCCGGGCGGCGCGGTGCGGGTGCGCCACGCGACCTCGACGAAGGGCGTCGAGCGGGTCATCGAGGAGCCGCTCGACCGCTTCCTACGACGGGAGTCGCGCGCCTACCCGCGCTGGCCGCTCGCGGGCCTGTCGTTCTTCGCGATCGGCGACGCGAGCGTCCGGGTGCACACGCTCTCCGCCGCGGGGACGGGCCGTGCGGGCGAGGCGCCGGCCGCCTCGCTGCCGCCGGAACTGTAGGTGCTTGCCCACCGCGGCGCCGGTGCCGATTCTTCGCGTTCGAGGGGTAGGGGGGGAACGGTGAGGGCGGCGGGCCGCGCCGCAGGACGCTGCGCCTGGCCTGTCGCCCTCGCCGTCCTGTCGCTTCCGCCCAAGCGATCGGCCCGGCGCCCGCGCCCCCCCCGCATGGTAGGCTCCGTCGCCGCCGCAGTCCGGCGGCAGAACGGAGCGCCGGGGATCGTGGATCGCGCGAAGCTGCTGAAGGAAGTGAAGGGCTGGACCTTCACGATCGTCGCGGTGCTGGCCTTCCGGACGTTTCTCTACGAGGCCGTGTTCATCCCGTCGGGCTCGATGATCCCGACCCTCGAGATTGGCGACTACGTCATCGTCGAGAAGTGGGCGTACGGAGCGCGGCTTCCGTTCACCTCCACCGCCCAGGCGACCTGGTCCTCGCCGAAGCGGGGCGACATCGTCGTCCTGCTCGCCCCCCCGGGGAACCCGCGCGACGACGACCTCATCAAGCGGGTCGTCGGGGTCGGCGGCGACACGATCGAGATCCGCGACGGTCACCTGTGGGTGAACGGCGAGGGCGTCCCGCGCGAGCGGGTCCCGGGCCCGTGCGGCTACAAGAACAAGCCCGAGAACGGCGAGTGGCGCGAGGAGCCGTGCGTGGACTTCGTCGAGAAGCTCGAGTCGCACCACTTCCACACCTACTGCACGCCCTGGCTCCCCTGCGGCGACGTCGAGCCGCAGAAGGTGCCGCCCGGGACGGTGTGGCTCGCGGGCGACCACCGCGACCACTCGGCGGACAGCCGCGTGTTCGGCCCGGTGCCGGTCGGACGGATCAAGGGGCGCGCCTGGATGGCGCTCGCGTCCTGGGGCCCGCGCGGACTGCGCTGGGACCGGCTCGTCCACCTCGTCACGCACTGACGGCCGCGCCGAGGGCGCGGACGGCGCGGCGGACCTCCTCCGCCGCCGGGGCGACCGCCGCCGCCACCGCGGGGCCGAGCCCGACGCCGATCGTGTCGAGCTCCGCCACCTCCACCGCCACGACGTGGATCCGCGCCGGGACCGGGAGCCCGGCGCGGCGCGCCCGCGCGAGCACCGACGGGAGCCCGATCGAGTGGGGAGAGGGCCCCTCCGGCGCGCGCAGGTCCTCGAGCGCGAACGAGAGGACCGTCCCCGCCGGATGGCGGCCGGTCTGCACAGCGTCCACCACCACCGCCTGCTCGAACCCCTCGAGCTCGTCCACGAGGTAGAGCCCGGCGACGGCGGTGGTGCGGACCACGGCGCCCGCGGGCGGATCCGCGCGGAGCGCGTCCGCGACGCGCAGGGCGACCGCGTCGTCGCGCCGGAGCTCGTTGCCGAGGCAGAGGACGAGCGTCATTCGCCCTCGGGGACCCGGCGCCGCAGGACCTCGCGCACCTCGCCGTCCGGCCCGCGCAGCGTGACGACGAGCGGCAGCTCGCCGGGCAGGGCGTGCGACGCGCACGCGTTGCAGGGATCGTAGGCGCGGAACGCCATCTCGAGGAGGTTCAGGAGCCTGTCGTCCACCTGGCCGTTGCGGATGAGCCCGCGCGCCGCCTTGCGCACCGAGACCTGGACCGAGGCGGCGTTGTGCTGCGAGGCGACGACGAGGTTCACCGCGGTCAGCATCCCGGCGCGGTCGACCGCGTAGTGGTGGAGGAGCGTGCCGCGCGGCGCCTCGACGGCGCCGACGCCCTCGCGCGGGCCGGAGAGGGGGGCGGGGACGACGCGCACCTCGGGCGAGGTCAGGTCCGGATCGTGCGAGAGGAGCTCGATGGTCTCCGCCGCCTGCAGCGCCTCGACGAGCCGGGCCCAGTGGAACGCGAGCGTCTGGTGCGCGGGCCAGCCGAGCTCCTCGAAGAGCCGCTGCCGCTCCTGCTCCGCCCGGTTCGTGGCCATCGCGCGCGCGACGTTGAGCCGCCCGAGCGGGCCGACGCGGTAGAGCCCGCTCTCGGCCCCCTCGACGAGCCCCTTCCACCCGCGCGCCTTGAGGAAGGTGAGCTTCGCGTAGGTCCAGGGCTCGACGCGCTCGGCGAGGTGATCGAGCCAGTCGGCGGGCGCGAAGAGCGCGAGCTCCTCGCCCGCCGGGTCCACGACGCGGAGCTTCCCGTCGAGGAAGGTGAGCCGCCCCGCCTCGTCCACCATGCCCATCGAGTGGCAGCGGACGCGGAAGATCTCGCTGTCGACGACCTTCCGCCACTCGCGGTCCTCGAGGACCGCGCTCCGGAAGGACGCGATCGTGTCCTCGGCGAACCGGACGAACCCGGGCGCGGCCTCGCGGACCCGGCGGGCCGTCTCCTCCTCGAGCGGCCGCGAGATCCCGCCGGGCAGCGCGAAGACGGGGTGGATGGTCCGCCCGGCGATCGTGGCCATGAGGTCCCGCGCCGTCTTGCGGACGGCGAGGATGCGCCCGCCCATCTCCGCGCCGACGCGCGCGATGGCGCCGAGCACGTTCCTCATGGGCGCGGGAGCGCGCGGGCCGACGTAGAAGTCCGGGCCGCCCAGGTACCAGTAGTGAAGGAGGTGGTCCTCGAGGAGGAAGAGGTTGTAGTAGAGCGCCTGGACCCGCCGCGCGGCGACCGGGAGCGTCGCGCCGTAGATCGCGTCGAGCGCCCGGGCCGAGGCGAGGTGGTGGGCCGCCGGGCAGACGCCGCAGACGTGCGCGGTGAGCTGCGGCATCTCCTCGGCGGCGCGCCCGACGCAGAACCGCTCGAACCCGCGCAGCTCCGGCACCTGCAGGAACGCGGAGTGCGCGTTCCCCTGCTCGTCGAGGAGCACCTCGATCCGGCCGTGCCCCTCGAGCCGGGTGATCGGGTCGATGGTGATCCGGCGGCTCACAGCCCGGCCTTCCGCGGGCGGCGGGGCACGAGCCCGGCCGCGAACGAGTAGCGCCAGAAGGTGCCGGCGGGATCGGGGAGCTCGGCCGCGAGGGCGGCGCGCTCCTCCTCGTCCCCGGCGAGGAGCGACGCGAACGCGGAGAGCATCGCCGCGCCGGCGTCCCGGACGCCGTCGAGCGGCCCGAAGCAGCCGCGGCAGGGCATCCCCGCCTCGACGCACCCGGGCTGGCACCCCTGGCGCGTCCCGGGGCCGAGGCAGACGAGCCCCTGCGCGAGGAAGCAGAGCGCGGGATCGATCGCGCTCGTGGCGAGCCGGCGCAGCGAGGAGATCTCGATCCGCTCCGGCTTCGACTCCTTGCGCGGGCAGGCGTCGCAGAGCGACGCGTTCGGCGCGAGCACCGCGCCGCGCGGCGGAAGGTCGCCGGAGAGGATCCGCTCGACGGCCTCCGCGAGGAGCGCCGGGGTGGGGGGGCAGCCCGGGATGACGTAGTCGACGTCCACCACCTCGCCGAGCGGGAGGGTGCGCGAGAGCAGCGCCGGCAGCGTGAGGTCGTGCCCGCCCGCCTGGACCGGCTGGCCGGGCGCGGGCGCGCCGGGGTTCGAGACGGAGCGCGGGAGCCGGTAGGCGGCGTCGAGGATCTCCGCGGGCTCGGAGAGGTTCCCGAGCCCGACCACGCCGCCGAGGTGGGCGCACGCGCCGAACGCGACGAGGATCCGGGCCTTCCGCCGCAGCAGCTGCGCCCACTCGTCCTGCTCGGTGAGGCGCACCGCGCCGTTCACGAAGGCGACGTCGATCCCGCCGTCGGGGAGCGCCTCGACATCGCGCTTGCGGTAGTCGAGCGCGACCGGCCAGAGCACGACGTCGACCTTCGCGAGCAGGGCGTTCAGCCCCTCGCCCAGGTCGATCACCGCCTCCTCGCACCCGCCGCAGGACGCGTTCCAGTAGAACGCGACGCGCGGGCGCTCGCGCACGGGCGCCGGCTCGTGGGCCTCGATCCCGGGAAGGCGGTGCGGCGCGAGGCCGATCGCGTCCTCCACCGCGTCGAGGGCCCGGGCGCGGTAGTCGAGCGGGCCGAGCGCGCGCAGGTCCTCCGTCATCTCGCGGACCACCTCCGCGAACTTCTCCGCCTCCGACCCGCCGGTCCACGCGATCCGGTAGCGCGAGGGCTCGATCCCGGCCTGGGCGAGCGCGCGGGAGAGCACGGCGTGCCGGGCGGCGGCGCGGAGGTTTCCGTCGACGTAATGGCAGTCGCCGGGGTGGCAGCCCGCGACGAGCACGCCGTCCGCGCCCTCGCGGAATGCCTGGAGCACGAAGGCGGGCTCGACCCTTCCGGTGCACATGACGCGCACCGTGAGGAGGCTCTGCGGGTACTCGCGCCGCGCCTGGCCGGCGCGGTCGGCGGCCTGGTACGCGCACCAGTTGCAGAGGAACGCGACGATCTGCGGGTCCCGGGCCATCGGCTACCCGCCCCGCGCAGCGAGCGCAGGGGCAGCCAGCAGCGCCGAGATCTCGGCCTCGAGCTGGGCGCGCGTGAAGTGGGGGGCGTTCGCGGCGCCGGTCGGGCAGGCCGCCGCGCAGGTGCCGCAGCCGCGGCAGTGCACCGCCTCGACGCGGGCCTTCCCCTCGACGAGCCGCACCGCATGGAAGGGGCAGGCGGAGACGCAGATCCCGCAGCCGCCGCACAGCGCGAGATCGACCTCGGAGGCGAGCGGCTCGAGGGCGCGGCGCTCGCCGGGCACGAGCGAGGCGAGCACGAGCCCGGCGGCGGCGGCGCCGTCCCGGATGGACTGCGCGATGGTCCGGGGGCCGCCCGCCGCGCCCGCGACGAAGACGCCGGCGACCCGGGTCGCAGTCGGATCGAACGGGCTCGGGGCGCGATCGAGGAAGAAGCCGCGCTCGTCGAGCGGGACCCGCAGGAGCCGCGCGAGCGCGCCGGCGCCCTCGGCCGGGTGGGAGGGCGCGTGGACCACCACGAGGTCCGCGACGAGCTCGGCCCCGGTGGCGAGCGGCACGCGCAGGGCCGCGCCGTCCGCGACGATCGGCGCGGGGGCGAGCCCGCCGTCCACGAAGCCGACCCCCTCGTCGGCGAGCGCCTGGGCGCGGCGCCGGTGCGCGGGGGCGCGGTGAAGCCCGCCGGCGACCTGGATCTTCGCAGCCGGGAGCTTCGTGCGGAGGAGGTGCGCGAGCTTCAGGAGCTCCTGCGCAGCGAGGTCGGAGTCCTCCTCCGCGCCCGGAGCGAGCACCACCGCGCGCGGCTCGCGCCCGTCCGCGCCGCGCACCGCTCCGCGAGTCGGCCCGTCGGGGTGGAGCATCCGCTCGAGGCCGTAGCTCGACACCACCCCCCGGGGCCCGTCCGCCTCGTCGGGGCGGTGGCCCGTCGCGAGGACGATCGCGCCGGCCGTCACGACGCGACGCCGGGGGCCGTCCTCGAGCCGGATCGCGCCCATGGCGCAGGCGGCGAGGCACGCGTCGCAGGGCTCACCGCGCGCGCGGAGGCAGGCGGCAGGGTCGATGGCGGAGACGTGGGGGAGGCAGCCCGGGTAGGCGAGGCCGATCGCCCGCGCCACGCCGAGCCCCGCGCCGTACGGGTCGGGGAGCTCGACGGGGCAGAGCTTCGCGCACTCGCCGCAGCCGAGGCACGCCGTGGGATCGACCCCGCGGGGCGCGAGCTCGAGCTCGATCTCGAAGCCCCCGGCGGCCCCGCGGACCTCGCGGATCTCGGCGCCGGTGAGGACCTCGACCCGCTCGTCGTGCAGCACCCGGTCGAGCACCGGCTCCATGAAGCAGCTCGCGCACTCGAGATCCGGGAAGACCTCGTCGAGCTGGTTCGCGAGCCCGCCGATGGTGAACGCGCGCTCCGCGACCACGACCTTGCGCCCCTTGCCGGCGAGGCTGCGCGCGGCGGAGAGCCCTGCCGGCCCCGCGCCCACCACGAGGACGTCGGCCGAGACCTCGACCTCCTCGAACGGGAGCGGACGGTGGAGCGCGAGCCGCGCCAGCGCCGCGCCGACGAGCCGGCCGGCCCGCGCGGTGGCGGCCGCCGGGTCGCCCCCGATCCAGTCCACCTGCTCGCGCAGGTTCACCATCTGCAGGAGCCAGGGCGAGCGCCCCTCCGCGGCGAGCACGGTCCGGAAGGTCGCCTCGTGCTCACGCGGGGAGCACGCGGCGACGACCGCCCGCTCGAGGTTCCCGGCGCGGATCCGCTCCCGGAGCCAGGCCTGGCCCTCGGGCGAGCAGAGCACGTCGTGGGTCGCGACCAGGGCGGCGTCGGGCCAGGCCTCGGGCCGGCCCAGCTCGCCGAGCTTCACCACCTGGCCGAGGTTCGGGCCGCAGCGGCAGAAGAAGATCCCGGTGCGGCCGGCGATCTCCGCCGGACGCCCGTGGTCCCCCCGCGGCTCGTTCTGCTTCACACGCTGCCGTCGGCCTCAGTACTGGATCTGGATGATCGTCTTCACGCCGTCCCCGCGAACCGCGAGGAGGGTCTTCTTGCGGCGGTCGCAGAAGGTCCGGATGTCCTTCTCGAAGGTGGGGCAGTCGCCGACGATCTCGACCACGGTCCCGGCCGGCGTCTCGGCGGTCTCGACGGCGAGCTTGAGGACGGGCTGCGGGCAGCGCATCCCGGTGCAGTCGATGCGGATCAGATTGGGTGACACCGGACCCCTCCTCGTTCGGGCGACATTAGGCCGACCCGCGAGGCGCCGTCAAACCTGGTGGGGTGCGGGCGAAGCGCGCTAGTACTTCGCGTCCTCCGCCTCGACGAGGCGGTAGATCTCCTCGGCCGTGCCGGCGCGGAGGATGGCCTCCCGGAAGGCCGGGTTCTTGAAGATCCGGCTGATCCGGGCGAGCGCCTTGAGGTGCGCGCCGGCCGAGTTCTCCGGCGCGAAGAGCGCGAAGAAGAGGACCGTCGGGCGCCCGTCGATGGCGCGGAAGTCGATCCCCTGCGGCGCGCGGCCGAAGCTCGCGATGAGCCCCGGGAGCCCGGGGACCTTGCCGTGCGGGATCGCGACCCCCTCGCCGATGCCGGTCGAGCCGAGCTTCTCGCGCTCGAGGAGCGTGTCGAGGAGCTTCTGCGCGTCGACCTTGTTCGCGGCCGCGAGCGGCCGGCACAGCTCGGCGAGGACCGCCGGCCCGGTGGTGCCGGAGAGATTCGCGATCACCGCGTCGAACCGGAGGAACTCGACGATCTTCATGGGGAACCGGCGTCAGCTAACACAAGTGGCAATGCGTCGGCAAGAAGGCAAGCCGCTGCGCGAGCGATCGGCGGGTGGGCGCACCCGTGCGCCGGAGCCCGGACCGTCCTGAGGTCCGGGCCGGCGGCGGGATCAGGCGGTCTTCGCCTCGATGAGCCCGAAGTTGCCGTCGTCGCGCCGGTACACGACGTTGAAGGCCCGGTCCTTCGCGTTCTGGAACACGTAGAAGCGGGCGTCGGCGAGCTCGAGCTGCAGGATCGCCTCGTCCACCGTCATCGCCCGCGCCTGGAACGCCGTGCTCTTCACGACCCGGTGGCTCGGGCGGTCGGGGTGCGCGAGGATGTCGAGGACGTCGTGGCGGACCTCGACCGGCTCGGCCTCGTGCCCGTTGGCGCCCTTGTGATGCTGGTCGGTGAGCTTCGACTTGTGCTTCTTCAGCTGCGTCTCGATGCGATCCGCGGCCGCGTCGATCGACGCGTACATGTCCTGGGAGCGGCCGGTCCCGCGCAGGAGGAACCGCCCGGCCTTGACGGTGATCTCGGCGTGATGATCGAGGTTCTCGACGTGGAGCACCGCGTGCGCCTCGCTCGGCCGGTCGATGTAGCGGCCGACGTGCGCGATCCTCTCGGCGACGTGCGTCTTGAGGGCGTCAGTGGGCTCGAGATGCCGGAAGGTGATGTTCAGCTGCATTTGCCTCGCCTCCTTGATACCGCGAGATGCGTCGGCCGCGACCGGCGGGGGGTGAGAACCCTCGCGACCGCGGCCGAAGCCGATGCTGCCCAGACTGGCAACATGCTTGGGATCATCATAGCAGGGCCTCGCCGGCGGATCGGCGTCGTCGACCGATCGCTCGCGCTCATCGGGGGCGTCCGCGGTCCCGTGAGCGCGGACTGGCCGGGCGTCCCGGGGTGCGGCGGCCGGGACGGTTCCTCCGGGAGGCTCGGGACGGGCTGCCCGCCGGCCGGGGCACGGGCTAGAAATACTGCTTCCGCCTCGACGACGGCAGGATCCCGAGGACCTCGCGGTACTTCGCGACGGTCCGGCGGGCGATCTCGATCCCCTGGACCTTCAGGATCTCGACGATCTTCTGGTCGGAGTGCGGCTGCTTCGAGTCCTCGGCCGCCACGATCTGCCTGATGTGGTTCTTCACCGCCTCGCTCGCGATCTCGTCGCCGCCGGTGCGGTTGATGGCCGAGTTGAAGAAGAACTTGAGCTCGTAGATTCCCTGCGGGGTGTGGACGTACTTGTTCGTCGTCACGCGCGACACGGTGGACTCGTGCATGCCGATGTCCTCGGCGACGTCGCGCAGGATGAGCGGCTTCAGGTACGAGATCCCCTTGTCGAGGAAGTCCCGCTGGAACTTCACGATCGACTCGGTCACCTTGTAGATGGTGCGCTGCCGCTGGTGGATCGAGCGGATGAGCCACACCGCGCTGCGGAGCTTGTCCTGGATGTACTCCTTCGCGGCGCCCGCCTGCCCGTTCTTGAGCGCGGCCCGGTACATCCCGGAGATGCGGAGCTTCGAGAGGCCGTCGTCGTTCAGCACCGTGACGTACTTGTCGCCCATCTTGTAGACGTAGACGTCCGGCGTGATGTACTGCGCCTCCTCCCCGGAGAAGGCGCGGCCCGGCTTCGGCTCGAGGCGGCTGATCACCTTCACCGCCTTCACGACGTCCTCGACCGGCACCTTGAGGTCCTTCGCGATCGCCCCGTAGTTCCGGGACTCGAGGTGCTTGAGGTGCCGCTCGAGGATCGCCACGATCTCGGGCGTGTCGGCGTTCAGGTGGCGGACCTGGAGGAGCAGGCACTCGCGGAGGTCGCGCGCGGCGACGCCGACGGGATCGAGCGCCTGGACCTTCTTGAGGACCCGCTCCGCGCACTCCACGCCCGCGCCCGACTCGAACGCGACGCGCAGGATCGGATCGCGGGTCGCCGCGTCGGCGGACTCCCCCTCGACGAGCGGCATCCTGAAGTAGCCGTCCTCGTCGAGGTTCCCGATGATGAGCATCGCCACCGGCTCTTCCTCGGGGGTGAAGTGCGAGAGCCGGAGCTGCCAGGCGAGGTGATCGACGAGGTCGGTCTTGCGCGTGAGCGTCGCCTCGAACCCGGGCATCTCCTCGTCGGTGAGGTTGCGGTTCGACGGCGCGGTGTGGCCCTGCAGCTGGTAGTGGTCGAGGTACTGGTCCCAGTCGATCTCGTTCGCGCCCTCCTCGCCCTTCACCTCCTGTTCCTTCTCCGCCGCCTTGTGCTCGGGCTCCTGGTCGTGCGCCTGGACCTCGGCCGGGCTCTCGCCGCTCTGGACCGGCTCCTCCTCCGGCTCGTCGGCGCCCTCGAGCAGCGGGTTCTCGGTCACCTCGGTGCGGATGAGGTCCACGAGCTCCATCCGGGAGAGCTGGAGGAGCTTGATGGCCTGCTGCAGCTGGGGAGTCATCACCAGCTGCTGCGTCATCCTGAGGTGCTGCTTCAGCTCGAGCGCCACTCAGTTCACCGCCTGTTCGTCCAGCCGGAACTTGTCGCCCAGGTAGACCGCGCGCGCCCGCGGGGAGGCGGCGATCTCCGCCGGCGTCCCCGCCTCGAGGAGGCTGCCCGCGGAGAGGATGTAGGCGCGCCCGCAGATCCCGAGCGCCTCGCGGACCGCGTGATCGGTGATGAGCACGCCGATGCCGCGGTCGCGGAGCCCGCCGATGAGCCGCTGCAGCTCGCCGACCGCGATCGGGTCGACGCCCGCGAAGGGCTCGTCGAAGAGGATGTAGCGCGGCGACGAGAGGAGGCTCCGCGCCACCTCCGCGCGGCGCCGCTCGCCGCCGGAGAGCTGCTCTCCGAGCGACTCGGCGATCTTCTCGAGCCGGAACTCGGCGAGGAGCGCGCGCGCCCGCTCCTCCCGCTCCTCCTTCGGCACGCCGAGCGCCTCGAGGACGCCGACGAAGTTCTCCCGCACCGTGAGGCGCCGGAAGATGGAGGCCTCCTGCGGGAGGTAGCCGACGCCGAGCCGGGCCCGGCGGTGCATCGGGAGCGCGGTGAGGTCCACGTCACCGAGGAGCACGCGCCCCTTCTCCGGGACGACGAGCCCCACCACCATGTTGAACGAGGTGGTCTTCCCCGCGCCGTTCGGGCCGAGGAGCCCGACCACCTCACCGGGCGCCACGTGGAAGGAGACGTCGTCCACGACCCGCCGGCCGCGGTAGGTCTTCACGAGCCCCTCCGCGCGGAGGAGGCGGGGGGCGTCGCCCGGGGCGCTCACTTCTTCTTCTCCTTCCGGCGCTCCTCGATGGCCTTCTGCCGCTCCTCGATCTCGGCGCCGGGGAGGGTGATGACCGCGCCCTCCAGCTTCGCCTCGTCGGACCTCAAGTCGTAGACGAGGCGCGTGCCCTTCGCCTCGGTGCCCGCGTCCTTCAGGACCACGTTCCCCTCGCAGATCACGCGGTCGGCCGCGTCGTCGAAGTTCGCGCGCTCGCAGGTGACGACCCGCGCGCCGCGCGCGAAGTGGACGTCGCCGCTGCACGCCGCGGCCACGATCTGCCCGGTCTCGGCGGTCTTCGCGACGATGCGCTTGCAGGTGAGCGTCGCGTCGGCGCGGGTGAGCGTGACCGGGCGCTTTCCGGCGAAGGTCACCTCGCGCTTCTGGAAGGCGTACTGCACCTCGTCGGCGTCGACGCGGACGGGGGCGCGGCGCAGCCCGTCGGCCGCGGGGAGCGGACCCGCGGCGGCGGCGAGCGCGAGGAGAAGGGCCAGGGTCACTCGCCCTCCCCTTTGCCCGTGACGAGCCGTGCGCCACCGCGGACGACGATGGTTCCCGCCTCCGGGTCGAGCGTGAAGCCTGCCCCGGTGAGCCGGTAGCCGCGGCCGGACACCACGACGGGATCGTCACCCTCGACGACGCCGTCGCGGCCCCCCGGCTCGAACCGGGCGCGCTCGGTGCGGGCCACGTCGACGCCGCGGGCGACGACGAGGCCCCCCGTCGCCTCGAAGGACCGGGCTCGGAGCGACCCCTCGCCCGTCGGCGCGCTGATCCGCACCGGCTCACCGGCGCGCGGGAGGGTCGCGACCACGTTCCGGGCGCGGATGACCCCGGAGTCCCGCCGCAGCGACGCAGTCTCGGCGACGCCGAAGGCGTTCAGGGCGTCGGACCGGTAGAAGCGGAAGGCGACCCCGTCCAGCCTCAACTCCGGCGGGAGCGCGCCCGGAGCTTGGGCAGGCGCGCCGCACGCGGCGGCCGCGAGGGCCGCGATCGCAGCGAGGATGGGCACGGGGTTCCTCATGCAAACGCGCTGAAACATAGCATTCTTTCCGGTGCGGATCGACGGGCACAGACCTTGCTATAAGATCTCGCCCGTAGCCGCCGGAAAGCTCAGCGGTTTTCGGCATCGGCCTTGCTAGGCGTGCCCGGGGGCCAGGCGGCAGGCCGGCTGGATCCTTCGGGCGCTCGTGCGTCCAGACCCACTCCGCCGGGTTTCCGGCGGAGGGGCCGACGCCCTACCCGCTCTTGCCGACCGGGAGCTTCGTCACCGCCGCGCCCGGGCCCCGGTTCGCCTGGTCCCGGTGCTCGCGGGCCGCCGCCACGAACCCGGCGAAGAGCGGGTGCGCCGCGAACGGCTTCGACTTGAACTCCGGATGGAACTGGCAGCCCACGAAGTGCGCGTGGTTGTTCAGCTCGATCATCTCGACGAGGTTCAGGTCGGGGTTGAGCCCCGAGAAGACCATCCCCGCCGCCTCGTACTGCGCCCGGTAGTCGTTGTTGAACTCGAACCGGTGGCGGTGGCGCTCCAGGACGAGGTCCGCGGCGTAGAGCTCCCGCGCCTTCGTGCCGTCCTTGAGCGCGCACGGATAGGTGCCGAGCCGCATCGTGCCGCCCTTGTCGGCCAAGCCCTTCTGCCCCTCCATCAGCGTGACGACGGGGTGCGGCGTCTTCTCGTCGAACTCGAGCGAGTTCGCGCGGTCGAGCCCGAGCACCGTCCGCCCGAACTCGATCACCGCCATCTGCAGCCCGAGGCAGATCCCGAAGAAGGGGACCTTCTTCTCGCGGGCCCAGCGCGCCGCGAGGATCTTCCCCTCCGTCCCGCGAACTCCGAAGCCGCCGGGCACGAGGATCGCGTCCACCTGGTCGAGCTCGGAGAGGTCGCCCTCCTCGAGCTTCGTCGAGTCGATGAAGACCTGCTTCACCCGGACGTCGTTCGCGATTCCGCCGTGGGTGAGCGCCTCGTTGAGGCTCTTGTAGCTCTCGTGCAGCTCGACGTACTTGCCGACCACGCCGACGCGCACCTCGCCGTGGCGCGGGTTCTTCACCTTGTCGACCACGTGCTCCCAGCGCTCGAGGCGCGGCGCGCGGCTCCAGATGTTGAGGAGCTCGGCGAGCTTGTCGTCGAGCCCCTGGCCGTGGAGCGCGAGCGGGACCTCGTAGATCGACGAGACGTCGAGCGCGGTGAAGACCGCCGACGGATCCACGTTGCAGAAGAGCGCGATCTTGTCCTTCATCTCCCGCGAGATCTCGCGGTCCGAGCGGCAGAGGAGGATGTCGGGCTGGATGCCGATCTCGCGCAGCTCCTTCACGGAGTGCTGGGTCGGCTTGGTCTTCAGCTCGCCCGCGGCCGCGATGTACGGGACGAGGGTGAGGTGGACGTAGAGCGCGTTCTCCTCGCCGACGTCGTACTTCATCTGCCGGATCGCCTCGAGGAAGGGCAGGGACTCGATGTCGCCGACCGTGCCGCCCACCTCGACGATGAGGATGTCGGCGCCGCCCGCCGCCTCGCGGATCACCGCCTTGATCTCGTCGGTGATGTGCGGAATCACCTGCACCGTCTTGCCGAGGTACTCCCCGCGCCGCTCGCGCTGGATGACCGCCTGGTAGATGCGCCCGGTGGTGAAGTTGTTCTTCCGGGTCATCTTGGCGCTGGTGAAGCGCTCGTAGTGCCCGAGGTCGAGGTCCGTCTCCGCGCCGTCGTCGGTGACGTAGACCTCCCCGTGCTGGAACGGGCTCATCGTGCCCGGGTCCACGTTGATGTAGGGGTCGAGCTTGAGGTGCTGGACCTCGAGGCCGCGATTCTCGAGGAGCGCGCCGATCGACGCGGCCGCGAGCCCCTTGCCGAGGGAGCTCACCACGCCGCCCGTCACGAACATGTACTTGGTCTTCTTCCCGCGCTTCACCATGAGGACCGCCCCCCTTCCCTAGCTGCGCCCTGCCGCGAGGATCGCCCGAGCCCGCTCGAGGTCCTCCGGCGTGTCGATGCCGAACCCCGCGTAGGCGGTCTCGGCGACCCGGATCCGATGCCCATGCTCGAGCGCCCGGAGCTGCTCGAGGGACTCCTCCGCCTCGAGCCGTCCGGGCGGCAACGCGGCGAACTCCTGCAAGAACGCCGCGGTGAACGCGTAGATGCCCACGTGCGCGCGGGCGAGCGGGCTGTCGCCCCCCGACCGGCGGTGCGGAATGGCGGCGCGCGAGAAGTAGAGCGCGTCGCCCTTGAGGTCGGTGACCACCTTCACGACCTGCATGCGCCCCATCTCGCCCTCGGCGAGCGGGCGAGCGAGCGTGGCCATCTCGACCCCGGGCGCCATCGCGCCGACGAGCGTCTCGATCGCGGCGGGGTCCATGAGCGGCTCGTCTCCCTGCAGGTTCACCACCACGTCCGCCGCGGGGCGGAGCGTCCGCGCCGCCTGGGCGACGCGATCCGTGCCCGTCTGCGCCTCCCCGGTGACGATCGCCCGGCCGCCCGCCGCCTCGACCGCGCGGGCGATCCGCTCGTCGTCCGTCGCGACCGCGACGACATCCACGCCGCGGGCGCGCCGGGCACGGTCCACGACGTGAGAGATGAGGGGTCTACCCGCGAGGTCGGCGAGGGGCTTGCCGGGTAACCGCTGGGAGCCGAAGCGGGCCGGGATGATGACGGCGATACGTCTCAAACCGGGGCCTCAAGCTAGACGGACCGATCGATCCCGTCAACCACTGGCTCGAGGAACGCGGCTCGCGATCACGGAGCCGATCGAAACACCCGCGATTCCGGGCCTCCGGCGCTACTTCACGATCTGGATGGCGGTGCCGGTTCCCTCCGACCCGGAGGCGTTCGGCCGATCGCGCCCCGGGACGCGGTAGAGGCGGGGCCGGTGCTCGACGATCCCGCCCGCGGGGACCTCGAGCCAGACCGCCTCCGCGTCCACGAACCCCGGGAGCGCCACCTTCACCTGGTGGCGGCCCTGCTTCACCACGTGCGCGACGGGCGTCTTCCCGACGACCGCGCCGTCCACCGAGACCTCGGCGCCGGGCGCCTCGGTCACGACCCGGAGCACGCCGGTCGGCTCCT
Organism: Anaeromyxobacter sp.; assembly: GCA_036390155.1. Taxonomy (GTDB): domain Bacteria; phylum Myxococcota; class Myxococcia; order Myxococcales; family Anaeromyxobacteraceae; genus Anaeromyxobacter. The sequence goes on from DASWCJ010000078.1 coordinate 25,443, forward strand.
GCGAGCCCTGGAGCAGCGCGGGCGTCGCGTCGACGACGTCCTTCTGCAAACGGCGCGACGCGACCGCGACCTCGCGCTCGACCCCGCCCACGCGGGCGCCCGTCTTGCCGTCGGCGTGGACGAGCGCGACCCGGTACGAGGTCCCGCGCTTCGAGAGCCGCCCGCCGACGATCCGGTCCACCTCGAGCTTCTTGCCCTTCGCGGCGAGGCACTCCGAGTCGTCGCCGCAACGGACGAGGGCGGCGTAGGCCGACTTCCCGAGCTTCTGCTCGGCCGCGTCGGGGCCGGTGACCTGGAACCCGTCCGCCTTGTGCGCGATCGCCTCCGCGAGGCTCCGGCCCGTGGCCGAGAGCTCCGAGGGCGCGTCGAGGGAGATGACCGCCAGGCTCGGGCCGGCGGCGCGGGCGGTCCCCGCGCAGAGGGCGAGGACGACGGCGAGCGAGCGAAGGCGCGCGTGCATGGGGCGCGATGGTGGCCCGGGCGCCGCACCCATCGCAAGTGCTATGTTTCGCGCCGATGACGAAGGTCGTGCGGGTCGCGTTCACCGTGGAGCCGAACTACGCGGGGTGGCGGCTCGATCGGTACCTGCAGGAGAAGATCCCGCGCCTCTCGCGCGAGCGGATCCAGCACCTCGTCCAGTACCGGCTCGAGTGCGCGGACGGGCGGCGGCTCAAGCCCGCGACCCGCGTGGTGGCCGGCCTCGCGTTCTCGCTCCTCAGGAACGCGGAGCCCGAGCCCGACGCGCCCCTCGACTTCGGGGTCGTGCACGACGACGGCATGCTCCTCGTCGTGGACAAGCCGGCCGGGCTGCCCGTCCACCCGACCGCGCGCTACTCCGCGAACACCTTCACCTCGGCGGCGCGGCTCCGCTACCCGGAGCGCAAGATCGACCCCGCCCACCGGCTCGACCGCGAGACCTCCGGGCTCCTCGCCTGCGGCACCGCGCCGGAGTGGACGAAGAAGCTGAAGCGGGCCTTCGCCGACGGCGCGGTCCGCAAGACCTACCTCGCGCTCGCGTTCGGCGAGCCGCGCGCGCCCCGCTTCACGGTGGACGCGCCGCTCGCGATCACCGGCGCCTCGGCGGTGCGCGTCCGGATGCACGTCACGGCGGAAGGCCTCCCCTCGATCACCGACTTCGAGGTGCTGGAGCGCCGCCGCGAGCCGGACGGGGAGGCGCAGGTGTCGCTCCTCGCCTGCTCGCCCCGCACCGGGCGGCAGCACCAGATCCGGGCGCACCTCCTCCACGCCGGGCTCCCGATCGTCGGCGACAAGATCTACGGCCCCGACGAGAACATCTTCGACCGGTTCACGCGCCACGCGATGACGGACGAGGACCGCGTGGCGCTCCGGCTCCCGCGCCAGGGGCTCCACGCCTGGCGGCTCGACCTGCCCCACCCGCGCACCGGCGAGCGCGCGGCGTTCGAGACGCCGCTCCCGCCGGATCTCGCGGACTTCTGGGAGCGCTGCAGCCGGGCTGACGCGCCCCTAGCCGCAATGCCGTCACTTATCGGCCGGCCACTTCCGGTGTAGCTGCGAATCTTCAGCTTCGGCGAACGCTCCCGTCGGGCCTCGGGCATGGCCCCCGTCCTCCTGCGCCGCCGCCAGAGTCGCAACCGGCAACGGACGGTCGAGCGGGTCCAGAAACGTGGAAGCCGGCGCACGCCCGGGCGCGCCAGCTCCGCGCGAGAGCGTTCCCGTACGGTGGCGGGCATGGCGAGCGCCATGGGCGCGGCCTCGAACGGTCACCGGAGTTGACGCGCGAAGCTGTCACGCCGCGTGCACGCCGGCTCGCGTACGGACACCGTATCCGAACGCAGCGACGGCGGCGTGCTCGTCGGAGGGGGCCAGCCCGGGCCCGCGCAAGTCGCCGAATGGGGCTATGGCCGAGCCACGAGCGCCATGGTGCGGACGCTCCGCGGTGATCGGAGTTCGTCGCAGCCACTTCGGCAGCCGCCACCAAGGGCTGGGGAGGCGTCTCCGACGAGCACGCCGCCGTCGCTGCGTTCGGACCGCTGCGATCGACGGAGCCGGCGTGCACGCGGCGTGACAGCGGCCCACGCCAGCCCCGCTCGTCCTCGGTGGCGCCCGCACTGGCTCCGCCGTGCCGGTCGCAGTCCGGTTCCGGTGCCGTGTGCCGCTGGCGCGCCCGGGCGTGCGCCGGCGTCTGCGCTTCCGGGCCCTCTCGTCAGTCCGGCGCCGGTTGCGACTCGGGCGGCGGCGCAGGAGGACGGCGCCTTCCCCGGCCCGCCTCGGCGGCGTTCGGTCCGGGCGACTCGAGAGGCCGGCCCCGCTAAGTGACCGGCATTGAGTCTAGCTCCGGTTCCCGGTGCCCGACCCCGGATCGTCCGTGCGTTCCGGCACCGCCGGGAACGGTTCCCGCTCCGCGTGGAGCGGGACGAGCCGCCCGCCCAGGTAGGCGGCGAGCGCGTCGGCCGCGGTGCCGCGCGCGCCGCCATGGACCGGCACGCCCAGTTTCGCGAGCCTCCCGAGCGCGTCGGGCTCGATGAGCGAGACGATGAGGAGGTCGACGGGGGTGTCCTCGAGCTCCCCGCACGGATCGCAGCCGCGTTCCTTCCGCCGCTCCGCCGAGTTGGGGATGCCGCGGCACGCGAAGGTGGCCGAGTCCACCAGGAGGAACACGGGAGCGGAGGCGAACCCGTCGAAGACCGGGCTCCGGAGACCGAGGTCCTCGGCGACGGGCACGCAGACGATCTTCATGCGGCCGCCTCCCTCCCCGCGATCGAGCGCTAGAAGTCGTCCTTCTTGCGCTCGTGCACGTTCAGCTTGTCGAACCAGAGCTCCGCGCTCCGGAGCTTGCGCTTCTCGATCTCGGCCTTCGGGTAGCCGAGCTCCTCGAAGGGCATCACGCCCTCGGCCACGTGGCAGCGATCGCAGGAGAGCGCCTTCTCCTTCGTGACCAGGTGGCTGTTCGCGAAGTAGACCGTCTGCCACCCGGGGACCGGCTTGTAGTCCTTGATGCCGAGGGTGTTCGCGGCCGAGGCGACGCCGGCGAGCGTGTCGCCGGTCGCGGTCGGCTGGGCGAAGTCCATGGAGAGGAGCTTCCCCGTCTTGGCGTCGTAGTAGGCGCGGCCCTGGTAGATCTTGAAGGGGGTGATCTTGCTCGCCTTGTCCTTGCGGTCGCCCTTCGGGCCGATCCGGTGCGGCGTGTTCTCGACCGTCCCGTTGAACCAGGCGTAGACCGGCCTCGTGGAGCTCGGGTCGCGGCGGATGGTGGTGGGCTCCCAGAAGCCGGTCGCGGAGTCCTTCGTCCACTTCGTGAAGTCCTTGGCCACGGCGCCGCCGGTGGTGGGGATGTGGCAGGTCTGGCAGGCGACGCGGGCCACGTGGGCGTCGTAGTCGGCGTCGTTGTGCGGCTTGTCGCCGTGGCAGCCCGCGCAGGAGAGGCGGACGCCGTCGTTGGCCCAGTTGTTCGGGTCGAAGCCGGTGGGAATCTTGTGGCCCTTGGCCTCGTGGCAGTCCACGCAGACCATTTCCTTCTTGGCGTGGACGTCGTGCTCGGCGTCGAAGGCGAACCCGCGCTTGATGAGCTGGCCGCCGCCCGCGCTCTCGTGGCAGGTCATGCAGTTCTTGACGGTCGGCTTGCCCACCGCGGCGGCCGCCTCCACGCTGCGATCCTGGCCGATGGCGAACTTGCCGTCCGGCGTCTTGTACGGCTTGCGCTTCGAGTAGTCGTACTTCGACGAGTGGCAGACCAGGCAGTCGATGGCGGCCTCGGCCTCGGCGCCCGTCGACCCGACGCCGGAGAGGTGGTTCCCGGGGTGGCAGGCGTTGCAGCCGGTGATCTTGGTCTTGCCCTTGTCGTTCGGCGGGATCTGCTTCAGGTCGTTGACGATGTCGTTGCCGTTGCAGAACGTGTAGATGCGGTTCTTCATCCCGTACTCGACCTTCGGGTCGAGCCCGTCCACGTTCGTGACCTTCGAGGCGTGCTTCCAGTGGACGGAGTCGAGGAAGGCCCGCGCCACGCCCTGGTGGCACCGCTCGCAGGTGGCAGGGCCCTGGTAGCCGCCCTCGAGGGCCTTGGCCAGGCCCGCGTGCGGATCCTTCTTCGCCTGCGGCGCCGCCTTCGCGGCCTCCTCCGCGCGGACGGAGACGGGGAGCGCGGCGAGCACGGCAAGCAGGGCGGCGGTACGGAGCTTCGTCGTCATTGATGCACCTTCGGTGATGTGCGTGGGTCGGGACGGGCCCCGGCGGCCGCGAGGGCCACCGGGGCGGGAAACCTTCCGGCGTGCGCCGGCCCCTCGGCTCAGCAGCCGGCGGCCTTCTTGAAGTAGGTGGCGAAGTTCTTCGCGCCCTGCTTCTCGTACTTGCACTTGATCTCGTCGCCGACCGAGATGCGGTGATCCTTGAACTTGTCGAGCGTCACCTTGTCCTCGACGGCGATGTCGGTGGGCGCGCCGCTCTTCGAGTCCTTCAGGGTGGCGACGGCGGAGGCGCCGTCCTTGGCGATGTCGAGCTTGGCGACGACCCCGAGGAGCTTCTCCTCGGCGAGCGCGACGGTGCTGGTCGCGAGGGTGAAGGCGATGGCGAGGGAAAGGGCAGCGACGAGCTTCTTCATGGGACTCTCCTTGATCGGGACGGCAGTGGACCGCGGCGCCTACGGCGTCGCGGAGGTGGGGAGGGCGAGGGTGGCGATGGCGACGACGCAGAGCGCGGCGAGCCCGGCGAACACCCAGCGGCGGGAGCGCCCGGGGGCGGCCGCGGCCCGGCCCGAGACGCGGGCCTCGATCCGCTCGGCCGCGACGAACGCGCCGAGGGCGAGGACCACCACCATCGCGGCGATCACCGCCGGCGGGAGGTGGAGCCACTTCGAGAGGGTGAAGGCGCCGAGCCTGCCGGAGTTCTGGAAGCCGCCCAGCCTGGGCTCGACCTCGGCGTACACCAGCGACCCGACGACGACGCCGGCGACCGTGGCGAGGCCGTCGAGCTTGCCGGACGCGGTCGCCACGAACGAGGTGCCAGGGCAGTAGCCCGACATCACGAAGCCGGCGCCGAGGACGAGGCCGCCGACGATCATGGGCCAGAGGAAGGTCGGGTAGTTGAACTGCACCGCCTCGAGGTCGAGCACCCCGACGCCCGAGAGGATCACCGCCCCGAGCATGGCGGCGACGATGCCGGTGAACATGACCTTCAGGACCGTCATGTCGCGGCCGTAGAACTGGCCCACCAGCTTCTGGGCGCGGCCGAACCCGGCCCGCTCCAGCACGAACCCGAAGGCCACACCCACGGCGACGGCGACGGCGAGCCCGACCGTGCGCGGGGTGCCGGAGAGCGAGTCGAAATCAGCGAGATACGAGATCGGGAACATCATCGCCACTGCCTCCTCACGAAGTACGCGACGGCGTAGCCGCCCGCGAAGACCGAGAGCATGAAGGCCCAGGAGCCGACTGACTGGACCGCGCCGCCGGAGAGCGCCTGGCCGGAGGTGCAGCCGCGCGTGAGCTTCGCGGCGAAGCCCATGAGAACCCCACCGGCGATCGCCAGCGCGATTCGGGCTCCCGACCCGAACGTCGGGCCCTTCAGCACCTCGCGCCGCAGCCGCCCGGACGTCCACGCGGCGAGGACGCCGCCCAGGACGATGCCGAGCACCTCGAAGACCAGCCAGTCGTTCAGCGGGTGGTGGTCCTCCATCGCGCCTGCCATGGCCGGCACGGCGCCGGCGTGGGCTGGGGCGACGACGCTCGTCGCCCAGACGCCCAGGCGGAAGCTCGCCCCGGAGGCGCCAACCCCCTTGCCCATCACGAGGTAGGTCGCGAGGACCACCGCGCCGAGCGCCAGGCCGGCGAGGTACGGGTTCCAGAACTTCTCGGGATTTCTCTCCATCGTCGCTCCCCGCCGCGACGTCGCGCGGCGCATGCATAGCGACGTTTGCGCGCGCCGTGCCTGCGACGCTGCAAACGTGATATCAGGTGGTTGCATCGTTTCAGCGGGTCGCATCGCAACGTTTCACGTCTCATAGGGTCTCACGTCGTGTCGAGACGTTTCAGGAGGTGACACATGGCCGTCGAACCGCCGGACATCGAAGCTTCATGCGCCCTGCCCGGCGCCGACCACGAGCGCCTCTTCTCGGCGGTGAACGCGGCGTTCGGCTCGCTGGGGCGGGCGTGCATGGCGCTCGACGGTGACTTCCGGGTCCGGTACGCGTCGGATCTGTTCGACACGCTGCTCGGCCCGGGGGCGGCGGCGCGGCTGCGCGGCACGCCGGTCGAGTCGATCCTCGGGGCGGAGATGTTCGGGCCCGACGGACCCCTCCGCCAGTCGCTCGTCGCCGGCGAGAAGCGCGAGGGCTGGCGCGCCGTCCTGGTCGGTGACGGAACCGAGGCGCGCCTCATGTCCGTCTCGGCCGCTCCGCTCCTCCGCGACCGGCACGGCGTCTGCGACCCTGCCGCCCGCTACCTCCTCGTGCTCCGCCCGGCGGAGGACGCCACCCTCGAGGCGAGCGCCCCCATCGCTGGCTTCGGCCTCATCGCGCGGTCCCAGGCGATGGCGCGCGTGTTCCGGCTCATCGACACGCTCCAGCACAGCGAGTCCACGGTCCTCATCACCGGCGAGAGCGGGACCGGCAAGGAGGTCACCGCCCGGATCATCCACGCCAACTCGCCACGGCGGAGCGGACCGTTCGTGGCGGTGAACGCGGCGGCGCTCCCGGGCGAGCTCATGGAGAGCGAGCTGTTCGGCCACGTGCGCGGCGCGTTCACCGGCGCGGTGCGCGATCGCGTGGGCCGGTTCGAGGCGGCGAACCACGGAACGCTCTTCCTCGACGAGGTCGGCGACGTCCCCATGCACCTTCAGGTGAAGCTCCTCCGGGTCCTCCAGGAGCACACCTACGAGCGCGTCGGCGACAGCGAATCCCACCCCACCACCGCGCGCATCATCGCCGCGACGAACAAGAACCTCCGCCGCGCCGTCGCGGAGGGGCGGTTCCGAGAGGACCTCTACTACCGCCTGCGCGTCTTCCCCGTCGAGGTCCCTCCCCTCCGCTCCCGGCGCGAGGACATCGAGCCCATCGCGCGGCTGCTCCTCTCCCGCGCCTGCGCGCGCACCGGCCGCGCGGTCCGGCTCGCTCCCGAGGCGGTGCGCGTCCTCCTCTCCTACGAGTGGCCCGGGAACGTGCGCGAGCTCGAGAACGCGCTCGAGTTCGCCGCCACCGTGGCGCGGGGCCAGACGCTCCAGCCCGAGGACCTTCCACGCGAGATCCTCGCCGCCGACGACGCCGGCGGGGGCGAGGCGGGCGAGCCCCCGGCGCCGCGCTCCGCGCCGGCCCGGCATGGCGGGTCGCGATCGGCGGTCCTGCCGAGGCGCGCCTCGCCCGGAGACCGCGAGGCGATCCTCCAGGCGCTCGAGGCGCACGCCTGGAACCGGGTCGACACCGCGACCGCCCTGGGCATGAGCCGCAGCACGCTGTGGCGCCGGATGCGATCGCTCGGGATGGAGTGAGCCGATGTGCGCCGTGGAGAATCTTCCACCCCGACCGGGGCTCCAACGCATGAGCGATCCCGTGCCCGACGCCGACGACCTGCCCCCCGCCCGCCCCGCTCTCGCGCGCGCGCTCGAGGCCCGCTACGGGCTGCTCGCGGCCTCGGCCGGATCGCTCTCGTGTGGCGACGCCCTCGGGGCGGCCGCTCCGCTCCTCGGCGAGACGGTGATCGACCTCGGCTGCGGCCGCGGCGGCGACGTCCTGCGCGCGGCCGCGCTCGTCGGGCCCACCGGGCTCGCCGTCGGCGTGGACGGGAACGAGGCCATGCTCACGAAGGCGCGCGAGGCGACCGCCGGCACCCCCGGCGCGTGGTTCGTCCAAGGCGACCTCGCCGCGGTGCCCCTCCCCGCCGCCCGCGCCGACGTGCTGATCTCGAGCTGCGCCGTGAACCACGCGCCGGACAAGGCCGCGGTCTACCGCGAGATCCACCGGCTGCTCAGGCCCGGCGGGCGCTTCGCGGTCGCGGACGTCGTCTCGGAGCAGGCGCTCCCGGACGAGGTCCGGAGCGACCCCGCGGCGTGGGCCGCCTGTTACGGGGGCGCCATCCCGGAGCGGGAGTACCTCGAGGCGATCGCCCGCGCCGGCTTCTCCGACGTGCGCGTCGTCCGACGCACCGCGCCCTACGAGCGCGGCGGCGTGCGCGTCCTCTCGATCACGGTCGTGGGCACGCGCTGAAGCCCCACGGAGATCGCATGCGGCTCTCCCGCTTCGCCATCGTCGCGCCGGTCTCTGGCTCGGACCGGGTCCTCCTCGTGCAGCCGCTCACCGGACAGGCCGCGCTCCTCGAGCGCGACGCCGCCGGGGCACTGCCGCGCCTCGGCGACGGCGGGGCGCTCCCGCCCTCCCTCGACGAGCGGGTGTTGCGTGAGGCGGGCTTCGTCGTCGAATCCGACGAGGAGGATCGGGCCCTGCGCGCGGCTGCGCTGTCCGAGTGGGCCTCGGAGGCCGAGAAGACCCCCACCCAGCTCGTCGTCGTCCCGAGCTTCGGCTGCAACCTCGCCTGCACCTACTGCTACCAGGAGACCTTCGACCCCGCGAACGCCGGCCTGATGCGCCCGGAGGTGGTGGACGCGTTCTTCGCGTACGTGGATCGGCACCACGCGGCGGAGCGGCCTCGCCCGTTCGTGACCCTGTTCGGCGGCGAGCCGCTCCGGGACACCCGGCCCCACCACGACCTCGTCGGCCGGTTCCTGGCCGGCGCCCGCGCGCGCGGGCTCGAGGTTGCGGCGGTGACGAACGGCCACGACCTCGAGGCCTTCCTCCCGACCCTCGTGGAGGGGCCGGTGAAGGAGGTGCAGGTGACGCTCGACGGCCCGCGCGCCGTGCACGACCGGCGGCGTCCGCACGCGAACGGCACGGGGACCTTCGACCGGATCGTGCGCGGCATCGACGGCCTCGTCTCCGCGGGCGTGCCGGTGAATCTCAGGGTGGTGGCGGATCGCGAGAACCTCGACGCGCTGCCGGAGCTGGCCGCGCTCGCAGCCGCGAAGGGCTGGCTCGACCTCCCCTCCTCGAGGTTCAAGACCCAGGTCGGGCGGAACTACGAGCTGTTCGGGTGCGCGAGCCGGCAGCGCCGGGACGCGCTCTTCGACCGCGTGGAGCTCTGGGCTCGCTACGTCGAGCTCTCCGAGGCGCACCCGGTGCTGCGCCGCTTCCACCGGCCGCGGTTCCACGGGATCGGCCACCTCGCCGAGACCGGCGAGCTGCCCGCCCCGAACTTCGACGCGTGCCCCGCGACGAAGAAGGAGTGGGCCTTCGGCCCCGACGGGAAGCTCTACGGCTGCACGGCGACGGTCGGGCACCCCGGGCACGTGCTCGGGACCTTCCATCCCGAGATCGCCCACGACGAGGGCGCGATCACGGGCTGGCGCGGGCGGAGCACCCTCTCGATCCCAGCCTGCCGCGAGTGCGCGCTCGCCGCGGTCTGCGGTGGCGGCTGCGGCGCCATCGCCTCGGAGCGCGAGGGGACGCCGCTCGCGCCGGACTGCCGACCCGTGGCGGAGCTGTACGGCCTCGGCGCGCGGTACTGGACGCTCGGCGCGTGACGGACGGCATGGGCGAGCACCACTCCGGATGCCTGACGTGCGGCGCGCCGCTCGAGTACCTCCGGGCGGCGGAGCGGGTGCGCTGCATCCTCTGCGGTACGGAGGGTGAGAGCGCGGCCCGCTGCGCGGCGGGCCACTTCGTCTGCGACGCGTGCCATTCCGGGTCGGCGAAGGACGTGATCGAGCGCGCCTGCCTCGCCGCGGAGGGGGACGACCCGCTCGCCATCGCCCGGGCCCTGATGCGCCACCCGAAGCTGAAGCTCCACGGGCCGGAGCACCACTTCCTCGTCCCCGCGGCGCTGCTCGCGGCGCGCGCGAACGCGACCGGGCGCCGGGGGGACCTCCCTCGCCTCCTCGCGGAGGCGCGGCGACGGTCCGATCCGGTGGGCGGGGGCTTCTGCGGGTTCCAGGGCGCGTGCGGCGCGGCGATCGGCGCCGGGATCTACGTGAGCCTCGCGACCGGCGCGACCCCGCTCGCCGGCGAGCCGTGGGCGCTCGCGAATGGCGCCACCGCCCGGGCGCTCGACGTCCTCGCGCGCGTCGGCGGGCCGCGCTGTTGCAAGCGGACGACGGGGCTCGTCCTCCTCGCCGCGGCCCGCACCTCCCGCGAGAAGCTCGGCGTCCGCCTCTCCACCTCCGCTGCGCCGTGCGAGTTCAACGACGCGAACGCGGAGTGCATCGAGGCCCGCTGCCCGTTCTACCCGCGGTCCGACGCGTCCGCGTCCGCCTGAGCCGTGACAGGTCGCGAGGGCCAGCCGGCGAGCGCGCCGACCAGGGCGCCGTAGAGCGAGGCGCTCCAGATGCTGGAGGTGATCGGGCACGTCCCGGTCTTGCAGCCGATGAAGTGCGCATACAGCCCGCCCACGATCGCGCCGAACGTGGCCGCGAGCGCCGCGCGCAGGGGTGACCGGGAGAGGCGCTGCCACGGGGAGGTCACACGGATGAGAGCCTCCGCAAGCCGAGTCGGTTCCGCGCGCCCCGCCGGTGCTCGTTCCGGGCGGGAGATCGGGGGTGCGGCACTGGGTCGCGAACCCCTTGGTCCCGCGCCGGCTCCCACCCGACGAGGCGAGGATGACGTTCCCCGACTCCCCGGAGACGACATGAGCCCCACGGCAAGCGCCGCGCACCTCGGCCTGACGCAAAAAGAGGTCCGGATCTTGGTCCAGTCCCTCGGTAACTGCATCGCGACCTGCCAGACCCACACCAAGAAGCCCGACGCGCCCTGCGAGGACTGCGACGCCGCGCGCGCCCTGAAGAAGAAGCTCGAGAAGCGAGTGAAGACCTGAACAGGAGAAAGCAGATGACGCTGCTCACCAAGCCCAGAAGCAAGTCCTGCTGCGCGCCGGAGCAGGCGGCGCAGTGCTGCGCGAAGGCCTCCC
>DASWCJ010000079.1:0-7921 GCA_036390155.1 Anaeromyxobacter sp.
TGCACGTGAACGTGCCGGTGCTCTCGAACGACCGGCCCATGCTCGAGCGCGCGGAGGAGGTCATCGACCGCGTGATGGCGAAGGTGGTCGCGCTCGGCGGCGTCGTCTCCGGCGAGCACGGGATCGGGATCACGAAGCTCAAGTACCTGGAGCCGGAGCGGATCCGGGAGCTCGGCGTCCATCGCCGCGAGGTGGATCCGGGCGGCCTGATGAACCCGGGCAAGCTCGAGGACCTCGACGTCCTCGACCGGGTCTTCACGCCCTCCTTCAACCTGCTCGAGCTCGAGGCCCGTATCCTCCAGCACGGCCAGCTCGAGGAGCTCGCGAAGTCGATCGCCCACTGCGTCCGCTGCGGGAAGTGCAAGGCCGACTGCTGCGTCTACCACCCCGCCCGCGGGATGTTCTTCCACCCGCGGAACAAGAACCTCGCGATCGGCTCGCTCATCGAGGCCCTCCTCTACGACGCGCAGCGGAAGCGCTCGACCCGCTTCGAGCTCCTGCGCTGGCTCGAGGACGTCGCCGACCACTGCACCATCTGCCACAAGTGCCTGAAGCCGTGCCCGGTGGACATCGACACCGGCGAGGTCTCGGTGCTGGAGCGGCGCATCCTCCAGTCGTGGCACTACAAGCGCCAGACCGTCGCGACCCGCGCCGCGCTCGGCTACCTCGAGTCGCGCTCACCCGCGTACAACCGGCTCTTCCGCTCGGCGCTCCGGGTCGGCGGCGCGGTCCAGCGGGCCGCCTGCGAGGTCGCCGCCCCGTTCCAGCCGGCCGACGGCCGGCCCGGCTCCTACGTGCTCCAGATGCTCCGGTCGCCCATGCCCAGCATGCCGGCGGAGACGCTGCACGACGTCGTGCCGCCCTGCGAGCCGGACCAGGTGCTCGTCTTCGAGCCCGACGAGCCCGCGGAGGGGAGCGGCGACGCGGTCCGCACCGTCTTCTACTTCCCGGGCTGCGGCTCGGAGCGCTTCCAGTCGCACATCTCGATGGCGGCGCTGCACGTGCTCACCTCGCTGGGGGTGCGCGTGATCGTCCCGCCGCCGTTCCTCTGCTGCGGGTTCCCGGCGCACGTGAACGCGAAGACCGAGCAGCACTCGCGCCAGGTGCTCGCCGACACCATCCTCTTCAGCCAGATCCGCGAGATGTTCTCGTACCTGGAGTTCGACGGCTGCGTGATCACCTGCGGCACCTGCCGGGAAGGGCTCACCGAGATGGAGGCGGCGAAGACCTTCGGCGGCCGGATCGTCGACGTGACCGCCTACGCGGCGGAGCGCGGCCTCGTCCTCCACGGCGAGGCGAGCGGCCTCCTGTACCACGCGCCCTGCCACGACTCGCTCGACGGCAAGGCGGACGAGGTCCTCGCCCGGATCGGCGGGTTCGGCGCGGTGGAGGCGGTCCCCCACTGCTGCTCGGAGGCGGGGACGCTCTCGCTCTCGCGCCCGGACATCACCGACGCGATGCTCCACCGCAAGCGCGAGGCGCTCGCGGAGAACGTTGGCGATCGCCGCGACGTCACCGTCCTCACGAACTGCCCGTCGTGCGTGAACGGGCTCTCGCGGAGCCGCGCCCAGGGGATCGAGCCGAAGCACCTCGCCGTCGCGCTCGCCGAGCGCATCTCCGGCGAGCGCTGGCTCGACCTGTTCCGGGGGCGCGCCGCGAAGGCGCACGCCGTGCATTTCTAGGGAGCTCCGAGACCTTCGATCACTTCGCGCCGAGCAGCAGCGGCACCTCGACGTGCATCGTGTCCCCCTTGAACTTCGGGAACACCATGAGCCGCGCCGCGCTCTTCAGGCACGAGCCGAGCTCGGTCCCGTTGAGGGTGACGTCGTCGAGCGTCGGGTAGGTCACGGCGCCCGTGTCCTGGATGTTGAGGCGCAGCACCACCTTGTGGCCGTCGAGCTTCACCTCGCCCGACTTCCCCGCCGCGCCGATGCAGCCGTCGAACGCCCTGCGGGTGGACGAGAGCACCTTGTGGATCTGGTCGTTCGAGAGGCCGCCCGTGGGCTCCGCCATGTTGGCGGCGGCGACCTTGTCGGCCTCGCGGCGCTCGCGGTCGGACTGGGCCCTCACGTCGCGCTCGGCCCTGGCGCGGTCCTTCGCCTCGCGGTCGGACTGGGCCCTCGCGTCGCGATCGGCCTTCGCGCGCGCCTTCGCCTCGCGGTCGGACTGGGCCTTCGCCTCCCGCTCCACCTTCGCGCGCTCCTTCGCCTCGCGATCGGTCTTGGCCTTCGCCTCGCGATCGGCCTTCGCGGGCTTCTCCCGCTGCGCCTTCGTCTCCGCGGCGGGAGGCGGCGTGGCGACCGGGGCTGCCGGGGGCGGCTCTGGCGGCGCAGGGGTCGCGGCCGGCGGCGGCGGCGCGGGCGCGGCGGCGACCGGCGCGGGCTGCGCGGCGGGCGCGGGCGCGGGCGCGGTCACCACGGGCGCCGCGGGCGGCGCGGCAGGCGGCGGCTTCTTCCCGAGCAGCACGAAGGCCATGATGCCGAGGAGCACGAGCGCGCCGCCGCCGATGAGCAAGAGCGGACCCGTGCTCTCCTGCTGCGCCGGCTTCGGGAGCTCGGCAACCTTCGGCAGCGCGGGCGGCTCGGCGCGGAGCTCGGGCGGCGGGGCCTCGAGGTCCTGGCGGAACGGCGCGAGCGGGTCGGGCGCGGAGGACGACGCGCCGTAGCCCTCGGGCAGCGACGCGCGCGCGGCGGCGGCGAATGGATCGACGTCCCTTCTCGGCGCGTCCGCGAAGAGGTCGACGTACCCGCCCCCGGCGTCGGCCTGCGGGGATTCCGGCGGCGGCTCGGGGGGAAGCGGCGGTGGCGCCGCGGTGGGCAGCACGAACCCCGGCACCGTCGAGACCTGGGACATCGAGATCTCTTGGGTGGCGTCGAGGTGGCGCGGAGTGGTCCAGGAGCCGGACCCGTCCACGGGAGTCGGCTCGGGAGGGAGCGGCTCGAGCGGCGGCGCGGCGGGCTCGTTGACCGCGACCGGGGTGCTCGGCTGCCTCGCCTCGGCCACGGCCGGAAGGCTCGTCGAGGTCTGCGCGCGCAGCTCCGTCGTCGCGGTCGCGCCGCCGGCGGGGGCCTTCACCACGATCAGGTGGCCGCAGGCCTTGCACTTGATCCGGTAGACCCGCCCGGGGGCGGGGGTCTCGGCGGTGGCGTACTTCTTTCCGCACCGCTCGCACGCGAATTTCACAGCCGGATCCTACATTTGCGACGGACCCGCACGCAAGATTGCCGTCCCGCTACTCCGTCGCGTCCTTCGGGGCGGCGGCGGCGAGCTCCTGGATCACGACCGTCTTCACGTTCACGAACTCGCGGATTCCCTCGCGCGCCAGCTCGCGCCCGTAGCCGGAGCGCTTCACGCCCCCGAAGGGGAGCCGCGGATCCGACGCGACCATCGCGTTCACGAAGGTCGCGCCCACCTCGAGCTCGTCCACGAACCGGCGCCGCTCCGCCTCGTCGTTCGTCCAGACGGAGGACCCGAGACCGAAGGGGACGTCGTTCGCGACCTCGATCGCCTGGTCGAGGTCCTTCACCCGGTGCAGCACGGCCACGGGCCCGAACAGCTCCTCCCGGTAGGAGGGCGAGCTCCGCGGGATCCCGGCGAGCACCGTGGGCGGGTAGTAGTACCCCTTCCCGCCGACCGGCTTGCCGCCGCACAGGAGCCGCGCGCCGTCCTTCACGGCGGCGTCCACCTGCTCGGTGATCTTCTGGACCTCCGAGGCGGTCGCGAGGGGGCCGACGTCGGTCGCCGGATCCATCGGATCGCCGATCCGGAGCGCCGCCATCCGGCGGACCATCTCGCGCTCGAAGCGATCGTAGATCGCGTCGTGCACCACGAACCGCTTCGCCGCGATGCAGGACTGGCCGTTGTTGATGCAGCGAGCGGTCACGGCGGTCGAGACGGCGGCATCGAAGCGCGCGGACGGCATCACCACGAACGGATCGGAGCCGCCGAGCTCGAGGACGGTCTTCTTGATCACCTTCCCGGCCGTCGAAGCGACCGCCGCGCCGGCCCACTCGCTCCCGGTGAGGGTCGCGGCCGCGACGCGGTCGTCCTCGAGGATCCGCGCGACGCGCGACGAGCCGACGAGGAGCGTCTGGAAGCAGCCGTCGGGGAGGCCCGCGAGCCGGAACACCTCCTCGATCGCAAGCGCCGAGCCCGGGACGTTCGAGGCGTGCTTGAGGAGCCCGACGTTCCCCGCCATCAGCGCGGGGGCGGCGAAGCGGAACACCTGCCAGAAGGGGAAGTTCCAGGGCATCACCGCGAGCACGGGCCCGATCGGCAGGCAGCGGACGAACGACCGCGTCGCGCTCGCCTTCACCTCCTCGTCGGCGAGGAAGCGCTCGCCGTTCTCGGCGTAGAAGCGGCAGGCCCAGGCGCACTTCTCCGCCTCGGAGACGGCGGACTTGAACGTCTTGCCCATCTCGAGCGTCATCGTGCGCGCCCAGTGCTCCTTGCGCTGCTCGAGCACCTCCGCCGCGCGCACGAGCAGGGCCGCGCGCTCCGCGTACGGGCGCTTGCGCCAGGAGCGGAACGTCTGCGCGGCGCGGGCGAGCCGCGCCTCCAGCGCCGCGTCGGAGAGCTCGTCGTGCCGGGCGAGCACCTCGCCCGTCGCCGGGTTCACGGAGGACATCGTCGCCATCGGATTCCCCTTCCCGGAGAAAACCTAGCAGCCTCCGCGGCCCGCCGCGAGGCCGCGACGGAAGGCCTCCTCGTTGACCGAGACCTGGCCGCGCTTCCCCGCGAGGGCCTGCCGCAGGGCGGCGAGGACCGACTCCTCGGGCAGGAGGCCGGTCGCGCCGACCAGCGCCCCGAGGGCGACCACGTTCTTCGCGAGCGGCTGGCCGAGCTCGCGCGCGATCTCGGTCGCGGGCACCGCCACCACCCGGACGGAGGGATCGAGCGCGGGCGGATCGCGGATCACCGAACGGTCGAACACCACGACCCCGCCCCTGCGCACCGCCGGGCCGAACCGCGCGAGGCTCGGCGCGTTGAAGGCGACGAGGACGTGCGGCTCCGACGCGTCCGGCGACAGCACCTCGCCCTTCGCGATGCGGACGTCCGCGAAGGAGGTCCCGCCGCGGGACTCGGGGCCGTAGCTCGGGATGTGGGTCGCGTCGAAGCCCTCGTTCACTGCGGTCCGCGCGAGCAGGTACGCCGCGGTCTGCGCGCCGTCGCCGCCCGCGCCCGCGACCTTGATCCCGACGTCGTCACCGAAGGCGGCGGGGAGCCCCTGCGCGTATCGCGGCGGCGCCTCGCCCCCCGCGCCGATGGCGGCGAGCGCGCGCTCGGGATCGAACGAGGGCGTGCGGAACGCCTGCGCCCACCCCGACGGCGGGAGGTCCTTCTTCACGCCGAGGGGGAAGACCGGCAGCATCTTCTCCTCGACCCACCGCTCCGCCTCGGTGGGCGTCAGCTTGAGGTGGGTCGGGCACTCCGCCAGCACCTCGACGAACGCGTAGCCGGCGTTGTCGCGCTGGAGCGTGAGCGCCTTCTCGATCGCCTTCGCCGCCCGGCGCCGCTGCTTCGCGTCGAAGAGGGCCACCCGCTCGACGTAGACCGGCCCGTCGATCGACGCGATCATCTCCGCGAGCTTGAGCGGCGTCCCGGCGGTGAGGTCGCGGCCGAGGGGCGAGGTCGAGGTCTTCTGCGCCATCAGCGTCGTCGGCGCGAGCTGCCCGCCGGTCATCCCGTACACCGCGTTGTTCACGAAGATGACGGCGATGGGGATGCCGAGCTGCGCGGCGTAGATCCCCTCGAGGAGCCCGATCGCGCCGAAGTCGCCGTCGCCCTGGTACGCGAACACCACCGCGTCCGGGTTCGCGAGCTTCTGGCCGACCGCGACCGCGGAGGCGCGCCCGTGGGCGGCGGCGGTGTTGCCGACGTCCATGTAGTAGTAGAGGAACACCCCGCAGCCGACGGGCGAGATCGCGACGGTGCGGTCCTGGATCCCGAGCTTCTCGATCGCGTCGGCGAGGTACCGGTGGATGAGCCCGTGGCCGCAGCCCGCGCAGTAGTGAGTCCCGTGCGCCTTGAGGCCGGTCGCCTTGTCGTGCCGCTCGAACCGCTCGTAGAAGACGCTGCTCACGCCGCCCTCCCTTCCGCCGCGGCGGCCGCGCGCGCGGCGGCGACGATCTCCGGCTGCGAGGGCAGGATGCCGCCGAGCCGCCGCACGTGGGTGATGGCGAGGCCCGCGCCGGCGTCGCGCTCGGAGAGCGCGAGCCGGAGCTCCGCCTCGATCTGGCCGTCGCTCGCCTCGACGACCACGATCCGCCGCGTCCGCGCGAGGAAGGGCAGGAGCGCGTCGATCGGGAATGGCCAGAGCGTCTGCGGGCGGAAGAGGCCCGCGCGGATCCCCTGCTCGCGCAGGGTGCGGACCGCGCCCTTCACGGTCTGGGACGGCGTGTTGCAGGCGATGAGCAGCACCTCGGCGTCGTCGCAGAGATGGGGCGCGGCCCGCTGCTCGGCGGCGCGGATGCGCGCGTACTTCGCGACGAGCGCGAGGTTGTGCTGCTCGAAGTCGTGCGGGTCGAGGAGGATCGAGGTGACGAGGTTCCCGCGGTGGGCCGCGTCGCCCGGCACCGACCAGGCCGGCAGGCCCGGCTTCACCATGCGGTCGGGGAGCACCACCCGACCCGTCATCTGGCCGAGGTAGCCGTCCGCCAGGATCACGACCGGCGTCCGGTACCGCTGGGCGAGCTCGAAGGCGAGCACGGTGTGATCGAGCATCTCCTGCGGCGTCGCCGGCGCGAAGACCGGCGCGTGCGTGTCGCCGTGGCCGAGCCCCTGGCAGGCGAGCTTCACGTCCGCCTGCGCGGGCCCGACGTTGCCGAGCCCGGGCCCGGCGCGCATCACGTTCACGAACACGCCCGGGAGCTGGGCGCCGATCATGTACGAGATGCCCTCGAGCATCAGGCTGAAGCCGGGCGACGAGGTGAAGGTCATCGCGGTGCGGCCCGCCGCGCCGGCGCCGTACATCATGTTGACGGCGGCGACCTCGCTCGGCGCCTGCACGTACGTCCCGCCGAGCTCGGGGAGGAGCCTCGACATGAGCTCCGCGCCCTCGGTGGAGGGCGTGATGGGGTAGCCGTAGAAGTGGCGGCAGCCGGAGAGCACCGCGCCGAACGCGCCCGCGTGGGCGCCCTTCATGAAGAGCGTCGCCCCGGCGCGGAGCGGCAGCGTCGTGGGCGGGACGTCGTCGGGGACCGGGTGCGAGCGCGGCGGCGCCGCGTCGACCACGGCGAGCCGGTCCGCCTCCTCGGGGTCGAGCAGGGCGAAGGGCTCGGGGCAGGCGTCGATGCACAGGCCGCAGGCGTTGCACCGCCCGAGGTCCAGCTCGACCGGGACCACGCCGCTCGCGGGGTGCACCTCGGTCCCGAGGACGATGCAGTGCTGCGCGCACGACTCGATGCAGCGCCCGCACCCCTTGCAGAGATCGCGGCGGATGGCGGGCTTCGTCTTCACGGCGGTCTTCGACATCGGCACCCTTCCGGCGGTGAAAGGCGGGCATTTTGCCATGGTCGCCCGCCTCTCCGATATCTCTCGACCGTCAATTTCCGTTCGCCCGAGACCCGCGCCCCGGATGGGCAGACGACGCGACCGGGACTCACTCCGCGTACGGCCGGAGAGGGCTCGAGCGCGGGGCGCGGCGGGCCGGGCTCACGCGTGGTTCCGGAGCATGAGCTCCTTCGGATCTGGATCGAGGTACGTCTGCCCGGCGAGGGACGCGATCCCGCGGCTCCGCACGTGATGACGGAAGAGCGTGAGCGGGACGACGAGCGGCACGACGCCGCGGGCGAAGTCCTCGACGGCTCCGGCGAGCTCGCGCCGGTCGGCCGCCGGGAGCACGTCGCGGAAGTGGCCGAGCAGGTGCGCGAGCACGTGCGCGTGGCGGCCGCGGGTCGCGGGCACCCGGAGCGCCTCCATG
>DASWCJ010000080.1:0-13297 GCA_036390155.1 Anaeromyxobacter sp.
GCATCGCCTGCATCGCGCTGATCCGCGCCTGGACGTTGTCGCCGGGTGCGGGCTGCCCGACCGCGCCACCCCCTGGCGGCATCCCGGGGGGCATGCCGGGCGGGAGGGTTCCCATCGTCCCCGCGCCTGGGGGAGGGGAGGTGACGGAGCCTGCCTGATAGCCGATGAAGACGCCGACGAGGAGACCGGCCGCGAGGCCGATGATGAGCGAGCGGTTCAAGGTGATGGACCTCCGGTTGCGCGGGACGCGAAATTCCAGGCGCGACATCATGCCAGGGGTGCAGGCCCCTTGCCACCACCGGGAACGGGAGCCCGCTCGACGGCGCCTTCCGCGCCGGGACGCCCGGGCGAGGATCCGCTCGTCGGGTCGCGAGCTTGCATGCCCCCTCTGGGACGCCCCGAGGCGCTCGCAATGGTCCGTCGAGTCGCCGAGTCTGGCGCTCCAGGGGCGGAAACCTCAACGTTCAGGCGCTCCGGGTGCGGGGGCGCCGCTCGAAGCGGACGGGTCTCGAGATGCTCGACGCAGCCGCGCGGATCGCCGAGGTGGTGGGGACGGAGAACGTCGTCACCGATCCGGCGGAGCTCGTCGTCTACGAGGCCGACGGCATCACCCACGGCCGGACCCCGCCCGCGATGGCGGTCCTGCCCGCCTCGACGGACGAGGTGGTCCGGGTGGTCGCGATCGCGCGCGAGGCGAGGATGCCGATCGTGCCGCGCGGCGCGGGCACGGGGCTCTCGGGCGGCGCGCGCCCGACGGAGGGCTCCATCGTCCTCTCGCTCTCCCGGATGCGACGAATCCTCGAGGTGGACCTCGCGAACGGCTGGATCCGGGTGGAGCCCGGCGTCATCAACCTCGACGTCACGCGCGCCGTCGCGGGCGCGGGGATGTACTACGCGCCGGATCCCTCGTCGCAGGGCGTCTGCTCGATCGGCGGCAACGTCGCCGAGAACTCGGGCGGCGCGCACTGCCTGAAGTACGGGTTCACGACGAACCACGTCCTCGCGGCGAAGGTGGTGCTCTCGGACGGCAGCGTGGTGGATCTCGGCGGCCCGGCGCCGGACGCACCGGGCTACGACCTGCTCGCGGCGCTCGTCGGCTCCGAGGGGCTCGTCGGGATCGTGACCGAGGTGACGTTGCGGCTCCTCCGCAAGCCCGAGACCACCCGCACCTTCTTCGCGACGTTCCCCACGACGGACGAGGGCGGCGCGGCGGTCTCGGGGATCATCGCGGCCGGGATCCTCCCGGCGGCGATCGAGATGATGGACCGGCTCGCCATCGTCGCGGCGAAGGCGGCGACCGGACTCGACTGGCCGGACGTGGGCGCGGCGCTGCTCATGGACGCGGACGGGACGAAGGCGGAGGTCGAGCACGTCTCCGCCCGCGCCATCGAGATCGCGCGCGCGGCGGGGGCGCTCGAGATCCGGGTGCCGCGGGACGAGGCGGAGCGGCAGCTCATGTGGAAAGGGCGGAAGTCGGCCTTCGCCGCGGTCGGGCGGATCAGCCCGAGCTACATGGTCGAGGACGGCGTCATCCCGCGCTCGGAGATCGCCCGGGTGCTTCGCGAGATCGAGCGGATGGCCCGGGAGGCGGGGCTGCGCGTCGCGAACGTCTTTCACGCCGGCGACGGAAACCTCCACCCGCTCGTCCTCTACGACGCCCGGAACCCCGGCGAGGAGGAGCGCGCGGCCGCGCTCGGCGGCGAGATCCTCCGCCTCTGCATCCGGTCGGGCGGCTCGATCACCGGCGAGCACGGCGTCGGCGCCGAGAAGGCGCGCTACATGGCCGAGCAGTTCACCGCCGCCGACCTCGAGACGATGGCCCGCGTGCGCTGCGCGTTCGACGGGCTCGCGCTCATGAACCCGGGGAAGGTCTTCCCGACGCCGCGCCTGTGCGGCGAGAAGCCCGGGCCCTATCAACCCCACCCGCTCGAGCGGGCGGGGCTCGCGGAGCGCTGGTGACGCCGGTCCCAATCCCCATCGAGGCGAGCGACGCGATCCTCGGGGCGAGCCCGCGCCGGGTGCTCGAGCCCGCGACGCTCGACGAGGCCGCGCAGGCGATGCGCGCGCTCGCGGCGGAGAAGCTCGCGGTCGCGTTCGTCGGCGGCGGGACGGACCTCGAGCTCGGCGCGGCGCCGCGGCGGCTCGACGCGGTCCTTCGCACGCGCAGGCTCGCGCGGGTGCGCGAGCACGCCCCCGCCGACCAGATCGTCGCGGTCGAGGGGGGGATGACGATCGCGGCGTTGCAGCGCACGCTCGCGCCGCACCGGCAGCGGCTCGCGCTCGATCCGCCGGAGCCGGAGCGCGCCACCGTCGGGGGCGTTGTCGCGGCGAACGCCTTCGGGCCGCGGCGCACCCGGTTCGGCTCGGTGCGCGACCTCGTCATCGGGGTCACCCTCGTCCGCGCCGACGGCGTCGTCGCGCACGGGGGCGGCAAGGTGGTGAAGAACGTCGCCGGGTTCGACCTGCCGCGCCTCCTCTGCGGCTCGCTCGGCACGCTCGGGCTCGTCGCGGAGGTGGTGTTCCGGCTCCACCCCCTCCCGGAGGCCTCCGCGACCGCCGCGTTCGACGGGCTCTCGGGGATCGACGTGCAGGACACGCTCCCGGCGCTTCGCGAGCTCGGGGTCGAGCCGACCGCGCTCGCCGCGCTGCCGGACGGCGTGCACTTCCGGCTCGCGATCCGGTTCGAGGGGTTCGCGCCCGGCGTGAAGGACCAGGTCGACCGGGTCCTCGGTCGCGCGGGCGGCGGCGCCCGGCTCGAGGGGGTGGAGGAGGCGGCGCTCTGGTCGCGCCACGACGCGCTCCGCGCCGCGGGGGCGGTCCGGGTGAAGGCGACCTTCGCGCCGGCCGCGCTCGTGGGGGCGCTCGACGCGCTCTCGCCCTTGCGGGCCGCGCTCGGCGGGGAAGGGCCGATCCTGCACCCCGCCCTCGGCATCGCGCTCCTCGCCGGCGACGCGGGCGACGCCGCCGCGGTCGCCGCCGGCGTCGAGCATGCGCGGCTCCGGTTGCGGAAGCTCGGCAACGGCTCGGTGGTGATCGTGGCGGCGCCGCCCGCGGTCCGCGCCCTCGTCGACCCGTGGGGGCCGGCGCCCGCCGGCTTCGAGGTGATGCGGCGCCTCAAGCACGAGCTCGATCCCGAGGCGCGGCTCGCGCCGGGTCGGTTCGTGGGGGGGATCTGATGTCCACGCCGAGCACCGCCCATGCCCCGGCGACGAAGCCGCCTGCCACGACGCGCTCCCCCGCGGACGACTGCGTCCACTGCGGGTTCTGCTTGCCCATCTGCCCGACCTGGCAGAACTGGCAGCAGGAGATGGACTCGCCGCGCGGCCGGATCGACCTCTTCCGCGCGCTCGAGGACGGCCGGATCGAGATGTCGCCGGCGGTCGCGAAGCACTTCGACCGCTGCCTCGGCTGCATGGCGTGCGTGACCGCGTGCCCCTCGGGCGTCCGGTACGACCACGTCATCGACCGTGCGCGCGTCCGGGTGGAGCGCGAGCTCGCGCGCCCCGACGCCGACCGCCGCTGGCGCGCGGCGGTGTTCTTCCTGTTCACCCACCCGCGCGTGCTGCGCGCGGCGGCGGTCGGGATCTGGCTCCTCCGCGTCACCGGGCTGCGCTGGCTCGCGCGGCGCGCCGGGCTCCTCCGTGCCTGGCCGCGGCTCGCGGCGATGGAGGCGCTCGCGCCGTCGCTCCGGTGGGAGGACGTGACGGCGACGCTCCCGGCGCACGTCCCCGCGTCGGGCGAGCGGCGGCTCCGGGCGGCACTGCTCGGCGGCTGCGTGCAGCGCGTCTTCTTCCCGAACGTGAACGGCGCGACCTTGCGCGTGCTCGCGGCCGAGGGCGTCGAGGTGGTGGTGCCGGAGGGGCAGGGGTGCTGCGGCGCGCTCTCGGTCCACGCTGGGCGGCAGGAGGAGGCACTCCGACTCGCGCGGGACCTCGTCCTGCGCTTCGAGCGGGAGCCGGTGGACGCGATCGTGGTGAACGCAGCGGGCTGCGGCTCCCACCTCAAGGACCTCGCGCACCTCTTCCGCGACGACCCGGAGTTCCTCCCGCGCGCTCGCGCGTTCGCCGAGAAGGTCCGCGACGTCTCCGAGCTCCTCGCGACGCTGTCGGCGCGCGCCGAGCGCCATCCCCTCCGGGCGCGCGTCGCGTACCACTCGCCCTGCCACCTCGGGCACGCGCAGCGGGTGCAGGAGCCGCCGCGCGCGCTCCTGCGCGCGATCCCGGGGCTCGAGCTCGTCGAGGTGCCGGATGGCGAGCAGTGCTGCGGCTCGGCCGGCGTCTACAACCTCGTCGAGCCCGGGAGCGCCGACGAGATCGGGCGGCGCAAGGCGGCGGCGGTCGCCGCGACGGGTGCGACGCTCATCGCGAGCGCGAACCCCGGCTGCTCGCTCC
The DNA here is from genome assembly GCA_036390155.1 of Anaeromyxobacter sp. GTDB lineage: Bacteria > Myxococcota > Myxococcia > Myxococcales > Anaeromyxobacteraceae > Anaeromyxobacter. The sequence goes on from DASWCJ010000080.1 coordinate 4,392, forward strand.
AGATCGAGCGGATGCTCGCGGAGCGCGGCGCGGACGTCCCGGCGGCCCACCCGATCGAGATCCTCGACCTTTCGATCCGCGGCGGGCGCTGAGCGGGCCGCAGGGGTGGCTCGGCGCGGGCGCAGCGTTCGCTGGCGCATCGCCCGCGCGCGCCCCACCGTCCCTCGGGGAGGAGCGCCATGTCGAACGAGAGGAAGCCGGAGGCGCCGCTCGCCGCCACGGTCGGCGAGCGGCTCGGCGGGGATCCGGACGTCCAGGAGGAGGAGCGCTCGCGGGAGGGGCGTCTTGTGGAAGGGCGTCCTGCGGACCGGCAGCCGGGGCGACCGGCGGGCCGGGCAGCGACGAAGGCGGCACGGCCGTTCCCTTGGGGCGCGCTCGCCCTCGCCGCGATCGGCTGGGCGGCCTTGACCGGGATCGGCTCCGCGCTCCGCTCCCGCGCGCGCCGTACGGCCCGGGGGGCGAGGCGGCTCGCGGCGGCGCTGCCCCGGCCGTAGCCGCGGAGGCGCGGGGCACGCCTCGGGAGCACCGGGTGTGGTACGTCCCTCGGCATGGGCCACCTCGGCCGGCTGAAGGAGCAGTACCGCGATCTCGTCGCGCGCCTCGATCGCGGGCCCGTCGCGCTCCCCGAGGCGCAGGACGAGCGCGCCGAGGCGGCGCGGCGCGAGATCCTCGAGATCCTCTTCTCGCCGGAGGAGGCGGCGCTCGCGGCGCGGATGCCGGTCGGCCCGATCTCCGCCGAGAAGCTCGCGTCGCGCCTCGGCGTCCCGCCCGCGGAGCTCGAGGCGAGGCTCGAGCCGATGTGCGATCGCGGCGTGGTGGTCGACCTCGTGAACCCGCGCACGGGGCGGCGCGCCTACCTCCTCTCGCCGCCGGTGGTGGGGTTCTTCGAGTACTCGCTCATGCGGGCGAAGGACCAGATTCCGAAGCAGCGGATGGCGGAGGCGCTCGAGGCCTACACCCACGGCGACCCCGCGTTCGCCCGGGAGGCGTTCGGCCGCGAGACGGTGATCGGACGCGCGCTCGTGAACGAGGAGGAGCTCGGGGAGGACGTGCCCGACGTGCTCGCGTGGCGGCGCGCGAGCGAGGTGGTCGGCGGCGCCCGCGGCTGGGCGGTCTCGCTCTGCTTCTGCCGCCACAAGGCGGAACACCTCGGCGCGCGCTGCGACGCGCCGATGGAGAACTGCCTGTCCCTGAACGGCGGAGCCGAGTTCGTGGTCCGCCGCGGCTTCGGCCGGCGCATCGAGCGCTCCGAGGCGCTCGAGATCCTGGCGCGCTCGCGCGAGTCCGGGCTCGTCCAGGTCGCGGACAACGTGCGGAGTCGCCCGACCTTCGTGTGCAACTGCTGCGGGTGCTGCTGCGAGCAGCTCGTCGCGGTGACACGCTGGGGGCTCCCGGCGGTGAACCCGAGCGGCTACGTCCCGCGGCGGGACGCGGCGGCGTGCTCGGGCTGCTCGCGCTGCGCCCGCGCGTGCCCGGTGGGCGTCATCGAGATGGAGCCGGTCCGAGCGCCCGGCAACCGGAAGGCGGCGCTCGCCCCCCGGATCGACTTCGAGCGGTGCATCGGGTGCGGGGTCTGCGCCGGAGCGTGCCACAAGGGGGCGCTCGCGATGGAGGAAGGCGGCCGCGCGCGGCCGGTCCCGGCGAACACGATCGAGCGGGTGGTGCGCCAGGCCCTCGAGCGGAACCGGCTCGCAGACCTCCTCTTCGACGAGGGGGCGGGGCTCGGCGCGCGCTTCCTCCACCGGGCGGTGGACGTCATCGTCCGGCTCCCGCCCGCCCAGGCGCTCCTCGCCTCCGAGCAGGTCCGATCGCGATTCGTGAAGGCCGCCATGGGCCGCTTCGGCCGCGGCTAGCCAGCGCCGCCCGGGAGTAAGCCAGACGGTGCTCTCGGTCAGGCCCAGCGGCAGACGTATTCGCAGCAGGAGCCGCCGCGCGCGCGGCACTGGGTCTCCTCGACCGTCACGATGCGGCCGCCGGAGAGCTCGATCGCGCGGCGGAGCCAGCCGATCGCGGTGAGGCAGCCCTCCGCGCCCGCCTCGCGCCCGTCCACGGTCCGCACGATCGCTTCCGTCGGCGAGGTCTGCTCGTACGTCCGCACGCCGTCGGAGTGCTGCGCCGAGTACATCCGCGGGATGTTCCGGAGGAGGAACTGCGGGTCGTCCTCGCGCAGGTAGGGCCGCTGCACGCCCTTCGGACCGAGGTTCGCGTCGGCGCTGAAGCGCCCGAGGTCGACGAAGAGCTCCCGGCGGTCGCCGCGCGAAAGGAGCGCGACGATCGCGGTCTCGAGGCGTGACACGAGGTCCGCCGAGTACCAGCTGCTCGGGAGCAGCATGCCGCGCAGCACCTGCTGGTCGTCGGCGGAGAGCCGGCGCAGGACGCGCTCGGCCTCCTCCGTGCCGCGCGCGCGGAGGTATTGCATCCGGGAGATGAGGAGGGTCCCCTTCACCGTCCGTCCCAAGAGCCGGTCCGACGGGAGTGGGAGGGTGGCGCCGGGCAGCGGCGCCAGGAGGGGCTTCGCGGGTGCTGGGGCCATCGGGCTCCTTCAGCGGCTGCGCACCCCCCGGTGTCGCGATGGAGTGTGACAAATAGTTCCAGTCCCGTAAAGGGGGGGGCCCTAGGACTCCCCGGGCGCCGCCCGGGAGTGCGCCGTCGCGGGCGCGAGGAAGCAGAGCACCCGCTGGTCGAGGCAGCTCGCGTTCAGCCAGAGCGATCGCGCGTCGCCGCGCCGCGGGAAGTCCACCACCCGGACGACATCGGCGAGGCGCGCGTCGTCCGGCAGGAGCTCCGCGAGCCGGTTCGGCTCGGCCCGGATGGCGTCCTCCGCGAGCCGGTACCCGGGCCGGTCCGGGGTAACCGCGACGTAGAGCACGTTCGCCTCGACGAGGTCGTTGAAGAAGTGCGAGCCGAGCGACGGATCCGGCACCACGTTCATCCGCGACCGCACGATCTCGCACAGCGCCGAGACCCGCTCGATCTCCGCGAACACGACCGGGACGCCGAGCGCGACCGTGGTCGTCCCCCAGCGCCCGGGCCCGAGGAGCAGGATGCGCCGCGCGCCCGGCGGCTCGAGCCGCGTCACGCGCCCCACCACGCGCGCCACCTCGTGGCGGTCCTGCGTCCCGAGCCGCTCGTAGGCGTCGGGGTCGACGAGCACCACCCGGTCCACCGGCGCGTGGGTGGACTGGCCGATCACCGGGCCGCGGCTCTCGAGCAGCACCGCCTCGGGCGGGAGGTCGTCGGGCGGCGCGACGATGGTGCCGCCCTCCTTTACCTGAAGCGGCCGGCACTGCACGACGTTCAGGCGCAGGCGCCCGCCGTCGAGGTCGTTGAGCGTGAACTCGACGTCCACCGGGAACCCGTACGCGTCCGAGAGCGTCCGCAGGATCTCCCGCAGGTCGTCGACGAACGGGGTCGCCGAGAGCAGCCGGTCGAACGTGAGCAGCGGCGACCGGCCCGGGCGCGCGGTGGCGAAGAGGTCGAGCGAGAGCCCCGGCGCGCGCCGGATCACCTCCTCGAGCGGTAGCGACGCGAACCGGTTCGCCTCGAGGTCGAGCACGTCCACCCGCCGCTGGGCGTGCGCGCGCGCCTCGTCCTGGGTCGCCTCCGGGCGGTGCGCGGGGGCGTCCAGCGCGACGAGGCGGGCGTAGTCGTCGTTCGCGCGGTCCACCGCGCGGGTGCCGAGCCCGAACACCAGGCGGGCGAGCCCGGCGTGCGGGTCGATCTCGCGGTTCCAGGCCCACGGGTTGTACGAGAGCGCGACGCCGGCCGCCTGCGGGAAGAAGAGGGAGCCGTGCACCGCCCCCGAGACGCGCTGCACCAGGATCGCCATCCGCTCGTCTCGGCCGAGGAGCCCGCGGTGCTCGCGGTAGCGGAGCGCCTTCTCGCTCATCACGCTCGCGTAGACCGCGCGCACCGCCGCGAGGAACGCCTCGAGCCGGTCGGCTGGCGACCCCTGGTTCGCGCAGAAGAAGCTGTCGTACTTGCCGGAGAAGGCGTTGCCGAACCCGTCCTCGAGCAGGGAGGAGGAGCGGACGATGATCGGCGACGGCCCGTAGTACTCGAGCATCGCCGCGAACTGGCGGAGGACGAAGTCGGGGAACGTCTTCCGGACGAGGTACGTGTGGAAGACGTCCGAGCCGACGAACCACGAGTCGTGCGGCTCGAGCCGCTCGCTCAGCCGCGGGATCTGCCGGCCGAGGATGGCGTGGGCGAGGAGCATGCCCGCCGCCTTGCCGCCCACGAGCCCGGTCCCGATCATCCGCCGCCGGATCGCGAGGAGGTCGGGGAGGTCGAGCCAGCGCGCCGCGAGCTCCGCCACCCGGTCGTCGCGGGTGATCATCGTCCGCAAGAGCTGCTGGAAACCGGCGCGGTCTTCGGAGCTCGTCACGGCGGCTCGGTCTCCTCGAGCGAGACCGACAGGTCGGCCGCCGGGAGGATCCAGGCGGCGCTCTTCATGTTGTAGTCTCCGCCGGCCATTGTGCACCACCGGCCGCGGCCGTGGGGGCCCGCGAGGGGCCGTGCGCGCGCCTCGTTTGAACGGCCGCACGGCGTCGCGGTACTGTGACCCTCGAGACCGACGCCTCCAAACCCCAGCGCCGAGGAACGACACCATGAAGCTTCAGGAAGCCATCGCCATCGCCATCGACTTCGAGAAGAAGGTTCGGGATCACTACGTGAAGGGCGCGAAGGACATCCCCGACCCGCAGGGTCGCAAGGTGTTCGCCCTCCTCGGCAAGGAGGAGCAGGGGCACGTCGAATATCTCGAGCACTGCCTCGCGCAGTGGAAGAAGACCGGCCAGGTGCCGAACGTCGCGCTGAAGTCGATCCTCCCGAAGGGCGTGAAGTGGATCGAGGCCGAGCGGAAGAAGGTCTCCGGGCCCGCGAAGCGCACCGCGTCGAAGACCGAGCTCGACGCGCTGAAGCAGGCGCTCGTGCACGAGAAGGACGCGGACGCCTTCTACCACAAGCTCGTCGCGGAGCTGCCGAAGGAGGACCAGCCCCTCTTCGCGAAGTTCCTCGAGATCGAGGACGGCCACCTCGCCATCGTGCAGGCGCAGCTCGACTCGGTGCAGGGCATGGGCTTCTGGTTCGACATCGCCGAGTTCCGCCTCGAGGCGGAGTAGCGACCGGCAGCGAACGACTCGTCCTGGGCCGGCCCCCCCCTGGGGTATGATTCCGGCCCCAATGAATCGAGCGAACCTCCTCGGCTGGCTCGCCGCCGCGCTCCTTGCGGGGTGCGGCGGCGCGAAGCCCAACGGGCGCGCGAACGACTGCGCCGGCTGCCACGCCAGGAAGACGCTCAACGCGCAGTGGGCGCTGCCCCAGATCCACGCGCCGTTCCGCGATCGGGCCGGCTGCGACGCCTGCCACGACCGCCACGGGGAGAAGGGCCGCAACATCCTCGTCGAGGCGGAGCCCGGGCTCTGCCTCAAGTGCCACGAGGGCGAGGAGTTCCAGCGCGGGCGGCTCCACACCGCCGTGCAGATGGGCGGCTGCTCCGCCTGCCACCGGCCGCACGCGTCGAGCCTCCCGAAGCTGCTCGACGCGCCCCTCGCGGCGCTCTGCGCGAAGTGCCACACCGATCTCACCAAGGCGCACGGCGGCTACGCCGTCGATCCGCGCCGGTGCGGGCTGTGCCACGAGGTGCACTCCGCCGCGAACGAGAAGCTCCTCCACCGCGTCACGCACGAGGTGCTCGGCGACTGCTCGGGCTGCCACGCCCCCGCGGGCTCGAGCCGGCCGTTCGCGCTCGCGAAGGCGCAGCCCGGCCTGTGCTTCGACTGCCACTCCGACCTCCAGGACAAGCTCGCGAAGCGGAAGTTCGTCCATGCCCCCCTGAAGACGGGCGAGTGCACCGGCTGCCACTCGCCCCACGCGGTCGACGAGCCGGCGCTGCTCGCTCGGCCCGCCGCGACGCTCTGCACCCCCTGCCATGCGGCCATCGTCGCGAAGGGCCAGGGCGCGGGCGCCCACGCGCCGGTGCAGGCGGGCAAGTGCCAGGCGTGCCACGGGGCGCACGCGTCGGATCGCCCGAAGCTCCTCCTCTCCACCGAGGACCAGCTCTGCGGCGGCTGCCATCGCGAGGTCCGCGACTGGGCCGAGGCGAAGTCGAGGCACGAGCCGGTCCGCTCGGGCGACTGCGGCAGCTGCCACGAGCCGCACGGCGGCCGCGCGAAGCTGCTCGTCGAGGCGCCGAACGCGCTCTGCGCGCGGTGCCACGAGGTGCAGGACCAGGAGCGGAAGCGGACCGGCAGGCCGCACCCGCCCGTCGCGAAGGGCGAGTGCAACGCCTGCCACGTCCCGCACGCGTCCGCGCGCGGGCCGCTCCTCCAGAAGGCGACGAGCGAGGAGCTCTGCCTCGGCTGCCACCGCGGCATGATCGAGAAGCTCTCGAGCAGGAAGCTCCACAACCCGTTCGCCGGCGGCAACTGCTCGCAGTGTCACGTCTCGCACGGCAGCCAGCCGAAGCACCTCAAGGCGGACGACGCCTCGATCTGCCTCGAGTGCCACGTCGGCGCGCGGAAGACCTTCGCGAACGCGCGGTCGCTCCACAAGCCGTTCCTGAGTGGCCGGTGCTGGGAGTGCCACGAGCCGCACGCCGGCAAGCAGGGCGAGAACCTCCTCAAGAAGGCGGGCAACGACCTCTGCCTCTCGTGCCACGACGAGCTCCGGGTGCGGCTCGCCGACAAGAAGCTCACCGTCCACGCCGCCGTCGCCGACGGCGCGTGCCGCGACTGTCACTCCGGCCATGGCTCGCCGTCCGTCGCCCTGCTGAAGAAGGACGTCCCGGGGCTCTGCACCGACTGCCACGACGCGGACGGGGACGCCGTCCGCAAGTCGCACGGCGGCTACTCGGTCGTCGGCGCCCGCTGCACCAGCTGCCACGACCCGCACGCGTCGGCCCAGAAGAAGCTCGTGGCGGACCGGGCACACCCGCCCTTCGCCGATCGAGACTGCGGCACCTGCCACCCGCCGCCCGGGGAGGAGCGCGGCTCGGCGCGCACGAAGAAGAACCTGCTCGCGGAGTGTGACAACTGCCACGACTTCGCGAAGCGCGCCGCGGCGGTGAAGGTCGCGCACGCACCGGTGAAGGAAGGGCGCTGCTTCGAGTGCCACACGCCGCACGCCTCGACCCGCGAACACCTGCTCACCGAGAGCGGGGGCGCGCTCTGCTGGAGCTGCCACCAGAAGACGCAGGCCGCCCTGGAGAAGCCGTTCGTCCACACGCCCGTGAAGCGCGGCGAGTGCACGAAGTGCCACGCGGTGCACGGCGGGGACCGGAAGAAGCTCCTCGTCAAGGCGGGCGGGGACCTCTGCCTCGGCTGCCACGCCGCGAAGGCGGCGCAGCTGAAGCTCGCCTGGGTCCACGAGCCGTTCGCCGAGCGTGACTGCGCGAGCTGCCACGACGCGCATGCGTCCGCGAGCGCGGCGCAGCTCACCGAGGCGGTCCCGAAGCTCTGCGGCGTCTGCCACGACCTCGCCGACAAGAAGATGAAGCAGAAGCATGCGAAGGTCTCGAGCGACCAGGCGTGCACCGCCTGCCACGACCCGCACGCCGCGAAGGCGAAGGTGATCGGCAAGGGCTAGCAGCAAATGCCGATCGGGGCTGGCAAGGAGGCGGCGCACGCTTCGCGCCCGTCGGCGGGCTCGTGAAGCCACGATCCCGACGGGCGATTCTGGCGACGCGCAATCCGGTGCTCGCAAACATTGCGTCATCGCCCCGTCGTGTCCACGATGAAAAGCCCGCTTTCCCAGTGGTGTGAGGCGCCAGCGCACGGATTTCTGCTAGATTCCGCCCGCATTTTTCGGGCGCGCGACCGCACAAACCGGGACGAAGGGGCACGTATGAACCGCAGGGGCTGGATCGTCACGCTGGCGGGCATGGGGCTGAACCTCGCCCTCGGCATCCTGTACGCGTGGTCGGTCTTCTCGAAGCAGCTGGTCGAGTCGATCGACAAGGGCGGCTTCGGCTGGACGAAGACCGAGGCGACCCTGCCGTACACGCTCGCGATCGCCTGCTTCGCCCTGGTGATGGTCCCGGCCGGACGCCTGCAGGACAAGGTCGGCCCGCGCCTCGTCGCCTCGGCGGGCGGCGTCCTCACCGGCGTCGGCCTCATCGTCGCGAGCTTCGCGTCGAGCGGCGCGATCTGGCCGGCGGTCGTCGGCTTCGGCCTCCTCGCCGGCGCCGGGTTCGGCCTCGGCTATTCCTCCGCGAACCCCGCGGCGGTGAAGTGGTTCCCGCCCGAGAAGAAGGGGCTCATCACCGGCATCGTGGTGGGCGGCTTCGGCATCGCGCCGGTCTACATCGCGCCGCTCTCGAAGTGGCTGCTCGGCGAGTACGGGATCCCCGGGGCCTTCCGGATCCTGGGCGTCGCCTTCCTGGTGGTGGCGACCGCCTTCGCCCAGTTCATCCGGAACCCGGAGAAGCCCGCGGTGTCCCTGAAGCCGGCGGCGGCGGGCGCGAAGCCCAAGGTCGAGGCGACCTGGCGCGAGATGCTGAAGTCCCCGATGTTCTACATGCTCTGGGTGCAGTTCGTCTGCGCCGCGACGGCCGGCCTCATGATCATCGGCCACATGGCGAAGATCGTCTCGGTCCAGTCGAACGGCGCGATCAAGATCGGGTTCGTCTTCGTCGCCCTCCTCGCCATCTTCAACGCGAGCGGCCGGATCATCGCGGGGGTCATCTCCGACGTCATCGGCCGGGTCGTGACCCTCGGCATCGTCTGCATCGCGCAGGCGGCCGCGATGTTCTTCTTCCCGCAGTTCAGCACGATCGGCGGCTTCATCGTCGGCGCGGCGGTGGTCGGCTTCAGCTACGGCGCCTGCCTCGCGATCTTCCCGGCCGCCACCGCAGACCAGTGGGGCACGAAGAACATGGGGATGAACTACGGCATCCTCTTCACCGG